>JADGGD010000049.1 GCA_019690095.1 Chloroflexota bacterium
GGGTTGCGCCGAAGCCGGGCAGATCAATCGCCACCACGTCGCACCGGTCAGCGAGCAAAGCGGGGATCGGTCCGAAGCTCGCAGCCGATCCCCCCCAGCCGTGAAGCAGGACGACTGGCTGACCGCGTCCAACCCGGACATAGGAGGCACGAATGCCATCGACCTCAATGATGTGCGTGGATAACGGCGCGAGCTGTCCCAGTCCCATGTCGTATCGTCCTCTGCGCAACGGCCGCGCGTCTGGTCCGTCTTCCGCCGGTTCTGGCACGACCCCTTCCTCACCGACGTATATGTCCTCACCAGTATACGCCCCGTTGCTGGATAGCACAGGTCCCTGGCACTCTCCCTGAACCGAGCGCGATTGTAGCATGATCGGCGGCTGCTTCGAGGATCACCGGCACAGACAATGCGCGGGACCGCCCGGTCCACCACGCAGCGCGATCCAGGGGGAGAAACTCTATGGCCGCGACAGAGCGATCAACCGCGCTGATCACCGGAGCGACCAGCGGCATAGGGCGTTCCATTGCCCGCATCCTTGCTGAGCGGGGATACGATCTTGCGCTCCACTACCATACTGCCCGCGCCGCAGCCGACGAGATCGGCCGGCGCGCGTGCGATCTCGGGGTCCGCGCCGTTGCCATCGCGGCGGACCTGCGGCGCGATGAAGATATCGCCCGCCTTCTGGCCGAGGTCACCCGGGAACTCGGACGGCTGGACGTCCTGATCAACAACGCCGGTCTCTACAGCGCGGCACCGATCGCGAAGGTATCCCCTACCCTGTGGGACGATCTGCTCGCGGTGAACCTGCGAGCGCCCTTCTTTCTTGTCCAGGGCGCGGTTCCCTATCTACGGATGCACGGCCAGGGCGTCGTGATCAACATCGCATCCGACGGGGGGCGATCAGCACGGCCGGGCTTCCCGGTCTCCGCGCCATACGCTGCCTCCAAGGCTGGTGTCATCATGCTCACGCGGATTCTGGCCCTCCAGCTCGCACCGGACATCCGCGTCAACGCCGTGGCCCCCGGGGTGATCGCCACGCCGACGGACGCGATGAGTGCGACAGCCAGGGAGAAGTACACGGCTCGCACGCCGCTTCACCGTCTGGGTGAGCCGATCGACGTGGCCGAGGTCGTCGCGTTCCTGGTCTCTGATCGGGCGCGCTTTATCACCGGCCAGACTGTCGCTGTGGACGGCGGGCTGGTCGTCGACTGATCCGTCAGTCTAAGAGAACGCAGCATCCGGCGTGGCTGGTTAAGGCGCGGGCCCCCTCGCAGTCTCCGTCTCCGCCAATCTTGCCTGCCTTCCTCCTGTTTTCCTTGCCAATGCGCTGGTCCACGGCTTAGGATAACGAGGATAGGTCGCACGGGGAGTAGTAGCAGGATGGCATTTACTCAGCTTGATCTGGATGATGAGGAAATCCGCAACGCAATGGAACTGCGGCGACGGAAGGTCACCGACGAGCAGATGCGCCGATTCGAGGGCTACATCGCCGAGATCTTCAGCGCGTTCGGAATGGACCTGAACACCCCCGCAACGCGTGATACGCCCCGCCGCTTTATCCGAGCGCTCTATGACGTCACTGAGGGCTACGAAGGCGATCCCAAGCTCCTCACCGTGTTCGAGACCGAGTGCCGTGGAGGGCCGGATTGCCGCCTGAGTCAGATCATTGAAGGGCCGATTCCCTTCTTCGCTCTCTGTGAACATCACGCCTTCCCGTTTCACGGCCGCGCGTTTGTCGGCTATATCGCCCACGAGCACATCATTGGCATCTCGAAGCTCACCCGCCTGGTCCGCATGTATGCCAAGCGGTTCACCGTTCAGGAACGCCTGGGACGCCAGATCGCGGATACCCTGGAGACCCTTCTCAACCCACACGGGGTGGCAGTCTATCTCGAAGCGGCCCACCTGTGCACCCAGATGCGGGGCGTGCGCGAGGCCGCTCCGCTGACCCGCACCACTTTCTGGCGCGGCGAGTATGATGGTAACGCTGCCCTGCGCTCTGAATTCCTGAAGGCCTGCGGGCTACCCGGATGATCCCTCTGCCTCCGCTCCAGGGCCTTTTTGAAGAGCGACAGGGCGAACCGGTCCCCATGCCGCCTGCGCTGGCCGCGCTGTACGGCGAGCTTCGCTTCCCGCATCACGCGCCGCGTCCATACGTCATCGCCAACTTCGTCACGACCCTCGACGGCGTGGTCTCGCTCGGTCTGCCCGGCCAGTCGGGCGGCGGCGAGATCAGCGGGAATAACCCGCATGATCGGCTGGTCATGGGGATCCTGCGCGCGGTCGCCGATGCGGTCGTTGTTGGCGCGGGAACCCTGCGGGCCGTCCCTCGCCACCGCTGGACCGCGGAGTACATCTTCCCGGAGATGGCCGCGGAGTATCGGGCGCTCCGCGCGCACCTGGGCCTAGCCGCGGCTCCGATCACGGTGATCGTGACTGCACACGGAGAGCTTGACCTGTCGCTCCCGGTGTTCCAGGGAGGCGAGAGCCCGGTCCTTGTCGTGACGACCGAACGCGGGGCAGAGGTGCTCCGCGCTCGCCCGCTTCCACCGTCAGTCGAGATTGCGACCGTCCGCTCGGGACCACTGGTCAGCGCGCGGGAGATCCTGGAAGCCATCCCGCCCCGGCCCTCGGGCGGACTGATCCTGGTGGAGGGAGGACCAGTCCTGCTCGGCGCCTTCTTCGCCGAGCGCTGTCTTGACGAGCTCTTTCTCACCCTTGCACCACAGGTCGCCGGGCGGGAGAATGGCCTCTACCGTCCCGGCCTGATTGCCGGGCGAAGCTTCGCACCCGCTGACCCCCGGTGGGGACGTCTGGTAAGCGTGAAACTGGCCGGGAGCCATCTTTTCCTCCGCTACGCCTGGGAAACCACCGCCTGATGCCTCATCCAAGGCGCACCGCGGCTGCTGGCACTGCTTCTGCGGCCCCGGACAGAGGATGAGCAGTCCAAGGAGCGCCGCCAGATGAGCAGGACAGAATGGGTCGCCGTTGTCACCGGCGCGTCAAGCGGCATCGGCCGTGCTATCGCCATGCGCCTGGGGCAGGACGGGGCGCATGTGTGCGTGAATTACCACCGCGATGCCCGCGCGGCTGACGATGTTCGCCGGGAGATCGAACGGATGGGAAGGCGAGCAATCACTGTCGGCGCGGACATCTCCCGGGTGGACGAAGCACGCGGGCTGATCGCTGAGACAGTCCGGCAGCTCGGTCGGGTAGACGTCCTGGTGAACAACGCCGGCATCGAGATCAAGCATCCATTCCTCGAAACAACGGAGGCCGATTACGATCGCGTGCTGGCGGTCAACCTCAAGGGAGCATACTTCTGCGCCCAGGCGGCGGCTCAACAGATGATTCGTCAGGGTGAGGGTGGACGGATCGTGAATATCTCCTCGATCCACGAGGATCTGCCGATGCCCGCTCACGCCCCCTACTGCGCCTCGAAGGGGGGCTTGCGCATGTTTATGCGCACGATTTGCCTCGAGCTGGCCCCACACGGGATTACAGTCAATAATGTAGCACCGGGCGCGATCGCAACACCGATCAATCGGGAAACCCTCCATAATCCGCAGCTTCTCGCCCGGCTCCTTGCTGAGATTCCCCTTCGTCGGGTTGGCCGCCCAGAGGAAGTTGCGGCGGTCGTATCCTTTCTCGTATCTCCGGAGGCCGCCTACATCACCGGCAGTACCTATGTCATTGACGGCGGCATGCTGCGGAACGCAGGCGAACTGTGAGGACAGACGTGCCTGGGGGCCGTCAGCCAGTCCACCCCCTCAACCGCTCGGACCGTACGGTAACCGGCCACAGCGCGGCCCTGAAAAAGAGACGGACTTCCGAGCGTTTTCTCTCTTGACATCGATTGCCTGCTGTGATAGCCTTAGGCAGTGGATCACTGCCGAGTGGTGTAACGGTAACACAGCAGACTTTGGATCTGTTGTTCCAGGTTCGAATCCTGGCTCGGCAGCCGCGCCACGGCCGCAGTGATCACGGAGAGAGGCCCCGGATGGCTTGTCCCAACCGCGGTGACTCCACGTGAATACCGACCCCCCGGACCACCAGCAGGAAATGGACGCCCGCATCCGTGAGCTCGAGGCCGAGCTGATGGCTTGTCAGCAGCGCATCCATCAGTTGGAAGAGAGCTGGGAGCAGTGGCTCCGGATCATCTCGCATGATCTGCGCGGCCCTCTCACCCTTATCCTCGGCTACACCCAGACTGCCCTGCATGGTCTGAGGAACCAGCCCGGCGGTAGCCGGGCACGGCAGGATCTGGAGGCGGTGGTGACAGCTGCCCGCCGCCTTGACAAGATGGTGGCCGAGATCGTGGATGCCGCTCGCCTCGAAGCACATCTTCTCGTGCTCTCGCCGACTGCGATCGAGCTGGCTCCGATTGTCAGTGAGCAGGTGCGGCGGGCCGGGCGCCGCTACCCTGATCGGGTGATCGAGAACCGCCTCTCCAGGGATCTGCCGCTTGTAGAAGGAGATCCAAGCCGGGTTGGGCAGATCATCGCCGAGATCCTCTCCAACGCCCTGACCTTTTCCACCTGTTCGATTCATATCACCGCGCATCCCGAGCCCGGCCGGGTTGTACTCGCGGTGACCGATCGAGGGGTCGGCATCACCCCGGACGAGATGCCGCGCATCTTCGATCGTTTCTACCGGCCAGAGCGCTGTCGCGAGATCTACCGCGAAGGGCTCGGGCTTGGGCTTCACGTGGCCCAGCAGCTCGCCCGTCACATGGGCGGCGACCTCTGGGCAGAGAGTCCGGGTACCGGGCGCGGCTCCACTTTCTACTTCTCTCTTCCCATTGCTGACAGCCCCGTCATTGATCGTGGCGACGGTGCGCCCTGACTACCGCCCGCGGTCTCATCAGGGAAAGCATTCGTGCCAAGCACCTGCCCGTGCGGTATAATGGCTCCCGTCCGGCCGGATGCCGTTCCAGGCGATTTACAGGCAAGCTATTCAGGCGCGGAAAGGAGGGCTTCGCATACCATGTACGCGGAACGAACCTGGCAGCGCGGGAGTATCGCGTCGGCCTGGCAAACCCCCTGGCTCTTGAGCAAGCGGTGGGACCTCACCTACATCAGCCTGAGTGCCATTCTCGTCCCGGTGCCGTTCCTGCTCTATCAACTCTTCAGCCGCTACGGGGTGCCTGGTGGCATCGTCGACCCGGTCGGGGCGGTGGATATCCTCGTCGCGATTGCCGTCGGCGGCCCACACATGTGCTCTACCTACACGCTCACCTTCATGAACCGCAACTTCACCCGCCGCTATCCGGTCTACGTGGGCTTCGCCCTGCTCCTGCCGGTCCTGGTCACGATCCTTGGTCTGGTGAATCTCACCCTCCTGCTGACCGTGTTTATGATGTGGGCATCGGTCCACGTCCTGCATCAGATCGCCTACATTGCCGACTGCTACCGGGTGAAAGGGAACGACTATCAGTCCCTGTTCAGCCGCCTGATTGACTACGGTGTTATCTTCACCAGCCTCTATCCGATGGCGGTGGTCAAGCTCGTGGCCAACGAGTTCGTCATCAGCGGCACGCGCATCACGATCCCCTTCATCGTCGGGCAGTACTGGTGCATCTATGCTGCGCACGCCCTCTTCTTCAGCTTCCTCGTGCTGTTCATCGCCAAGACCGCCCTCGAGGTCCAGCAGCGCCGGGCGAACTTTCCCAAAACCCTGCTCATGGTCATCACGATCTGCCTTGCCTACATCGTTCCAAGCGCCCGCAACCTGGATGTTGCCTTCCAGGGGATGAACGTCTGGCACTCGTTCCAGTACCTGGGGCTGACCTGGTACCTGAATCGGCTCCGCCTCGAGCGCGGTGAGGTGACCAGCGAGATCGTTCGCCGGATCACCTCCCAGGAGCGCGGGCTTCAGTTCTACCTGTTCAACGTGGGCCTCACCCTCTCCGCGGGGGTCATGGCCGTCCTGCTTAATGTGGGTCTTGGCCTCCCGTGGATTCAGAGTTACTATATCGTCATCCTGTCCTGTCTCCTGATCCACTACTACTTCGACCACTTCCTGTTTACCCGGATCCAGGAGATGGCTGGCGCGACGTGACCGGGCCGGGCGGCCCGGTCCGAATCCGGTGTCACAACGGGGTGGCACCGAACGTGCCCATGGATGGTTGAGAGCGATGAGAAGGCGGATCGAGCCGATGACCGGCGTGGTGAGCGCAGAGCAGCTCCAGGCAACCCTTCGTGCGATCGAGACGGAGATCTCCAAGGTGATCGTTGGCCAGCGGGAGATCATCCGGGGCGTCCTGATCTCCATGCTGGCCGGGGGACACGTTCTCCTCGAGGGGGTTCCCGGGCTGGGCAAGACCATGCTCGTTCGGGTGCTCGCCGATGCCCTTGACCTGCAGTACAGTCGGATCCAGTTCACCCCGGATCTCATGCCGGCCGACATCGTCGGAACGAACGTTATCAGCTTTGACGAGACCGGCAATCGCTCCTTCCGATTCGAGGCCGGTCCGATCTTCGCGAACGTCGTCCTCGCCGATGAGATCAACCGGGCCACCCCGAAGACCCAGTCGGCGCTTCTGGAGGCGATGCAGGAACGGACGGTGACGGTGAGCAAGACGATGCATCCGCTCCCGGAGCCGTTCTTCGTTATCGCAACCCAGAACCCGGTCGAGATGGAAGGAACCTATCCGCTTCCTGAGGCACAGCTCGATCGTTTCTTCTTCAAACTGCTCGTGGGCTACCCCTCGGATGCGGAGCTTGTCGAGATCATTGATCGTACGACCTCATCCGCGCGTCCAGACGTCCAGAAGGTCTGCGATGGACCAACCCTCCTGCGGATCGCCAGCATGGTTCGCGAGGTGCCGATCGCCAGCCACGTGCGGGATTACGCGATTCGCCTGGTCACGGCCTCGCACCCTACCTCCCCGGACGCCCCGCGGGTGGTTCAGCAGTTTGTTCAGCTCGGCCCCAGCCCGCGCGGCGCGCAGGCGCTGGTTCTGGCCGGCAAGATCCGCGCGCTTCTCGAAGGACGCTATAACGTCTCGTTCGAGGACATCCGCGCCGCCGCTCATCCGGCCCTGCGGCACCGGATCATCCTGAACTTCCAGGCAGACATGGAAGGCATAAACACCGACCGGGTGATCGACGAGGTGCTCAAGAAGTTCCCAGGAGATTGACCAGGGCCGGCAGGCAGAGCTGAGACCACGTTTCGAACTCGGCCGCACGGCCGAGCAGAGAGGCGGGTGGATCAAACCGTCCGTCGACGAGCGTAGCGTCTCGCAAACGCACCGCCGGCCGTGCGAGGCGCGCGGCCGCAACCAGACCAACGTGGACCCGCCCAACCGGCGTTGAATCGTCGTTGATGATGCCGAGGTATTCAATCGCAGGGACCTCGTCCAGCACGACCTCTTCCGCGAGCTCTCGACGGATTGCCCGCTCCAGGCCAGCCGGGCTGGCGACCTCTCCGTCATCGGTCACATTAAGATGTCCACCCACGCCCAGGGAGCGCAGCCCGGCCAGCCGATGCTCAGTTGCCCGTGCCGACCGCCGGTAGTGGAACAGTCGACCCTGGCACATCAGGACGACATAACAAATGATTTGCTTGTAGGAGGGATCAGCCTCCGCGCGAGACCGGGCCATGGGTCGGCTTGCGCCCGGCGCAAACACGGCCGCCAGGATCGGCGCCGGGCACGGATCAAAACCATCGCGCAGGCCGGCCCGGCGGAGGTCACTGGTCGAGACGACTATAACTTGCTCCTCAGCAGGCGCCCTCACCGCTCCCCCTGTCCCTCGCCAGTGCAGAACTCCCGGTGCAACTCGCTCGCCCGGGGCCCCATCTGCCCCTGGTACTTGCTTCCGATCGCGGGATCCCCGTACGGCCGCTCTGCCGGTGTCGTCATGCGGCTGAATGAGATCTGGGCGATGCGCATGCCCGGATAGAGCGCGATCGGCAGGTTTGCCACGTTACTCAACTCGAGCGTCAGTCGCCCCCGGAACCCCGGATCCACATAGCCGGCCGTCGAATGAATCATCAGGCCACAGCGCCCAAGCGAGCTCTTTCCATCCAGGCGCCCCACCAGATCATCCGGAATCTCGACGATCTCGCGCGTACTGCCCAGGACAAACTCCCCCGGATGGAGGATGAAGGCCTCGCCCTCCGGCACCCGGACAAGCTCGGTCAGGTCATCCTGCGGCGTGCGCACATCAATGAATGGACGCCGAGAGTTCCGAAAGACAAGGAATTCCGAATAAAGATGGAGATCGACGCTCGACGGCTGGATGCACCGCGGATCAAGGGGTTCGATGCGAATGCGGTCCTTTTCGATCTCCTCACGAATCGAGCGGTCGCTCAGGATCATCGTTGGCTGTTCTCCCCGGCTCCGATCTCGTGTCATATCCGTCTGGAATTGTACAACTGCGGACGGTCAGTCCCGTTAAGACAGTCGAAAAACCGAGCATTAGAGATAGATCAAGGCAGGGTGATGGGAAGGCACACTGGTCGAGGAGCTATCACCCGGGCAGGCTCGCCGGGAACATCCGGCCCGGCTACGGCGTTGTCACAGTGAGACCCACGATCGTGGAACACGCGGAGAGAAAAAACAAGGAGAGGCGGAGACCATGATCCTTATTGACGATATCCCCCGTCTTCTCACGCTGGTAGCGGCAGGAGCTCTCGCGGGCGCTCTCCTCACTGGATGCGCTATCGACCGCCCCGCGCTGACGCCGGCTGCAACCGCGACGCCGGTCGCCGCAGCCGTCCTCCCGGCTCCGGCATCCACAGGCGCAAGACCGGCCGCCGCCGTGCGAGCCGCCCCGGTTCAGGTGCAAAGCGTCGTGGCTGCGAATCCCGCTCCTCCCGTCTCGGGGAGCACACACGGCATCACCGTGACTGGCCAGGGGCGGATTCAGGCACGGCCGGATCAGGCCACGATTGAGACCGGCGTCCAGACCCAGGCAACAACTGCGCGGGAGGCCCAGGCCGCGAACAACCGCGCGATGCAGGCCGTGATCAGTGCGATCAAAGCAGCTGGCATCCCGGACCGGGATATCCAGACCAGCGGCCTATCGCTCTCACCGATCATCGGGGAGAACCAGACCGTTCAGGGATACCGGGCAGTGAATAATGTGACCGTGCGTGTCGAGAACATCGATCAGACTGGGGCTGTCCTCGACGCCGCGATCCAGGCCGGCGCCAACATGGCCGGCTCGGTCCGGTTTGGCTTCAAGGACGAGACCAGCCTCCGGAACCAGGCCCTCGCCGCGGCCGCCGCAGATGCCCGCTCGAAGGCCGCGGCACTGGCAAGCGCCCTTGGCCTCCAGATCTCCGGAATCGAGTCAGTTGTCGAAGGTACGGTCAGCATCCCGATCCCTCTCGCCGCTCCCAGGGCAGTGGCAAGCGCTAGCGAGGCGGTCCCGGTCGAGCCCGGCGAACAGACGATCACCGCCCAGGTGACGGTTGTCTTCAGCTACTGAACCGGGCCTTCTCCCAGCCGGTCGGTGTGCCCCCGGTGAGGCGAGCCGCGGGGCACACCGACCGGGTTCCACCACGTATTCCCTTAGGCAGGGAGGCGATCTGCCGTCTGCCGTGCACGCCACTGGAGCACTGCCACTGCCGCCGCGCCGGCAATCAGAAGCAGAAGCTGGACGGCAGTCGTCTCCCAGGTGGGGAAGATGCCAAGCCAGTCACTCGACGGCAGATAGGGCGCCGGCGTCGCGCCAATGATCCCGGCCACCTGCAGGTCGTGGAGACCGGTACCGATGAACTTGAACCCCAGGTAGTAGACCAGCAGACTGGCGAGGAGGAAGAACGGGCGGAGCGGGAGGCGAAGACCAAAGAAAAGGATCGCAAACCCAATGATCATCAGGACAGCGGCCCCGAGCGCCAGCCCCATCAGGAGATGAGGTGTCGAGATTGACGGCGCCATGCCGAGGTAGAACAGGACCGTCTCGGCGCCTTCGCGAAACACCGCCAGGAAAGCGACGAGACCCAGCGAGAGCAAACTGCCCCGGGCCAGCGCCGCGCGTGTACTGCTCTCAATATAGTGCCGCCAGGCCCCCAGGCTCGCCCGGGAGTGCAGCCAGTAGCTCACATAGAGCAGCATGATTGCGGCCGCAAGACCGGTCACCCCCTCGATCATCTCCCGATTGCTACCGGTCAGGAGCGCAGTAAACGCGACATTGGCGAGCACGGCCACGAGGAGGCTGACGCCGATACCCGCTGCGGCTCCCGCCCAGATCCAGCGTCCCTTGTCACCGTGACCAGCCCGCCGCAGGAAGGCGAGGAGGGCAGAGACAACCAGAAGGGCCTCGAGGCCTTCACGAAGAAGGATCGCCGCGGCATCCAGCGGACCATAGGCGGTTGCAGGGGTGAGGAGCGGCGTCAGGCGTCCATCGATAGCGGCGAGGGCTTGCTCAGCAGTCGCCGGGTCAGGTCGAGGCCCGGTCAGTGCAGCCAGGGCGATCACCGTATTATCCTCGATCACCCGGTATGCCTCCCCGGAGCGACTGCGGACCTGGCCCTCCACACCTGGCCACGTCTCTTCGAATCGGCGCATCGCAGCCAGGGCCGCAGCCGTTTGACCATTTCGCAACGCGGCCCGCGCTTCTCGGATGAGCTCCTCCAGATCAGCAAGGGTGGCGGCAGGCGTTGCGGATGCGGGCGTGCTCGCTTCCGGTCTGCCTGTTACCACTGTGCCCAGGTAGCGATCGAAGGATTCGTCCAGCATCGCGAGAGCCGCGTCAAGTCCAGTTCGATCGACCGGCCGCATTGCGGCCCGCCTCTGGACCTCTCCCATCGCCTCCTCGATCGCCCGGTAGTCAGACGGCGATTGCGCCCGCACATCGTCCTCGACCGCCTCCCACCCATCACGGAACCGATCAAAGGCGGCAAGCGCAGTATCAACCTGTCCACCTGCCAGGGCGCCGCGTGCCTGATCGAGCAGGGCCGCGAGGTCGCGCAACCGCTGGGTCTGGCCATCCGCCGCTCGGCTCACGGATGGATACAAGCCCGTCCCGAGCGCCAGAAATAGAGGCAGAATGAGCGCGAGGAGCATCCGCCTCATGCCAGACCACATGCCTTGCCCTCCAATCACGTCAGGATATCTCCCACCGGCCTGCCTGCTCCGGCGCCACTGCCCCCACCAGGGGCCGGGAAGTGTGGCTCCTGGCATCGTTTACAGTGACAGGACGGCTATGCCGCTGACCGGCGGATCGGGGCCTTTATTAGGCTCGCCTAATCCTTCATAAGGATAAGCCAAACCTAATCCCCGGTCAACCATTGACAGGGCCCGTGGCACGCCGTAGAATGAAGGTGTTTAGAATAGTTCTCAAGTAAGACCGATTCATGGCAATGATGAACGAGGCGGCAACTGATCGCGAGACCGAGCTGATTGCGCGCCTGCAGAGCGCTGGCTATCGCCTGACTCCCCAGCGGCTGGCACTGGTTCGGCTTCTCGCGCACGATACCTCCCATCCGAGCGCTGACCAGATCTATGCCCGGCTGCGTGCGGATTTCCCGACGGTCAGCCTGGCGACGGTGTACAACACCCTTGACGTCCTGGTGGAGCTCGGGGAAGCCCTGCCGCTCGACTTGAACGAGGGGTCAACGCGCTACGATGTACGCCGTCCGTCAGCCCACCCGCACGTTGTCTGCCGCCTCTGCGGACGGGTTGACGACCTCGAGATGGATGATCTCGCCGAGTTTGTTCGGAAAGCGCGGTCGCGCACGAGCTACGGGGATCTCCACCCGCGCATCTACTTCGAAGGCATCTGCCCCACGTGCGCGGCCAGCACGGAACGCCGCTCGGAGGAATAGGATGCGCGAGCAAGAGCGAGGACAGCGAGTTGCCGAGGATTATGTGGCCGCGATCGCGACGCTCGAGGCAGAGGGGCAGCCCGTTATCGGTGCCCGACTCGCTCGCGCGTTCGGCGTGTCACCGCCAACGGTCACGGAGACTCTGCACCGTCTCGAGCACGCCGGTTTCATCCAGAGCGGGCCGGGGCGGGAGCTTGCCCTGACACCGCGTGGCCGTGAGCTGGCACGGCGGACCCTTCGCCGGCGGCGTATTGCCGAGCGATTCTTTGTAGATGCCCTTGGCATGGACGTAACCGAAGCCCAGGCCGAGGCTGACCGGGTCGAGCATGCTTTGTCCGATGCGGCGGCCGACCGTCTGCAACGCGCGCTCGGCGATCCGACAATCTGCCCGCACGGTGATGCTATCGGCCTGCCCGATCGTGCCGCCGCTGATTTCTCTACGAATCTCGACCGGGCTCCAGAGGGAATCGACCTGGTCGTCGAGCACATCGGGTCCGAGGTCACGACCGAGCCAACCGCCCTTGAAGAGATCACCCGCTGTGGGATGGTGCCGGGCAGCCGTCTTCAGGTCGTGGCGGTCGGGGACGGTGGGCTCACTGTGCGCACTGCGCGCGGCGAGGTGGCGATCAGTCGGGAGGCGGCACGCGCAGTGCGCGTTCGCCCCGCGCGTCCTCCTCGCGTCGCCGCTCCGGAGAGCGAGCCCACCTACCGGATCAGCGTGACCGCGGTGCAGGGGACGTGCCCAGCCGGTCACCAGTCCGGGGATGCGTTCGAGTTCCGCCACTGCACCCCGTCCGGCCTGTGCCTCGAAGCCCTGCAGAAGCTCTTGCCCGTGCTCCACACCCTCCGTCTGGCCGGATCGCGGGCCGAGCGCATCGAGGTGCCGTGCCCAGATGACGGGATCGTTACCTTCGCTGTCGAGCGTACCCCATCAAGGACAGAAGAGACACCACCTGCCGCAGACCGTTTGACTGCTCATGCCGCTGGTTACTAGCCCTCGCCTTGGCTTTCTCGTTGGCGGTCTGCTCCTGGGCTACGCCCTGGGGCGACTGCTCTGGCTCCGGTCCGGGCGAGCGCTCTCGTACTGGAGTGTTATCCTGGCCCTGGCGGTCATCGGGGCCGTCAGTCAGGTCGTTTGCGGCCTCCTGGGCCTGCTTCCGATTTGGGAACAACTCTTCTTCCCGCTTATCGTCGGGGGTGGTGCCGGCCTTGCGGTGACTCCGGCACGGCCGCCACGCCGGGCCGCCTGGTGGAAACTCTGGCGGGCGTAGAAGCGGCAGAGGCCGGACGCTAGGCCCCGCGGTAGCGGTTGGTAATCGGCAGACGACGATCGCGGCCAAAGGCACGCGGGGTGATTTTGACACCGGGCGGGGCCTGCCGCCGTTTGTATTCAGTCCGATCAACCATCCGGATGGTGCGGCGAACGGTCTCCTCATCGAACCCCATGGCCACGATCTCCTCGAAGCTCCGGTCCTCCTCCACGTAGGCACGGAGGATAGGATCGAGCAGGGGGTAGGGCGGAAGGGAATCCACATCACGCTGATCCGGGCGGAGTTCGGCACTCGGCTCCTTCGTCAGCACGCTCTCCGGAATGACCGGTCGACCATCGCGGGCATTACGCCACCGGGCGAGGTCATAGACAAGCGTCTTGGGAACATCCTTGATCACCGCGAAACCACCGGCCATATCGCCGTAGAGCGTGGCATAGCCGGTCGCCATCTCACTCTTGTTACCTGTCGTCAGGACAATCCAGTCAAACTTGTTGGCGATCGTCATCAAGATCGTGCCGCGGAGACGCGACTGGAGATTCTCCTCCGCCAGCCCCTGCGGCAGGCCAGCGAAATAATCGTCCAGCATAGCGAGCATGGCAGCGTGCGCCGGCTCGATTGGCACAGTCCAGAAGCGAATGCCCAGGTTTTCGGCAACCGCGCGGGCATCATCCTTACTGCCCGGGGAAGAGAACCGCGACGGCATTGAGACGCCGACCACGTTCTCCGGGCCGAGCGCGTCGGTGGCAATCGTCGCAACGAGGCTGCTGTCAATCCCTCCTGAGAGCCCAACCAGAGCGGTGCGAAAGCCGTTCTTGCGAACGTAATCACGCGTGCCGACAACAAGAGCGGTATATACCTCTTCGAGCGGCGCGAGCCGCCGCACCATTCGCTCGGGCAGGGGAATGGGCGTGGGCTGTGTTCGCGGCAGGGAGATGCGGGGCGCCGGCAGGGGATCGCCCGTCACCAGGTGCTCCTTGCGGCGGCGGGGTTCGTGGAGGCGCCGACGGAAGACCGCACCGAGGTCGAGATCCGCAACTACCAGATCCTCTTCGAACTGCGGCCCCTCGACTATCAGACGCCCTTCCTCATCGAAGACCATCGCGTTCCCGTCGAAGACAAGCTCATCCTGGCCGCCGACCATGTTCGTGTAGGCGACGATGGCAACATTATCGGCCGCGCGCGCGGCGAGCATCGTCTCTCGATACCGCTTCTTCCCCCGATGGTAGGGCGAGGCATTGAGGTTCAGAATCAGCTCTGCCCCCGCCTGGACCTGGGCTACCGCCGGACCGGTTGGATACCAGATGTCCTCGCAGATATTCACCCCGAAGATAACATCGCCAAGAACGAATACCGGCGCCGCCTCACCCGGACGGAAGTAGCGATCTTCGTCAAAGACGCCGTAATTGGGCAACAGCCGCTTGTGGTAGATGCCAGCAACTCGCCGCTGATGAATGACCGCTGCGGCATTGAAGATATCTGCCTGCGCATCGACGAATCCGACAACCACCGTGATCCCGTCGCACCGGCGGGCCAGCTCCTCCAGTCGCGCGAGGTTATCGGCAATGAACCGGGGCTTGAGCAGGAGATCCTCGGGCGGGTAGCCAGTCAAGGCAAGCTCCGGAAAGACAACGATCTCGGCCCCCAGCGCACGGGCTCGTTCGACATCGTGGAGGATCCGCTCGACGTTGCCGTCAAGATCCCCGACCACCGCGTTCAGCTGTGACAGGGCAATCCGAATCATGCGCGCGTGCACGTGAATATCTCCCACTACCCGCCGCGGCCGCTCGATCCACCCGCCCCACGGCATAGCCAGTACAGCCGCGATATATTGTCCATATATTGTACCAGTCTTTACCAGCCGACGGCGTAGCCGTCACGCCGTGGATCCACTGCTCCAAAGAGCGCGCCGGTCTCTGGCCTGACCTGGATCATGACCATGCTTCCCACAGCCTCCCAAGGTCCGATCAGCCGGACCGGGTGGCCGCGTGCAGTCAGGCCGCGCTGAACCTCGACCGGAAAGCGCTCCTCCAGCAGGAGTTCATCAGCACACCGGTGCGGGACCGTCGATTCCGTGCCATCCTGAAGATGACGCCAGCGCGGCGCCTCGACCGCCTCGTTCACCAGGTAGCCGTGATCCAGCACCAGCGTGATGACCTGCAGGTTGCTCTGGACCTGCGTGTCCGCTCCTGGCGTTCCACAGACCAGCACGAGGCGGCCGTCTCGAAAGATCATCACCGGCGTCATGGTATGGCGCACCCGCTTGCCTGGCTCCAGGCAATCTATATGATCCGGATCAAGATGCCAGTAAGTCATGCGATTGTTCAGCAGGATGCCCGTCCCGGGGACGACGATACTGGATCCGAAGGCCGACTGAAGGCTCTGGAGCTGGCAGACGGCGTTTCCCCGGCCATCGACGACAGCGAAGCACGTCGTATCCTCCGGGGTTGAGCGCGGCGGCCGCCGTCCGCGCCCAACCGGCGGGGCCTGTCCCTGATAGCGCCACGGGTTACCGGGTGCTACCAGGCTCGCGGCCCGGTCTGGATCAATCAGACGGCGCCGCTCGTGCGCATACTCCTTCGAAATCAGACCCGCGATCGGCACCTCGGCATACCGCGGATCAGCCAGATACGCCTCACGATCCGCGAAGGCAAGCCGCTTCGCTTCGACCATCAGGTGAACGCTGGCCGCGCTGTTGGGACCGAGGGCGGCGAGGTCGTCTGCCTCGATCAGGTTGAGCATCTGAAGCAGGGTGAGGCCGCTTGAATTGGGCGGCGCACTGTAAACGGTAAAGCTACGGTAGTCGATCGAGATCGGCTCTTCCCAGGACGCCCGGTACGCGGCGAGGTCATCAGTGGTCAGCAGTCCGCCCTGGTCCTCGGAACAGTACTGGATCAGTCGGGCGATGCGTCCCCGGTAGAATCCATCGTGACCGTCGGCGGCGATCGTCCGCAATGTCTCGGCAAGATCGCGCTGAACCAAGAGATCGCCAGGCGCAAGAGGGCGGCCATCACGCGTGAAGACCGCCCGTGCGGCCGGACACTCACGCAGGGCAGCATCCCCCGCGATGGCCTGCGCCAGCTTATAACTGATTGGAAAGCCCTCTTCAGCCAGCTCGATCGCCGGCGCAAGATCAGTCGCAAGTGGGAGACGACCGTAGGCCTCGTGGATTTGAAGCCAGCCGCTGACCAGGCCCGGCACGGAAACACTCCGCATCCCTTTCATGGGGATTCCGCCAGCCACGTACACCTCGCGGGTGGCGCGCGCGGGCGCCGGGCCGGTCGCATTCATCACACGGATACGACCGTGCTCGGCGTCATACACCATGCTGAAGCCGTCACCGCCCACCCCGGACATGTGGGGCTCAACGACGTTCAGCGCGGCCGCCACCGCGATCGCGGCATCAACCGCATGGCCGCCGCGACGGAGAATGGCCACGCCAGCTTCCGCCGCGAGTGGATGACCAGTACAGACCATCCCCCTCCGCCCCGCAACGACCGGTCGATGCGCCTCCGCGTGCACTCCATGGGGACCCAGAACCACGAGCCACCTCCGTCATCAGGACCCACTGACCCGACCTGGCTTCTTATATCACAAAACCTCCCCACCGCGAAGCCGACCGGGGCGGCCGAAGCGGCAGGCCGCGCGTCAGCCAGTCTTCCTCGGGTCATCGAGAAACACCGCTGGTCGCGATATGCTTCGCAGTCTTTCGCAGTATATTGAGGGAGAACACTCGATGCAGACACACCCGGCCCGTGCGCCGGCGACCGAGGCTGATCGGCCACGGAGCAGGCAGCGGGGGGCGCGAGGAGGTGCGTTAGTGGCAACACTGGAGGAACTCCTCCGAGCAAGCGCGGCACGGCACGCCCATCTCTGCCCACGCCAGGTACTCGGCGTGCGGATGGGTATGCTTGCCGCCGAGCTGCTCGGTCTGGAACTGCCGCGATCCGATAAGCGCCTCCTGGCCATCGTCGAGACGGACGGCTGCTTTGTTGATGGTGTATCCAGTGCGACCGGCTGTCAGGTCGGCCACCGTACTCTCCGGATTGTCGACTATGGAAAGATCGCTGCAACCTTCGTCGACACCCACCACGACCGCGCGTTCCGCATCGCTCCGCATCCGACCGCCCGCGCCGCGGCGCGCGATTATGCCCCCGAGGCCCGTGACCGGTGGGAAGCCTATCTTCTTGGCTACCAGCGCATGCCGGTGCCCCGCCTTCTGGTCTGGCAGCCGGTCCGTCTCCGGGAGCCGTCGGCTCGCCTCCTTAGCCGTCCGGAGGCGCGTGCGATCTGTGCCCGGTGCCAGGAGGAGGTTTACAACGAGCGAGAGGTTATTCAGAACGGGATCATCCTCTGCCAGGCCTGCGCCGGGACAGCCTATTACGAGAGCACTGACGCATGAGACCAGCAGGATAGTCGCGGTTCACTGCCCGGAACGGTCGTCTGAGGGCACTGCAGCGAGATGAACGCCAGAACAAGACGCTCCGGGCTCAGGTGAAGAGCCGACTGATCGAGGTCTGGTGGAAGACGCTCCGGATCGCTTCAGCGAAGAGCGAGGCAACACTCACCTGACGGAGTCGGTCGCCGAGCTGCTCGGCGGTTCGCGGATCCAGGGGAACAGTGTCGGTGAAGATGATCTCGCGCAGGGGACTGGCACTAATCCGCTCCACCGCGCCGCCGGTGAAAAGGCCGTGGCTCACCACCGCCCGGACGCTTCGGGCGCCGGCCTTCATGACCTCATCGGCCATGCCGCAGAGGGTACCGCCGGTGAAGATGATATCGTCCACAAGCACGGCATCGCGTCCCCGGACATCGCCCAGAAGCGCTGTGACCTCACTCTTCTCGTCAAGCTCAGGGCGAACCTTATCCCCCACCGCAACGCCGGCCCCAAGGTGCGCCAGTCGCCGCTGGTAGGCTCGAGCCAGCGAGGCACGTCCGGCGTCAGGGGCCACGATCACCGGCTGCTCGATCATCCCTGCCCTCACCTCCGCCTCGATCTCCTGAGCCAGGACCGGCAGACCATAGAGGTTGTCCACCGGCACCTTGAAGAAACCCTGGAGCTGGGCGGCGTGGAGATCCATGGTCAGGACGCGATCAACCCCGACCGCCTCCAGAATATCGGCGACAACCCGCGCCCGGATGGAGACCCGTGGTTCGTCTTTCTTATCACCCTTCATATATGGGAAATACGGCAAAACCGCTGTCACCGAGCGAGCACTCGCCCGGCGGGCCGCATCAATCAGAAAGGCGAGCTCCATGAGGAAGTCGTTCGGGGCCTGATGGCCTGACTGGATAATGAAAACGTCGTGCCCGCGCACGTTCTCCTCGAGCTTGACCTCGATCGCACCGTCGGAAAACGTTCGCAGACGCGCGCGACCAACCGGATGGCCAAGATGAGCACAGACCGCGGCCGTGAACGCCGGATGAGACCGACCCCCAAAGATCGTCAGGCGATCGGTCGTACGCGGTTCATCGATGATCGGCACACCTCGCTAGACGGCCGCACCCCGCGGCCGGGCACGGCGCACCATTGTCAGGTCGGGCGGGTCTCGCCGGTCCTCCTCAACCGGACCGGAACAGGGAGATACCCGTACCCGGCACCGGCACGCCCCGCTGAAACCCTGGCGCGCAAGGAATCATACCAGATCTATTCGGGTTGCGGCAGCGCCAGAGATGTCAGCGAGCCGAAAAAGTGGGGGGGGGGGGGGCGCCCGGGGGCGCGCCCCCCCCCCCCCCCCCCACCGGGCCGGCCC
>JADGGD010000281.1 GCA_019690095.1 Chloroflexota bacterium
AGGTCCCGGCTGACCGGCCGGTTGCCCCGCTTGAGCGGGGTTCCGCACTCCACGCAGACAGTGACCGTCTCGGCGTACTCGTGGAAGCAGCGAGGGCAGTAGCTCACCGCAGGCCTTCTTTCAGATCCCGGCGCGCTCGCGGTGCTCGCCGAGGACGCCGCGCAGGCAGTCGGCGATCTCGCCGAGCGTACAGTCGTGCTCGACGCAGACGATGATCGGCTCCAGGAGGTTCTCACCGGTCCGCGCGGCCGCCTCCAGCTCGGCCAGGGCCGCCCGGACCGCCCCGCGGTCGCGCCGCCGCCGGAGCGCCCGCAGATGCTCCAGCCGGGCGGCGGCAACAGCCGGATCCACTTTGAGGATCTCGATGCGCGGCGCCGCGTCGTCAGTGAAGCGATTGACTCCCACGATCACCGTCTCGCCGCTCTCGACCTGCTGCTGGTAGCGGTAGGCGCTCTCAGCGATCTCGCGCTGGATGTAGCCGGTCTCGATCGCGCGCAGGGCACCGCCCATCCGGTCGATTTCGTCCAGGTACCGCCGCGCCTCTGCCTCGATCCGATCGGTGAGGCTCTCAACGAAGTAGCTGCCCCCGAGCGGATCAATCGTGTTGGCCACGCCGCTCTCGAAGGCGATGATCTGCTGGGTGCGCAGGGCAATGCGCGCGGTCTGTTCGGTCGGGAGCGCCAGCGCCTCGTCCAGGGCGTTGGTGTGAAGGCTCTGACAGCCCCCAAGCACCGCCGCCAGCGCCTCGATGGTCGTCCGCACGATGTTGTTCTCGGGCTGCTGAGCGGTCAGCGAGCACCCGGCGGTCTGCGCGTGGAAGCGGAGCATCTGGGCACGCGGCGAGCGGGCGCCGAAGCGTTCCCGCATGATCCAGGCCCAGAGACGACGGGCGGCGCGGAACTTCGCCACCTCCTCGAAGAGGTCCAGATGGGCGTTGAAGAAAAAGGAGAGGCGCGGGGCAAACCGCTCGACGTCCAGGCCGCGCTCGACGGCGCACTGGATGTAGGCGATGGCGTTTGCGAAGGTGAAGGCGACCTCCTGGACGGCGGTCGCCCCGGCTTCTCGGATGTGGTACCCGCTGATCGAGATCGGGTTCCAGCGCGGCAGGTGCTCGACGGCGTAGGCAATCGTATCGGTCACCAGACGAAGCGAGGGGCCGGGCGGATAGATGTACGTGCCTCGGGCGATGTACTCCTTCAGGATGTCGTTCTGGACCGTCCCGGCCAGGCGGTCGAGCGGAATTCCGCGCCGGCGGGCCAGCGCGACATACATCGCCAGGAGGATCGGCGCGGTCGCGTTGATCGTCATCGACGTGCTCACCCGATCGAGTGGGATGCCGTCAAAGAGGCGCTCCATATCCTCGAGCGAGCTGATAGAAACGCCCACCTTCCCGACCTCCCCCTCGGCAAGGGGGTGATCGGGGTCGTAGCCCATCTGGGTCGGCAGGTCAAAGGCGACCGAGAGACCAGTCTGCCCCTGGGACAGCAGGTAGCGGAATCGGCGGTTCGACTCCTCGGCGGTGGCGTAGCCCGCGTACTGGCGCATGGTCCAGAGCCGTCCCCGATACATCGTCGGCTGGACCCCCCGGGTGAACGGGTACTGGCCCGGAAAGCCGAGCCGCTCGAGATAGGGACCGTGTTGAGTGGAAGGATCGTACAGCGGTTCGACGACGATCCCGGAGAGGGTGCGGAAGGAGGCCCGGCGCTCAGGAGCCCGCTGGCGGGCAGGTTCGAAGACCTCCTCTTCCCACCGTCGGCGCGCCGCCGCGATGTCGGCCTCGGTGCCGTGCGAGCCACGCTGATCGTCTGCCATCGCCCTCTCCTCCGGTCGGGCTCCTGCCCTATTCGAGCACGATCAGGGTGCGTCCCTGCTCGACGGATTGCCCGGCCTGGACCTCGACGGACTTGACCCGGCCGGCGCGCGGTGCACGGATCTCGTTCTCCATCTTCATCGCCGAGAGGATCACGAGCCCCTGGCCCGGCTGGACCTCCTGCCCCGGCACGACCTCGACCGAGACGACGGCGCCGGGCATCGGCGCCGTTACCGCGATCTCACCAGTCTCGAGGCGGGTCTTCCGCTGGATGTTCGCAAGCCGCCGGGTCCACTCATCCTGCACTGTCAGATGGAACAGCTCGCCGTTGATCAGCAGGTCATAGGCACTGCCGCGTGCCTCGACGAAGATCTCGTACGAGCGGTTGTCAATGAGCAGGGAGTAGAGCGAGGGCGGGGTCACCGCGCGCAGGTCGAGGGTCAGGTGCTGATCGCCAATCTGAACCCTGAGCCGCTCCCCGTCTTCCTGGAGATCAAGCTCGAAGGTCCGGCCAGCGACATCAACATAGTACTTCATCGTCAGCCCAATTATCCCACCACGCGATGGGGAGTCAAGGAAGGCGCCGTCCCGCGCCCGGGGCCCTACAGGCCAACCGCCGCCCGGCGCGCCGCAAGCTTCCAGCCGCTCACCTCACCGGCCCGGGCGGTCTCTCCACCCGTCGGGCCGCGCGACTTCTCCTGCTGGCGCTGGTAGGCGACTGCCGCGGCGGCGATGGCAGCCAGCCGCGCCCGCTCGCCGGTCTCGTCCGGCGTGGTGAGGGTGAAGGTCTCGAGGAAGGCATTGTCGAAGCGTCCGGCGATGAACGAGGGAGAATCCATCATCCGCAGGTGGAAGGGCAGATTGGTGCGGATGCCGAGGAGCTTGAACTCGCTGAGGGCACGCCGCATGCGGAGGATGGCCTGGGCCCGGGTTTCGCCCCAGACGATGAGCTTGGCGACCAGGGGATCGTAGTAGAGCGAGATCTCGACGCCGTCATAGACGCCGCTGTCCACCCGCACGCCGGGGCCGCTCGGCTCGTAGACGCTCGTGATCACGCCGGTCGAGGGCAGGAAGCCGTTGTACGGATCCTCGGCCGAGATGCGGCACTCGATCGCGTGCCCCTTCAGGGTGATGTCGCGCTGGCGGAGCCGCAGGCGCCGGCCGCTGGCGACGCGGATCTGCTCGACCACCAGGTCGACGCCGGTGACCATTTCGGTCACCGGATGCTCCACCTGGAGGCGCGTGTTCATCTCGAGGAAGTAGAAGTTCTTCTCGCGGTCGAGGAGAAACTCGACCGTCCCAGCGTTCTCGTAGCCCACCAGGCGAGCGACCGTGACCGCGACTTCGCCCATCCGCCGGCGGAGCTCCGGGTCGACCGCAGTCGAGGGGGCCTCCTCGATGAGCTTCTGCCGCCGCCGCTGGATCGAGCATTCCCGTTCCCCGAGATGGATGACGTTACCGTATCGGTCGGCCAGGATCTGGATCTCCACGTGGCGCACGCCCTCCAGGAGGCGCTCCAGGTAGAGGCGGCCGTCGCCAAAGGCGGCGAGCGCCTCG
>JADGGD010000282.1 GCA_019690095.1 Chloroflexota bacterium
TGGCGTGATTGATCCGATGTCGCTGATCGGGCTGGCCGGGGCGCCGCTGGTGGTGGCGCTGGTCCAGCTGATTCGGGTGACCTGGCCGGGCGTGCCGAGCCGGCTCCTGCCGGCCCTGACCCTCGGGGTGGCGATTGCCCTGAATGTGGGGCTGGCGCCGATGGTTGGGGCGGACTGGCGGCTGGCAGTCCTGGTGGGGGTTGTGACTGGCCTGACGGCAAGTGGGCTGTACAGCCAGGCGACGGCGGCGCTGATGCCGCGCGGCCCGGCGCCTGGCCAGGATGCCCGCCCGCCGGCACGGCCTGGGGAGCGGGAGCGGTGAGCGCCGAGCGGTTAGAAGCGGCAGGAGGATCGGGACCGCGGCCCGGGCTCTGCTGGCCGGTCACGCCGGCGGCACGGGCACGGGCGGCCTTCGCAGTGGGGCGCTTCGCCGGCGCAGTGCTCTCCAGCCACTGTGCGGCGGCAGACGCGCGCTGGCTGGTCCGCCGCGGAGCGTTCCTGGTGGTCCGCCTGGACGCGCCGCCTGGGCACCTGCCCGCGCCGGCGCAGTTTGTCGCGCGGCACGCTGACTGGATCGCGCGGGTGGATCCGAGCGGCTGGTATCAGATCCTGGACGCACCGGACCGCTCGCGGCCGCGCCTGGCGCCGGCGGCGTTCGCGGCCTGGTGGGGCGAGGTGGCAGAGCGCTTGCGGGAGCGGTTCCCGGGGCTTCACCCGGGCTTCCCGGCGCCGGCCGGGGATGCCGACCCGGGCGCATTCGCCGACCGCGGTGTGCTGACGCGCGCCGCCTTCATCGGCGAGCGCGGCCTCTGGCCGGACCGCCCGCGCATGGCCGATCCAGCGTTCGGCTGGCGCTGGGCGCGGAGCGCGGGCCTGGGGCTGCCGATTCTCCTGACCGCGTTCGGCTGTACCGGGCAGAGGGAGTCGTGGGCGGCGCGGGCGGCCCAGCTCCTCGACTACTGCGCCGGCCTGCCGCGCCACGTGCGGGCGGTGGGTGGGCTGGTCGGCCTGGCGGGCCGGCTGGACGAGCGGATGTGCGAACTGATCGGGTGCTATGAAGGCATACCGCGAGGGGTGAGGATGGCCGAGGAACAGGTTCGGAAGCTGGCGGACGAGATCATCCGGGCGGCGCGGGCGCACGGCCTGGCGCCGTCGCTGGTGGCGGGGCTGATCGACGTGGAGTCGGGTGGAAACCCGCGGGCGGTGAGTCCGGACAACGGGCCGGGGCTCGGGCGCGCACTCGGGCTCATGCAGGTGCTCGAGGGGCACTTTGCGCCGGGGCAGGACCCGTTCGATCCGGCGGTCAACCTGGCGGTGGGCTGTGCTCTGCTGCGGGATCGGATCGCAGCGTTCGGCGGGCGGGTCGAGTCGGGCCTGGCGGCCTACTTTGGGGCGGTGGACGCGGCGGGGCGGCCGACCGAGGCGCGTGATGCGACCGGCACGAGCGGGACGCGGTACGTCGCGCTGGTCCTCGGGGCGGCGCGGCGCTACGCTGATCTGGACGTGCGGCCGGATCCGCTGGCGGGCCCGCTGGCCGACCCGGACTTTCGGCCCTACGCACCCCGCACCGGCACCTGGCGGGAGGCGGCGATCAACCTGAAGGGGATCGCCGATCGGGCGCTGGAGAGCGGGCGGCAGATCGTCGCGGAGATCGAGCAGACCGCGGCGCGGGCCCGGGCGACCTGGGGCGGGCAGTAGGCCAGCCTCAGCGTGCTCTAGAGGGGACGGCCGGGCCGCTGTGTGGTGAGCCTGGCTCCCTACCGGACCGGTTATACTGGGGAGGGCTGTGGGGCATCGGATTCTCACGATTTTGTACGCTCTCCCGGGCGCTGCGGCGGATGGCACGGATGGTGCGGTCGGGGCGCCGATCGAGCATCGGCCGCGGCCGGCAGCCGACCGGACGGCCTGCCGGGATAGGTTCTGCCCGGGGCGGCGCGGACGCGCCCAGGAGGACACACCATGGCGGCGACACCGGTGCGGCGGCGCGTGCTGATTGTCGAGCTCGATACGGACCTCGCCGAGCTGGCCCGACTGATCCTCGCCTCGGTCGGCTACGATGTCACCCCGACGGTCTGCGGCCCCACCTCGCTCGCTGATGCAAAGGCCATGAACCCGGACGTGATCCTGCTCGACCTCGGCTCGCACGCCCAGACCTGCGGCTGGCAGTTCCTCGCCCACCTGCGGACCGATCCGGATACGCAGGGCATCCCGATTGTGGTGATCTCGGATACCGAGACCCTGCTCGAGGATGCGGTGCGGAGCTTCAACGTCCGTCAGGAGCTGATCAAGCCGTACAATATCGAGGACCTGGAGAACGCCATCGCCGCGGCCGTCGCTGGTACGCCTCTGCTCCCCCATCCGGCCGCACCGCCGACGGCCGGGCCGATCGCCCTCCTGGCCGCCGGGGTCATCTCGCGTGAGTCGGACGAGATCATGGCCCGCTGGATCGGGAGGGTCCAGCGCGAGGGTGTGCTCGGCCCGACGACGACCATCCCGGTCCGGGTGCTGGTCAACAACATCGCGGTGTGGCTGATCGGGCTGGTGGCGGTTCTCCGCTACGGTGCCCAGGACCCCTCAGCCCGGGCGCAGCTGCGCGCACGACTCGCCAGTCACATCGGGGAGGTGCAGAGGCTCGGCATCTCCCTGACCCAGGCGATTCGCCAGTACGAGATCCTGCACGACGAGACCTGGCAGGCGCTCGCGCGGGATCTGACGAGCCTGTCAGCGGCCGAGGTCTTCGAGCTGGGCCGCACCGTGGACGGCGCTCTGGATGAGGTGCTCGTCCAGGTCGCCGAGGCGTACACGCGCGGCGGCCCGGCGGCGGGCACCGGCGGCCCCGCCTGAGGCCCTGGCCGCGCCCGGTCCAGTCAGCGCACCCTGCCTGGACTGCGTCCGGTGCAGGATCAGGCGACCCGGCTCTCCGGTGTGCTCGCCCGGGGCGGGGGCGCAGCGCGCGGATGGGGCGGTGCCATCCACGGCGGAGGCACGCCCACCGGCGGCTCGGGGATGTCACGCTCGACGACGATCTCCTCGTTCTCTTCCATCGCGCGGGCCACCGCGACGATCCGCTGCTGGGCCTCGTGCACCTGGCGGGTCCGGGCACTGCTTGCGGCGGCCATCTCCTCTCGGACCATCGCCGCCGTGCGCACCGAGAGATTGGCAAGGATGCGCTCGACGAGCGGAGGCGGCGCCTTCTGGAGCGCCAGCGGAAGGTCGCTGATCTCGATCCGCCGGAGGACGCGCTGGAGCGCACGGTCGTCGAGCAGGGCGAGGTCCTCGAAGAGGAAGAGGTGCTGGCGGATCCGGGCCGCCAGGCCGGGGTCCTTCGCCTCCAGGCGCTGGAGGATCTCCCGCTCGGTGGTTCG
>JADGGD010000050.1 GCA_019690095.1 Chloroflexota bacterium
TTGCATTGGCCTAAAGGGCTCGTCCTCTGTGTTGAGCGGGAGCACCTGCTGATTGGAGCCGCAGCCCCTCCCGCACCACCCCTGTCCACCTGCGAGATCCCTCTCGCCGCCCTAACAGACGAGCCACTAGTTCTCGCGTTGGGTCCAGTTGCCCACCTTGGCCCTCTGGGGACGACACGGGATGGACAGCTTACCGTTCGCCGCACTCATTCACCATGCTCCGGGCCGGACGCCGGCCCCTGGCACTGTGATCTCGACCTATCGTCAGTCGAGGGATCGGTGCTCCGCGTCCGTTCCCGCCGCGACGGTGACTGGATGATGCCCGAGGGAGCGCCGGGTCGGAAGAAGGTGCATGATATCCTTATCGAGGCATCCGTTCCACGCCGAGACCGGTCGCGCGTCCCCGTCGTTGAGACCGTCAGTGGGATCGCCTGGCTCGCCGGCGTCCGGCGCGATCAGCGGTTCATCGCGCGACCGGAAAGCCGGACGGTCCTTTGCCTCAAGGTGTCAGTGAGCGAGAGCGCGGTCACGCAAGAGGCCGCCCTGCGGGAGAGTACTGCATGCACCCCCTGAATGACGATATCGCTACCGTCCTCATCACCAGCGAGCAGTTGCAGAGTCGGATTGCCGAGTTGGGACGTCAGATCACCCGCGATTATGCCGGCAAGGATCCCCTGCTCGTTGGGGTTCTCAAGGGGGCCATCATGTTCATGGTCGACCTGGCCCGCCAGATCGACCTGCCAGTGGAGATTGACTTCATGGCCGTATCCAGCTATGGCGCAAGCACAGAGTCTCTCGGCGTGGTTCGGATCTTGAAGGACCTGGACCGAGCGATCGACGGACGTCACGTGCTGGTCGTCGAGGATATCGTTGATACTGGCCTGACCCTCCGCTATATCCTCGATAATCTGCGCGGGAGATGCCCAGCGAGCCTGCGGGTCTGCAGTCTGCTGCGAAAGCAGAAGGCACGGGACGTCGGCCCGCCGATCGATTACGTTGGGTTCGAGATCCCTGACCGGTTCGTTGTTGGCTATGGCCTGGACTACGCGGAGCTGTACCGGAACCTGCCGTACGTGGGCGTGCTCCGCCCCGAGGTGTACCGGGCAGGCTCAGATTGAAAAGCAGCCCCGTTCTGCTATAATCCGTGCTAGGGGGCCGAATCCGCACGGGGACACCGAGGTCGGTTAATGGATGCGAAGTGGCTGAAGAATAGCTTTATTTATCTGCTGATCCTCGTAGCGGCGATCGCGCTGGTGCTCTCCTTCTTTTCAGCCGGGGGAAGTCGACAGCCGACGCAGATGTCGCTGGGCGATGTGATCCAGCTTGCAAAGCAGGGTCAGATCAAGCGGATCATCGTCCAAGGGGATACGCTGATCGTTCAGCGGACCGACTCGCAAGCCGAGGCACGCGCGCAGACCGATCCAAATACGAACATCTACCAGATCCTGCACGATGCAGGTGTTCCACAGAACCAGATCGACAAGATTGATGTTGCATATCAGAAGCCGGCCGAGCTCGGCAACTGGCTGGGCCTGATGGTCCAGGCACTGCCGTTTCTCTTCCTGGCAGGCTTTCTTCTGTTCATGATGCGGCAGGCCCAGGGATCAAACAACCAGGCGCTGTCGTTTGGGAAAAGCCGGGCCCGGATGTTCATGGGCAATAAGCCGGCAGTCACTTTCTCCGACGTTGCCGGTGTGGAGGAAGCGAAGCAGGAGCTCCAGGAGATTGTTGAGTTCCTCAAGTATCCGGAGAAGTTCGCCGCGCTTGGAGCACGCATACCCCACGGCGTTCTGCTGGTCGGCCCCCCGGGGACAGGCAAGACCCTGCTGGCACGGGCCGTGGCGGGCGAGGCCGGGGTGCCGTTCTTCAGCATCTCTGGCTCGGAGTTCGTCGAGATGTTCGTGGGCGTGGGAGCCAGCCGCGTGCGGGATCTCTTCGATCAGGCCAAGCGCAACGCGCCCTGCATCGTGTTCGTTGATGAGATTGATGCCGTTGGACGGCAGCGCGGAGCCGGTCTGGGCGGCAGTCACGACGAGCGCGAGCAGACGCTGAACCAGATCCTGGTCGAGATGGACGGGTTCGACTCGAATACGAACGTCATCGTCGTCGCCGCGACGAACCGCCCGGACGTGCTGGACCCAGCGCTCCTGCGGCCCGGTCGCTTCGACCGCCAGGTCGTGCTGGACCGCCCGGATATCAATGGGCGACGGGCGATCCTGGAGGTCCATATGCGCGGGAAGCCGCTCGACGCAGGCGTCAGCAAGGAAGTGCTGGCCAAGCAGACCGCGGGCTTCTCAGGGGCTGACCTGGCCAACCTGGTGAACGAGGCGGCGATCCTGGCCGCTCGGCGGAACAAGAAGAAGATCGGCATGCTCGAGTTCGAGGAGGCGATTGATCGGGTAATTGCCGGTCCGGAGCGCAAGTCACGGATCATCTCCGAGAAGGAGAAGCTGGTCACGGCATACCACGAGGCCGGGCATGCGGTGGTCGCTCGCATGCTCCCGAACGTGGACCCGGTCCATAAGGTCTCCATCATCGCGCGCGGGATGATGGGCGGCTACACGCGGCTCCTGCCCACCGAGGACCGGTATCTGTGGAGCAAGTCGCAGTTCGAGGACACCCTGGCGTGGGCACTGGGCGGACGTGTCGCCGAGGAGCTTGTGTTCGGGGAGATCACGACCGGTGCGGAGAACGATATCGAGCGGGCGACCCAGACCGCGCGCCGGATGGTGACCGAGTACGGCATGAGCAGCCGAATCGGGCCAATCGCGCTCGGGCACAAGGAAGAGCTGATCTTCCTGGGACGGGAGATCGCCGAGCAAAAGAACTACAGTGAGAAGAGCGCCGAGGCGATCGACGAGGAGATCCATCGGCTGATCACCACAGCCTACGAGCGGGCCAAGGAGATCCTGACCACTCACCGGGATATCCTCGACCGACTGGCTCAGAAGTTGATGCGCGACGAGACGGTCGAGGGAGAAGAGCTCGAACGCTGCTTCACGGCCAGCGACGAGCCCTCCCTTACCGAAGCTGCGGTCGCGAACTAGCACTCCGCCAGGTCCCCGGCCTGCCTATCCCCTCCCCGGGGTGGGTGGACCGGGGACCTTCCCTTTTCCCTCGATCTGGCACGGGGTAGTGGTCCAGGGGCAGGTGATCTTCGCGCACTCCTGCACAACCCGCAACCGGTAGTTGCTTCCACCTATCACCCCATGCTATACTTTGCGCCGGTGCCGAGCAGGAGTGGCGATGCGTAATGGCTGGGGGCCCGTTGCGCTCATCAGCCAGCTGGGGTTTACCCTGGTGGCGTCGATCCTGCTCGGGCTCGTGCTTGGTCTGTGGATCGATGCCCAGCTGGGAACCCGACCGTGGGCGACCCTGATTCTGTCGCTCCTCGGCATCCTGGCGGGGAGTTTTGCGGCCTATCGTCTGGTCGCACGTTCGATCGAGCAAGCAGTCGAGGAACGACGACAGCACCAAAACCACGAGGATCGGGAGGGCTGACAGGCTCCTGCGCTTGCGGTGCGTCGCATGGGCTACGGCTGCTCCTTGGCGCGTGGGAGCGGTCACGCCGCTAACCGCCCAGCCCAGACTTGAATCTTCCCACCCCCGTCAAGTACCTGCGTGGGCAGGTCGAAGGAGCCATACTGCCGGCCGGAAACGTGAGCCCGGGCCGGCTGGGGGTCTTCTACGCTCGCAGATCAATACGAATACCAGCCGCTGGCCGGGACCCTGCACCGGTCGGCAGTATCGAGAATCGTGGCCCGTAGGGGCAGAAGGAGGAGAAGGGCTGTGACCGATATAGGCGTCAAGATGCTGGCAGCCGGCCTGGCCATTGGCCTTGGGGCTCTGGGCCCGGGCCTGGGCATTGGTCTGCTCGTCAGCCGCGCGATGGAGGCGCTCGGCCGCAACCCCGAGGCAGAGCCGGCCATCCGGCTGAACATGATCCTCGGGCTGGCGTTCGCCGAGGCCATCGCGATCTACGCGCTGGTCGTCGCACTGATCCTGAAGTTTACCTGAGAGCCACGAACGTGCCCCCGTACCCGGGCGGTCCACCCGCGGGCTTCCGGACCTGAGGTGGGGTCGGAGCCCGCGGACAGGGCGGACCACGGCAAACGGGGAGAGATCTCCGGGCTCCTGTCCGCGACCAGGCCGATCCCTGGTGGACCGGCCTGGTCGATCCTCACCCGACTGGAGAGGGAACGGGAAAGCAACAGAGAAGTGAGGGCAAGGTGGACGCGCTAGGAGTATCGGTACCGGGTCTCTTGGCCCAGCTGGTCAATTTCATCCTGCTGCTGGTCATCCTGCGCGTGGTCGCGTATAAGCCGATCATCCGCATGCTCGATGAGCGGTCGGCGCGCATTCGCGAGAGTATGGAGCGCGCCGAGGCGGTCAAGGAGCAGGCCGCGCGAACCGAGGAAGAGTTCGCCCGGCGGCTGGCCGAGGCTCGCCGCGAGGGACAGGAGATCATCGCCCAGGCCGAGAAGATCGCGGACCGAATTCGCCAGGACGAACTGGATAAGACGCGCCGTGAGGTGGAGCAGATGCGAGCGAAGGCGCTCGAAGATATCGAACGGGAACGGGAGCGAGCAGTATCCGAACTGAGGAAGCAGGTAGCCGATCTCGCGCTATTCGCTGCCGAGCGCGTGATCGGACGCTCGCTCGATCGGGCCAGCCACTACAGGCTCGTTGACGAGGCGCTCGTCGAGGCGGAGAAGCTCAAGCTAAACTAAAAGGACAGGAGGTTCCCTGTTGCCGGAAGATAGCGCCGGAGGCGCGGGAAGATCAGCCCGACAGCGCAGAGTATGTCGTCCTGATCAGGCGGACAGACGCTGTCAGGGCAGGTGAGGAGTACGGAGAGAGGCCGTGGCGACGAGCGGAGTAGCCCGCCGCTATGCGCGCGCGATCTTCGATCTTGCGCGCGAGGAAGGCGATCTGGATGGATGGCTTCAGGCGCTCCAGGGCATTCGCGACATCCTGGGCAGTCCGGAGTTCCGGATTCTGCTCGATAACCCGGGCATTGCCTTCACCCGAAAGATAGAGATCGTCCGGGAGAGCCTGCCGACGTATCTCAGTGAGACGCAACGGAACTTCGTGTTCGTGCTGATCGAGAACCGGCGCACGGGCCTCATCGATCAGATCCTGGACGCGTATCAGACCCTGCTGAATGAGGCGCGCGGCATTGTCCCGGCCCGGGTGACCACGGCCGTTCCGCTGACACCGGCCGAGACTGAACAGGTCAAGCAGCGCCTGGAACGCATCGTAGGACGGCAGGTCGCGATGGCGACTGAGGTTGATCCCTCGATCATCGGCGGCTTCGTGGCGCGCATCGGAGATCGCCTGATCGACGCGAGCGTCGCCGGCCGCCTCGCGGCCCTGCGCGCAAGCCTGTTGGCGTAAGGAGGTAGGACAGACCATGGCGGTTCGAGCGGAAGAGATTAGCTCGATTATCAAGGAGCGGATCGAGAAGTTCGGCCTGCCAGTCACTTCGGTTAACGTTGGCACGGTGATCGAGGTTCACGACGGCATCGCACGGATTTACGGCCTGTCCGGTGCCATGGCCGGCGAGCTCCTGGAGTTCGAGAGCGGGGTGGCCGGGCTGGCTCTGAACCTGGAAGAGGAAACAGTCGGCGCGGTGCTTCTGGGAAGCGATGTCAACGTGCGCGAGGGAGACGAGGTCCGGACAACCGGGCGCATCGTTGACGTGCCAGTTGGCCCGGAGCTGATCGGACGGGTGGTGAACGCGCTGGGCGAGCCGATTGATGGGAAGGGGCCGACCGGTGCGACCCGCCGCCGCGTCGTGGAGCGCATCGCCCCGAACGTGGTCGTTCGCGAGGCCGTCAACACGCCGCTCCAGACCGGTATCAAGGCGATCGACTCGATGATTCCGATCGGACGCGGCCAGCGCGAGCTGATCATCGGCGACCGCGGCACTGGCAAGACCGCCCTGGCAATCGACACGATCATCAACCAGAAGAAAGGTGATGTCACCTGCGTGTACGTGGCGATCGGCCAGAAGGCGTCAAAGGTCGCCCAGGTGGTGGCAACCCTCGAGCGGTACGGCGCTATGGATCACACGATCGTCGTCGCGGCGAATGCGACAGATCCGGCCGCCCTCCAGTACCTGGCCCCCTATGCGGGCTGTGCGATGGCCGAGGAGTTTATGGAGAACGGCCAGGATGCCCTCATTGTCTACGACGACCTGACCAAGCATGCCTGGGCCTACCGCCAGATGTCCCTGGTGCTCCGGCGCCCACCCGGCCGCGAGGCGTACCCGGGCGACGTGTTCTACCTCCACTCGCGCCTGCTGGAGCGCGCCGCGAAGTATGACCAGGCGCACGGGGGCGGCAGCCTCACTGCCCTGCCGATCATCGAGACGCAGGCGAACGATGTCTCGGCCTACATCCCGACAAACGTCATCTCGATTACCGATGGCCAGATTTATCTGGAGTCGGACCTGTTCTACGCTGGCATCCGGCCCGCTGTCAACGTGGGGCTCTCGGTTTCACGCGTTGGGTCGGCCGCGCAGATCCGGGCCATGAAGCAGGTTGCGGGGCGCCTGCGCCTCGACTACGCGCAGTACCGTGAGCTTGCCGCCTTCGCGCAGTTCGGGTCCGACCTGGACAAGGCGACCCAGGCCCAGCTCGAGCGCGGTGCCCGGATCACCGAGATCTTCAAGCAGCCGCAGTACGAGCCTATGCCGGTTGCCCAGCAGGTCGCGTCGATCTGGGCCGTGACCAACGGCTATATGGATGATGTGCCGGTCGCCCGGATCCGCGAGTTCGAGAGCGGGTTCTTGAAGTTCCTCACCTCGAATCATCCGGAGATCCTTCAGACGATCGAGACGGAGAAGGCGCTGAGCGACGCGACCATCGAGGCCCTGAAGCGGGCTATTGGCGAGTTCAAGCAGACCGTCTCGTTCTAGTAAGGGGCAGGAAACCTCGATGCCAAGCGCACGCGAGTTCCGACGTCGGATCCGAAGTGTCCGGAACACCAGCCAGATCACCAAGGCCATGGAGATGGTCTCGGCGGTGAAGATGCGCCGGGCCCAGGAGGCGGTGGGTGCCAGTCGCCCGTACGCCCAGCGCATGGCCGAGCTCGTGGCCGGACTCGCCCGGGTTGCCAGCCAGGTCGACGAGGTTGATCCCCTGCTCGCCGAGCGACCAGTCCAGCGAATCGGACTCATCGTCATCACCGGTGACCGGGGACTGTGCGGCGCGTTCAATACGAATGTCATCCGCCGCGCCGCCCAGTTCATCGTCAACCAGCCGGTGCCGGTCCAGACCATGGCGATCGGTCGGAAAGGACGCGACTGGCTCATTCGGCACGGGAGCGAGGTGATCGCCGAGGTCAGCGGCCTGCCGGACCGGCCGTCGCTCTTGGACATTGCCCCCATCACGACGATCGCGATCGACGGCTATCGGTCCGGACGGTTCGATCGGGTCGAGATCATTTACAACCGCTTCGTCTCCACGCTCCGCCAGGAGACTGAGCAACGCCAGATTCTCCCGGTGGTGCCGATTGACGGAATGGAAAGCCGGTTTATTGACTACATCTTCGAGCCCGATCCGATCACCGTTCTCGCCCAGCTCCTGCCGCGCTATGTTGAGGTGCTGGTATACCAGTCGGTGCTCGAGTCGGTCGCGAGTGAGCACAGCGCGCGCATGGTAGCGATGCACAACGCAACCCAGAATGCGCGCGAGGTCATCGAGGAGCTGACGCTCAGCTACAACAAGGCGCGTCAGGCAGGAATTACGAAGGAAATTCTCGAAATCGCCGCGGGTGCCGAAGCCCTCAGACGTTGAGGGAGACCACCTGCCCAACCGGGCCCATTCAATGGCCAGGTGGGGCACCTGCAGGAGGGAGAACGTGGCAGTTGATACCGCAGTAAAAGGACGGGTGGTTCAGGTCATCGGGCCGGTGGTGGACGTCGAGTTCCCCCCCGATAAGCTCCCGAGGATCCTCAATGCCCTGATCGTGGAGAAGCAAGGCGGTCAGCTCGTCGTCGAGGTCGAGCAGCATCTCGGGAATAACTGGGTCCGGTGCGTCGCGATGGACAGTACCGATGGACTACGGCGAGGGGCCGAGGTCATCGACACCGGAAGCCCCATCCAGGTGCCGGTGGGCCCCAAGACCCTCGGACGGCTGTTCAACGTGCTGGGCCAGCCGATTGACGGGAAAGGCCCCGTCGAGGCCGAGCAGAAGTTCCCAATCCACCGCCCGGCTCCTTCATTCGAGGAGCAGGCGACAGAGGCCCAGGTCTTCGAGACAGGGCTCAAGGTGATCGACCTCATCGCGACGTTCACCCGCGGGGGAAAGATCGGCATTTACGGCGGCGCGGGCGTCGGCAAGACGGTCATCATTCAGGAACTCATCCGGAACATCGCCGCCGAGTACGGCGGCTATAGCGTGTTCGCCGGTGTTGGTGAGCGCTCCCGTGAGGGCAATGATCTCTGGCACGAGATGATGGCATCGGGGGTGATCAACAACACCGTTATGGTCTTCGGCCAGATGAATGAGCCCCCTGGAGTGCGGCTCCGCGTTGGCCTGACCGGGTTGACCATGGCCGAGTACTTCCGCGACGTCGAGGGACGAGACGTCCTGCTCTTCATCGATAATATCTTCCGCTTCACGCTCGCGGGTGCCGAGGTGTCGGCACTGCTCGGACGCATGCCCTCCGCAGTGGGCTATCAGCCAACGCTGGCAACCGAAATGGGAGAGCTCGAAGAGCGCATCACTTCGACGAAGAAGGGGTCAATCACCTCAGTTCAGGCGATCTACGTGCCAGCCGACGACTACACCGACCCGGCTGTGGCGACGACCTTCGGCCATCTGGATGCGATCGTCTCCCTCGATCGCTCGATCGCTGAGCTTGGTCTTTATCCGGCGGTCGATCCCCTTGCCTCGAGCTCGCGGATCCTCGATCCGCGGATCGTCGGCCAGGAGCACTATGACGTGGCCCGCGGCGTGCAGAGAGTACTGCAGCGATACAAGGATCTCCAGGACATCATCGCGATCCTCGGTGTGGAAGAGCTGAGTGACGAGGACAAGCTGACCGTCGCCCGCGCCCGCAAGATCCAGCGGTTCCTCTCCCAGCCGATGTTCGTGGCAGAGGTATTCACCGGGCGGCCTGGCGTCTTCGTCCCACTCCGTGAGACCGTTCGCGGGTTCCGGGAGATTCTCGAAGGCAACGTCGACGATATTCCCGAGCAACACTTCTACATGGCCGGTACGATCGACGAGGTTATCGAGCGCGCCAAGGCGGCGGGAGTGCGGTAAGATGCCGTCTCTCCAACTGGATGTGGTCACTGCCGAACGAGTCGTATACTCTGACGCGGTCGACTCAGTCGTGGCGCCGGGCACACTGGGGGAACTCGGCATCCTCCCCGGCCATGCCGCACTGGTGACAACCCTGCAACCCGGAGAATTGCGGGTGCGCAAGGGTACTGACGAGATTGACCTCGCGATCAGCGGCGGCTTTCTTGAGGTTCGCCACGACCGGGTCCTGATCCTGGCCGACACCGCCGAGCGGGCCGAAGAGATCGATATCGAGCGGGCGCAGGCTGCCCAGGAACGAGCACTGCGACTCATCCAGGAGCGGCGAGAACGGGCAGACCTGATCCAGGCGGAGGCGGCCTTGCGGCGGTCGCGCGTCCGCCTCAAGGTAGCGCGCCGTCGGCGTGAGGGCATGGCGCCCTCCTGAGACCCGCAGTCGGCTCCGGCAGGGGGAGGGCAGGGGGAGCGCGATGGATAAGCTGGTGATCGAAGGGCAGATCCCTTTACGGGGTGAGGTCGTGGTCAGCGGCGCGAAGAATGCGGCGCTCCCGATCATGGCCGCGGCGCTGCTCACGACCGATGAGTGCATCATCGATAACGTCCCCATTGTCGAGGATGTCCGGACACTTGCCGAGATCCTGCGGCAGGTTGGCTGTACAGTTCACCTGGAGCCAGCCAGTCACCGGGTCATCATTCGCGCTCCCGAAGCTGACGAGCTCAATCCGGTCGTCCCGAGTGATCTCGCCCGACGGATGCGGGCATCATTCCTCCTGGCCGGTCCTCTCCTGGCCCGAGCCGGCCGCGTGACTGCCCCCCACCCGGGTGGCTGCAGCATTGGCCGGCGGCCGGTCAACGTGGATATCAAGGGCTTTTCCGCCATGGGGGCCTCGGTCGAGCTCAGCGACAGCCAGTATCATCTGGAAGCGAAACGGCTCCGTGGCGAGCGCATCTACCTCGACTATCCCAGCCACACCGGCACGGAAAACATCCTGATGGCAGCCACATTGGCCGAGGGAACCACGGTCATTAAGCACGCTTCGGTCGAGCCGGAGGTGGCGGACCTCGCTGAGTGCCTGCGTCAGATGGGCGCCCGGGTTACCGGCGTGGGCACGAGCTATCTGCGCATCGAGGGAGTCGATCGGCTTCACGGCGTTCACTACCGCGTGACCCCCGATCGCATCGAGGCCGGGACCTACGCCATCGCCGCCGCCATCACCGGGGGAGACATTACCATTCACGACATCGTGCCGGACCATCTGGACCCACTGACCCACAAGCTCCTCGAAGCTGGCGTGCTGGTCGAGGTCGAGGATCGGGCTTACCGGGTGCGGGGGAATGGCACCCTTCATGCGGTCGAACTCCAGACACTGCACTATCCGGGCTTCCCTACCGATCTCCAGGCCGAGTTCGCCACCCTCCTCACCCAGTCGCACGGGACGAGCTTCGTCCACGAGCGGGTCTTCGATGATCGCTTCCAGTATGCGCGCGAGCTGCGCAAGCTCGGTGCGTGCATTCAGGTCGATGGGCAGACCGCGACCATCATCGGCCCGACCCGACTGCACGGGGCGGTCGTCGAGGCTCTGGATATCCGGTCGGGCGCCGCCCTCATCCTGGCCGGGTTGGCGGCCGAGGGGATCACCGAGATCCACAGCATCTACCATATCGATCGCGGCTATGAGAACATCGACGGCAAGCTCCGGGCGCTCGGAGCGCACGTCGAGCGCGTGACGGTTTCATAAGACGTTCTGGTTTCATAAGACAGTGGAGACAGATGTTCGCCAAGCAGATTGGCATTGACCTGGGTACAGCAAATGTGCTGGTCTACGTTCGCGGCAAGGGGATCGTACTCCAGGAGCCCTCGGTCGTTGCGATCTCGAACGTGGATAATACGATCCTTGCCGTGGGCAACGAGGCGCGAGATATGCTCGGGCGCACGCCGGGCAGTGTCACAGTGATCCGGCCGATGCGCGACGGTGTGATCGCGGATTACGTGATCACCGAGGCGATGCTCCGCTACTTCATCACGAAGGTGTGCGGACGGATCGGGGTCGGCCTGTTTCGGCCGGAGGTCATGGTCTGCGTCCCGGCCGGCGTGACGAGTGTCGAGCAGCGCGCGGTCCACGACGCGGCGATCCAGGCAGGAGCACGGACTGCTTACCTCATCGAGGAGCCTCTTGCCGCGGCGATCGGCGCGAAGATCCCGATCCATGTGCCGAGCGGCAATATGATCATTGACATCGGGGGCGGAACGACCGAGGCGGCGGTAATCTCACTGAACGGCATCGTCGTCGCGAAGTCGGTCCGCATCGCCGGGAATCGCCTGGATGACGCGATCGCCAACTACGTGAAGCGCAAATATAACCTTATGATTGGCGAGCGGATGGCGGAGGAGATCAAGATACGGATCGGAAGCGCTACCCCGCTCGATGAGGAGCTGTCAATGGAGGTCCGGGGGCGCGACCAGGTCGGCGGTCTCCCCAAGACCATCACCCTGCGGTCGCCAGAGGTGCGCGAGGCGATCGCTGAGCCCCTCTCGGCGATCGTCGCGGCGGCGCGTGCCGTGCTGGAGGAAACCCCTCCCGAACTGGCCTCAGACGTCATCGACAAGGGGATCGTGCTCACCGGCGGTGGTGCACTCCTGCGGAATATCGATGTGCTTCTCACGCAGGAAACAGGCGTGCCCTGTTACGTCGCCGAGAACCCCATGGCGTGCGTAGCCATCGGCTCCGGACTGGCGCTGGAACGCATCGAGGTGCTTCGCCGCAACCTGCCGGTCGTGGAGACGTAATCGGCCGTCCTCCATGGCGCTGACGTCGGGGTATGCCAGGCACGGTTCCACCGCACAGTGATTACTCCCCATTTTCCTTGTCAGTGCGGAGAAGTCGCGCCAGATCGGCTGCGAGCCGTGCCTGCCTCTCCGGGGCGAGATCCGCGACTTTGACCCGTGCTCCCTGACGCTCACGCCGCTCCTCCTCAACGGCGTTCTGGATGAGCTGAATGGCAGCCTCGACCTTCTCGGCATCAAGATCATCGCGCCGGCGCGACCCGCCCAGTGTCGCGTCGATCCAGCGCATCATACGCTCCCACAGCGATGCCATTACTACTCACCCAACTCCTGACGAGATCTCCACTCCGGAGGTCATCCTCCTTCGGCACTATCACCCCGGCGGTCGACCGGTCCTGCCTCTCCACACCGGGGTCAGCCCCAGAACTGCCACCAGGGACGCGGACGCTGGCGGCGAGCTGCAATAACGCGCTCGCGCGCGCCCTGAAGCTCTTCTTCCAGCAGGCGCAGGCGCCCGCGCATATCCGACGGCGCCGGCCCCTCAGCGTCCTCCACGATCCAGAGCATCGACTGGACCACGGGCTCCATTGCAGCCGCAATCTCCCGCTGGCTGCGTGCATCGTGGAGAATAGCCACGAGATCCGACAGGTCGCGCGGGGCGAGCCCGTGTGAGGCGAGGGCGGAGACGGGCTGAGCGGCGAACCACTCGCAGAACTCGCGGTCACGGACCAGCCGCTGCATAAAGGCGAGAAGAGCCTCGTGCTTGAAGACGATCACGGCATCTCACCTCGTTCCTCACCGGGCACGAATCGTGCCATGGCGCATGAAAGGAATTAGAGCGCATCTGTATTACGTTGAGCCGTCTGGACAACCAGCCGCGCTGTGATAGAATACGGCGTGCCCTGGCAGCAAGGCGGCCGCCAGGGCGGTGGACTACGCGGTTTTGCCCGAGCGACGCGATGGCGAGTCACTCCAGAAGCGGGGTGAGGACTATCGGATGGATCGCCTCTTGTGGGAGCAGATTGAGGAGTACCTGAAACACCTGGAAGTTGATCTCTCCGCATCCCCCAACACGATTGCCGCGTACCGAAACGACCTGACGCAACTCTACCAGTACCTAACGACTGTTCCGTCGCGCAGTCCGGATGCGGGCCTCGATGAAGCGAGCGGCGAGTTCCGCGGGTGGTCGGCGGTCTCGCGCCCGCGCATCATCGGGTTTATCGTCGCCCTCAAGGAGAAGGGCTACGCGTCAACGACGGTGGCGCGGAAGATTGCCGCAGTTAAATCCTTCTTCCATTACCTCCACGCCCGGGGCATCATCGCGGTCGACCCGACCGAGACCCTGGATACGCCGCGCATCGATAAGAGCCTGCCGCGCGGTCTCTCCCCGGCAGAGGTCAACGGTCTCCTCGAGCAGGTTGCGCGCCGCTCGTCCCCCGAAGACATTCGGGACAACGCAATGCTCCGCCTCCTGTACGCCACGGGACTGCGCGTCAGCGAACTGGTGGCCCTGAACCTGGACGATATCGATCTCTCGACCGGACACGTGCGCTGTGTATCCCGCGGGGGCAGAGAACGGATCATCCCGATTGATGCCGATGCAGTCCAAGCGCTCGAGGACTATATCGCGTCCGCCCGCAACAGCCTGATTCGGAGACCCGATGAACCAGCGCTCTTCGTGAACCACCGGGGAGACCGGCTCACCCGCCAGGGTTTCTGGCTCATCCTGAAGGAGCATGCCCGCCTTGCCGGCCTCTCCGATGACGTGACCCCCCAGGCATTACGGCACTCCTTTGCTCTGCGCCTGATCGATCACAACACCGATCTGCGCGCAGTCCAGGAGCTGTTGGGCCACGCCAATATCGCGACAACCCAGATCTACGCACAGATCGCCGGACGCAGTACCAGTCCCCGCGATAGCAACCGTAACGGTCAGCGAGACCTGGTAAGCTCCTGACGACCGGTTCATTCGACCTGTTCATTGCAAAGGGGAGGCCGACCGCTCCGCTCGCTGGGATCAGGAGGAAACCAGGCGAAGCCGGGCGTAGCTCGCCAGGAGTCGCTTGATTGGCAGATTCGGGAACGCGACTGTAACCTCCTGATCGCCATCGCGGTCAACTACGCTGACGACCACGCCCTGACCGAACGTCGGATGGACCACCCGGTCTCCCGGACGCAGGGGGATGACCGCTGACGCCTGTTGGCCGTCTGGCTCGCGCGAACCGGTATCAGTGAAGGAGTGAGCCCTCGACTGCTGCCGTACTGAGCCCGACGATCGTCCAGGACGCTGGACTGCCCGGGCGGTGCCCTGTACCAGCTCGGGAGGGAGATCCCGGAAGAAGCGAGAAGGCTCGCGGATGCTCCCCTCGCCGAAGTGCGACCGCCGGTTGGCGTAGGTCAGAAAGAGACGGCGACGGGCACGGGTGACCCCGACATACAGAAGGCGCCGCTCCTCTTCGAGCTGGCGGGGATCCTCGATTGACCGACTGTGCGGGCAGAGCCCTTCCTCGAGACCTACGATAAACACGACGTCGAACTCGAGCCCCTTGGCCGCATGCAGGGTGATCAGGGTGACGGCATCGCTCGCGCGGTCGTACTCATCAGCATCGGCCGCCAGGGCGGCATCCTCAAGGAACGCCGCGAGGCTGCCCTCGGGTCCGTAGCCGGAGAACTCTTCGGCGACAGTGATCAGCTCACGGACATTATCCAGTCGGGACTCGCCCTCCTCGGTTCCATCATCAAGGAGCTCGCGATATCCGGTGAGCTCGAGGATGCGCTCGAGGAGACGTGCCACAACCATCTCCGCACTCGCCCGGCGCAGTATGCCCAGGAGCCGTCCAAACTCCACCAGCGCGCTCCGGGCCCGTGCACCAATAGGGCAACCAGCCGCCCGATCGTCATCCTCCGCCAGAAGCTCCAGGGCCTCGGGCGCGGTCACGCCAATCTCCCGCGCCCACTGCCGCAGGTCGGCCAGCGTCTTGGCACCGATCTGACGGGGAGGCACGTTGATGATGCGCTCGAAGCTTGCCACGTCATGGGGATTGCGGCAGAGGCGCAGGTAAGCCAGGAGGTCGCGGATCTCTTTGCGCTCGTAAAACCGCATACCGACTACCCGATGCGGGAGACGGTGCCGCAGGAACTCCTTCTCGAGGACACGCGATTGGGCATTGGTTCGATACATAACCGCGATCTCTCCGGGACGCGCCACGCCCGCCGCGAGGAGCCGCTCGATCTGGGTAGCGACATAGCCTGCCTCTTCGTTCTCGTCATACGCCTCGAAGACAACGATGCGCTCTCCCACATCATTCTCAGTAAACAGGCTTTTCTCCTTGCGCATCGTGTTCGGGGCGATCAGGCGGCGAGCGGCCTGGAGGATGGTCCGGGTTGACCGGTAGTTCTGCTCCAGCACCACGACGTGCGTCCCTGGAAAATCGCGCTCGAAGTTGAGAATGTTCCCAATATCCGCGTGGCGCCAGCTGTAGATAGACTGATCCTCGTCACCGACCACGCAGATATTCCGGTGCTCGGCGGCGAGCAGTCGCGCGAAGGTATACTGCGCTACGTTGGTATCCTGAAACTCGTCAACGAGGACGTGCCGGAAGCGCTCGCGATACCGATCCAGTACCGCCGGATGTTCGCGGAACAGCGCAACCGTGCGCATAATCAGATCATCAAAGTCGAGCAGGTCGTGCTGGACAAGGAGCTCCTGATAGCGGGGGTAGACGACCGCAGCCCGTTCCTCGACATAACTATTCGCCCGGACAGCGAACTCCGCCGGCTCGATCAACAGGCTTTTGGCGGCCGAGATACAGGACAGCATGGCGCGCGGTGGAAACCGCTTCTCGTCCCAGTTGAGCTCGCGAAGGACCCGCCGGACCATGGCCAGCTGGTCATCTTCATCGGCGATCGTGAACGATGGGGGGATACCGATCGGCGAGCCGTCGCGCCGAAGGATGCGCGCGCAGACCGCGTGGAACGTTCCGATCGTCAGATCACCGTTCCCCTGGGGAACGAGCACACGGACCCGCTCGAGCATCTCACGCGCCGCCTTGTTGGTGAAGGTGACCGCAAGAATCCCGGGCGGATCGCCTCCTGACTCAGCAAGGAGGTAGGCGATCCGATGGGTGATCACCCGCGTCTTTCCCGAGCCGGGTCCGGCTAGGACGAGAAGAGGCCCGTCAACCGTGGTGACGGCACGGCGTTGGGCAGGATTGAGGCGATCAAGGATCGCAGACGAATGGCGGTGGAGCATCGGGCCCCATTATACCATCCCAACACGGCGCGGCAATCGGAGATCAGTGCTATAATGCTGGCAAGCATGGCCGGGTGAAGGAGGTCGACGTGGGCATCGAATCGGTCATCATGCTCGTCGTCCTCATCGTCGCGTTCATCTTCATCTCGCGGTTCAACTTCGCCCCCAAGGTGAAGTGCACGCGCTGCGATGGGACGGGCCAGGTCAATGAGCGCTGGCCGGATCCGTCCGAGCCGAGCGGCTGGCATCGCGTTGAGGGTCAGTGCCCGAAGTGCAAGGGCAAGGGGAAGATCTAGACCGACGGACTGCGGTCCGGTCTATTCTGGAGCGCCTGCGCCCGCTCTTTGGCCCTCCCCCGCTTGTACCGGACCACGACCCCGTTGGAACGCTCGTCTCGACAATCCTTTCACAGCATACATCTGACCGAAATGCCGACCGCGCTTTCGATCGCCTGATTGCACGGTATGGGGCCGACTGGACGCGCGTGGCCACAGCGCCGCCAGCGGAGTTGATTGCAACGATTGCGTGCAGTGGGCTGGCCCGGGTCAAAGCGGCACGCATCCAGGCAGTCTTGCGAGCGATCCCCGAGCACTTTTCTGCTGCGGGACTGGCCAGTCTGACGGCGCTACCGGTCGCGGAGGCGCGGCGACGCCTCACCGCCCTGCCCGGCGTGGGACCGAAGACGGCGTCGTGCGTCCTGCTCTTCGGCCTGGGAATGCCGGCCTTACCGGTCGATACCCATGTCCACCGGGTAGCCCGGCGCCTGGGGTTGATTGATCCGACAACCAGTGCTGAGGAAGCCCACGCGGCCCTCGAGGCGATCGTCGCGCCTTCCGAGGTGCACGCGATGCACGTTTGCCTGATCCGTCTCGGGCGGGAGATCTGCCAGGCCCGCCATCCGCGCTGCTCTATCTGTCCACTCAACGATCTCTGCCCGTCTGCTCAGATCCAGGACACCCGGGATGTGCGTGCCGCCGGAAAGGGGGTAAGCCGATCGTGATCGATTCGTTTTCTCTGCATGAGGCCCAGGGATTCCTCCGTCAGCAGCGGATTGACGGCTGGCTGCTGGTCGATTTCCAGCAGAACAACCCGGTCTTCTGGCAGGTGATTGGCCGCCGGCGCCACACGACCCGTCGGGCATTCCTGCTGATCCCGCCGGATGGTCCCCCACGATTCCTCCTCCATATGGTCGATGCCGAACGCCTTGCTGATCTCGGCTGGCCGATCGAGGTCTACCAGAACCGGGCAGAGCAAGAGGCCGGGCTTGCTCGTCTGCTGGAAGGGCGGCAGAGAATCGCTATGGAGTATTCGCCCATGTGCGCACTGCCGGTCGTATCGCGGGTTGACGCGGGCACAGTTGAGGAGGTTCGGGCGCTCGGCATCGAGGTAGTCTCCTCTGGCGATGTCCTCCAGTACGCAGTCGCGCGGTGGTCGGCCGAGCAGGTCGAAGCGCATCGGTACGCTGCTGCTGGGGTGGTGCAGATCGTTCGCGAGGCTTTCGATTTCATCGGGGCGAACCTGCATCGTCAGCCCGGTGAGTTCGAGATCTGTCAGTTCATGCGGGACCGCATGGCCGCGATGGGGCTGGTGACTGAGGAAGGACCTGCTGCAGCCGTAGACGCACACTCCGGCGACCCTCACTACGAGCCTTCAGCCGAGCACTCCTCTCCGATTGCGCCGGGCAGCTGGATTCTCATTGACATCTGGGCGAAGCGAAATCAGCCGCGAGCAATCTACGGCGACACGACCTGGGTCGCCTATGCGGGGAAGACCATTCCTCCAGCGATTCAGCGCGCCTTCGACAGCGTGCGGCGTGCCCGCGATGCGGCTTTAAAGCTCCTGGAAGACGCCTGGCGCCACGGACGTGCTCTCGAGGGCTGGGAGGTAGACGAGGTGGCACGGGCGATCATCCGCGCCGACGGCTATGGCCAGGCATTTACCCATCGGCTTGGCCACAGCCTGGGCGAGACCGTCCACGGCACCGGGGTGAATCTGGACGGCTTCGAGACGCGTGACACGCGAAAGATCATCCCCGGTCTGGGATTCACCGTCGAACCAGGGGTGTACCTGCCCACCTTCGGCGTCCGCCTGGAGGTGGATGTCTACGTTGATCCCGACCGCGGACCGGTCGTCACCACGCCGCTCCAGGAGAACATCGTCACCATCGGATCTTGAGGCTGGGCCTTCGAGGGCCGTCCGCGAGCCCTTCCAGGGAGAGAAAAATCGGGCGGGGCCGCGTGCGGCCCCGCCCGATGTGTGAACTGGCGACGAGGAGAGGCGACGGCTCTTACCGCACCTCCCCAAGAAACCTGGTCGTTAGACAACGGCGGCCGGATTTGAGTAGATT
>JADGGD010000006.1 GCA_019690095.1 Chloroflexota bacterium
CTGCAGTCCCCCCCACCGCCGACGTAGGCGTCAGTCACCGTTCCATTGAGGCCACGGCGGATCACTGTCGTCGTCTGATTGGTGGCCGTGGGCGGCTGATAGGGCGGGGGATCGAAGACGAGGGCAGCCCAGGTCGAAGGGTCCGTGCTGGAGAATTGCTCCGGCCAGCTCTCCGCTGCCACCGCCCCATTCGGCGGTTGATCGTCCCGGTCATAAAGCAGTGCGCCGATCCCCCAGACGGTGCCGGCACGCGGTGGTCCGCTCAGGCCGAGGGTTGCCCAGGGAATGGTGATCGTGGTGGCCCAGCCGGCGTCCAGATCGGAGTTGTTATTGGGACCGGACTGGTTGAAGCGTGAGACCGGGGCGTCAGTCCAGCCGGGCGAAGGGATCCACCCCTCGTTCCAGCCCGAGCCGGTGCCTTCTCCCTGGCGGTGCCAGCGCGGATCATTGCCAGAGGGGTAGAAGTGGAAACCGCTGACTACGAAGTAGTCATCCGATGCTGGTGTAGAGGCCCGGTCGCCGCGCGTATCGAGGTACAGGGCGAACGCATCGTATCCGCGCGGGTCTGACGCTCCACTTGGATCGTACCACAGGTAGTAGTCAACGATCGTCGCGAAGATGTACAGCGCCTGACTGTCGTAATTGAGCCGTACGTCGACGTAGTTGTTCGACGTGGTTGCGCGCCCGAACCAGAAGATCGAGGCGACTGACCACGGGTCGCTGACATTCGTCTGCCGGGGACGGATGACCACCGTCCGCGGGGATGCCGGGCTGGCCAGCGCCGTGCGGGCCCCGTTGTCGCCCGACGGGACAAGCAGGCCCGCCAGTGCGATCAGGGCGGCGGACACGGCGCGGAAGAGGTACGGCAGGCGCCGGGGTGGTCCACTGCTACTCATGGTGAGGTCAATCGTCAGGGTCAGGCCGAGCCGGGTCAATCCCCCATGTTGGCTGGGAGGAAAGCGCCGCCCCGCGGCCGGTGCGGGTGGCCTGGTGTGCAGAAAAAGACCATGCTATGCTGGCCGCCGCACGGGTTACCAGCTGTCCAGGCGCCGCGAGCCGTTCAGGGAGGCTTCGGCTGATGATCAGACTGTGGAGGGTGTGACGATGTCTCGGGTGCTGCCGCTTCGCACCATTGATCCGGAGAGCTTTGCTCCTTACGGGGATATCCTCGCGCTTGACCGCCCGGATCCGGAGCGCCTGGAACGCGGCCAGAGCGAGTTCCGGATCATTACCCGCTCAGAGGATCCGACCGGCTGGCGGCTGGCGATCCTGGTGGTCCGGAATCGGGAGATCTCCCGCCTGGAACATCACCCGACGACCCTTGAATCATTCGAGCCAGTCAGCGGGCTGGCGGTGCTCTTCGTCGCGCCGCCGGAGAATCCCGAGGCCGTCGAAGCGTTCGTTCTCGATCAGCCGGTCTGCCTGCGCAAGGGGGTCTGGCACGATGTGCTCGCCCTGACCCGGGAAGCGACAATCAAGATCGCCGAGAACCTGCACGTTACCAGCGAGTATCATCCGCTCCCGGCGCCTCTCCGGCCGCTTCTAGGCCCAAGCCCGTCCTCTTGAGGCCGCGGCACCGGTCTCTCTGCGAGCACGGCTGGCACTGGGCCGCGGGCCTGTCCAGGGGTAGCGCTGTCCCTTACCGATTATGGGTCCAGCGTGCCCTCGGGGAGGCCAACGGGCAGAGGCGCTGGCCGCTCGCAAGAGCTCGAGATCTCGATGTGCCGTCCCTGATCGGATGCCTCGAGAAAGGCCTGCATCACGTCGAGCACGTGATAGGCGAGCTCACCGTTTGCCCGGTGAGGACGCCCCGAGCGGAGGGCGTAGGCCATGTCGGCCACGCCGAGCCCGCGGCTGTTCTCGGTGTAGCCGTGGGTCAGGGGTATCTCTTCCCAGGCGCGCGTCGCGGGCCGCCAGATGCGCACCGGCCCATTGAAGGTGTTGGGGTCTGGAACGCTGAGCGCGCCTTCCGTCCCGTACAGCTCGATGCGCGGCAGGCCCGTTGGCCAGACATCGAAGCTGGTGACGATGGTCGCGATCGCACCGCTCCGGAAGTCCATGACGCCCGTGACGTGGGTGGGCGTTCTGACGATGATCCTCTCGCCGTACCGCGGCTGGCTGGTGATGATCCGCTCAGGGAAGGTAATCCGGGTCGCGGCGGTAACGCGCCGGATCGGCCCCAGCAGGCTCACGAGCGCGGTCAGATAGTAGGGGCCCATGTCGAACATGGGCCCGCCTCCCGGTTGATAGTAAAAGTCTGGATCCGGGTGCCAGCTCTCGTGGCCGTGGCTCATCAGAAAGGCGACCGCCGCGACCGGCTCGCCGATCGCTCCCTCATCGAGGACCTTGCGGCAGGTCTGGAGTCCGCCGCCCAGGAAGGTGTCCGGCGCCGCACCGACCCGCAGGCCCTTTGCGGCAGCCAGCTCGAGAATGCGGCGGCCGTCCTCGCGGGTCACTGCCAGCGGCTTCTCGTTATACACGTGCTTGCCCGCATTGAGCGCGGCGAGGGCGACCTCGGCATGGGCGCGGGGAATAGTAAGGTTGACGACGATCTGGATCTCCGGATCACCGAGCACGACCTCGACGTCGCCGGCCCGAGGGATGTTGAACTCGGCTGCCCGCTCGCGGGCGCGCTCCGGAAGGATATCGGCGCAGGCGGCGACCTCGAGGATCTCGAGCGTCCGCATGACCTGCAGGTACGTCCGGCTGATCGTCCCGCAGCCGATGATGCCGATCCGTGTCTTCGATAGCGGCATGCCTTCTGACCTCCCCCGTATCGGTCGCTGTCATTATAATCAGCGGCAGCCCCCTATCCTGCCGAGACCGAGAGGAGCCCGTGAAGACGGCTTTCATCATCTACGATGGTATGACGACCCTGGATTTCATCGGCGTCTACGACGCCCTGACGCGGCTGAAGACCATGGGCTTCATGACCGACTTTACCTGGGACGTGTGCGCGCTGACTGAGACCGTGACCGATGGGACTGGTCTCCGTCTGCTCCCGTCGCGCGTCGGCGGCTCGCTGGCCGGGTACGATCTGGTCATCGTGCCGGGGGGACCGGGTGCGCGTGCCCGGGCGGGCGACCCGGCGTTTCTCGATTGGCTTCGCACGGCTGCCCCAAGTGCGCGTAAGGCGTCGGTCTGCTCCGGCGCCCTTATTCTTGGCGCAGCCGGCTTCCTCCGCGGCCGCCGCGCAACGACCCACCGCACCGCCTTTGATGAGCTCCGCACCCTGGGGATGATCGAGGTAGTGGATGAGCGGGTCGTCGATGAGGGGGAGGTGGTCACCGCACGTGGGGTCTCCTCGTCCATCGATCTGGGGCTCTATCTGGTCGAGCAGATCGCCGGCTCGGAGATTCGCCGCCGAATCCAGCGCCAGATGGACTATCAGCCGGATGCTGACTGACGATGCGCGGCTCGTCCGATTCGGCCGTGCAAACGCCGTCCGGTCGTTCTCTGCCTTGACGGAGGTGCGAGAATAGGACCGGTACAGACTGGCGAGCGAATGACCGATTATGAAAGCGAGGAGGCTCCCGATGAAGGTACGGCATCTCCTTTCCGCGCTTGCCCTGGCCGGTCTGGTCGTATTATGCGCTGGCGGCGCGGCGGCCGCGCCAGCCGGCATGGCTCTGCTGGTTCCCGCTTTCGTGCCGCTCGTCGCGGTGGCCCCGGACGATGCCGTGCCTGTGCCGTCTGCCCAGGCGGCCTGTACCACGCCCGCACCGACGACGACCTATGCGTTCTTCCACTGTTATCGACCCTCAGATATCCTTGCCGCTTATGGTGTGGATAGGTTGCATACCGAGGGCCTGATGGGTCAAGGGCAGACAATCGTGATCGTGGACTCGTATGGCAGTCCCACGGCGTCCGACGATCTGCGGATGTTCAGCCAGACCTTTGGACTACCGACCCCGGATCTCCACATCATCTATCCGAATGGTCGTCCGTCCTACAGCCCGTCCATGCAGGGGGTGCAGGCAAGTTGGGCTTTCGAGACGAGCCTTGATCTCCAGTGGGCTCATGTCATCGCTCCAGAGGCGAAGCTGGTTCTCCTCGCGACCAATCCGGCTGAGACCGAGGGCGTTCAGGGCTTCCCAAGCATGTTCGCGGCCGAGCAGTACGCCGTGGAACACTATCCGGGGAGTGTAATCAGTCAGAGCTTTGCCGCGACTGAGCAGGCCTTCCAGGCCGCGGCCCCGGAGCAGGTGGCACGGTTCGATGAGGTCTATCGTCAGGCGGTCGCGAACCGGGTCACGGTGATCGGGGCGAGCGGCGACTCTGGCACCGCGAACGTGGATAAACAGGGGCGGCTGTATCCGTATCCGACGGTGAACTGGCCATCATCGGACCCGCTGGTAACCTCGGCCGGCGGAACCTGGCTGCAGTACGGCTGGCGCTGGAATCCTGGCATATCGACCTCAGCCTACTATGCCTGCCTGGCCGCGGGAAACTCCTTCGATGCCTGTGCTGCGCTGTATCTCGCCTCCACCTCCGGATCGGGGCGGACCGAGGCGGTCTGGAAAGAGGATTGGCTTCCCGCGGCCGGTGGCGGCGGCCTCAGCGCTCTATTCGCGACGCCACCCTTTCAGTCAGCTCTTCCCTCCCGTCTGCTAAACGGACACCGCGGGATTCCGGACCTGGCCTGGAATGCCGCGGTCGACGGTGGCGTCCTGGTCTACACGAGCTTCCCGGGTGTGCGGGTAGGCTGGCACATCGTCGGAGGGACGAGCGCGGCAGCTCCCCAGCTTGCCGGGCTGATCGCACTGGCTAACCAGCTTGCCGATCAAAGCGGGAAGCGTCATGTTGGCTATCTGAATCCGCTGGTGTATCGTCTCTCTGCGTCTGATTTCAACGATATCACTCCGGAAGCGTTTGGCACCGGCGCGGGCGCGACGACCCTCAACAGCAATGCGCTGGCCGGCTCGGGTGTGCCCGGGATGCTTACGACGGAGGGCTGGGATCTCACCACCGGCTTCGGGAGCCCGCGAGCTTCTTCCTTCGTCCATGACCTGGTAGCCCTGCTTCCAGCAGGCTAGGTTGTTCTCGTCGGGATGTGCCCATCAGAAGTACCACCCGTATCCTGGCGAAAGCGGAAGGAATGGCAACTCCCCCGGATTCTTTAGAGACAACAGGTGTTATAACTCCAGGAGCAGAGTGAAGGCGAGGCCCCGGTGATGAAGACCCAGGACCGGTCGAGAGACTGCGCGGTACTTCCAGGATGCGGGAAGATGGTCATGCGGCGGGCGATGCCCGACAGTGATCGCCGGCCATGAACGGAGCGCTCTCCTGGTCGTCCGCGAATGCGCGCACGCTGGTCATCGTCAACCCGGCCGCCGGTTATGGTCGGGCACTTCGCCGCTGGCCATCGATCGCCCGGGCGCTTGTTGCAGCAGGGGTGCGGTTCGATACCGTGGTGACCGATGGCCCCGGCGATGCAACGGCCTATGCACGGCGGGCGCTTCGGTCAGGTTTCGAGACGATCGTCGCGGTCGGGGGCGACGGGACGGCAAATGAGGTCGTCAACGGCTTCTTCGAAGGCGAGGAACCGGTCGCGCCGCGCGGTCGGTTCGGGCTTATCCCGGCCGGGAGCGGCGGCGACCTGGCTCGTACCCTTGGTCTCCGCGGTAATGCACCGTATCGGGCACTGGGGCCGGAAGGACGAACCGGCGTCATTGATCTGGTTCGAGTGCGCTACACCACTTTCGATGGACAGCGCGGGATGCGGTATTTTGCGAATAGCGGGGACCTGGGAATCGGCGGAGAGACGGTAGCGGCGCTCCGCACCGGAACGAAGTGGCTTGGTGGCTTTATCGCCTACCTCGTTGCGGCAGTCCGGGCGATTCTCCACCATCGAGCCCGCACGCTCACCTACCGGATCGATGATGGGCCGCCAACGAGCGAACTCGTTGACACTATCTTCGTGACCAACGGCCGTTTTATCGGCGGGGGCATGCGGCTTGCCCCCGCGGCGGTGATCGACGACGGCATCCTCGATGGCCTCGTCCTGCGCCGGGTAAGCCGAATCGAGCTCCTCCTGCGGCTCCTCCCGGCGATCTATCGCGGCGCTCACCTGCGTCATCCGGCGGTGAAGTACTTCCGCGCCCGACGCATCCGGGTAGAAGCCGACGAGCCGGTCCTGCTCCAGATCGACGGAGAGCAGCCGGGGATGGCCCCCGCCGAGTTCGAGATCGTTCCCGCCGCCCTCCGGATCGCCCTTCCTCCTGCCGAGGCCACGCCGGCCCGCTAAATCACCCGCTGGCCCTGACCGACCGGCCTAGTCAACGGTCCTGCCCATAGATCAACACGAGATCTCCGCTCCGCGCATCAAGGGCGACCACGGTCGTCGGGCGCTCGAAGTAGCGGATGCAGGGACAGGCCGCCTCCGCCTCGCCCGGCGGGACGTAGGTGAGGCCGCGAAAGACGACCTCCCAGACGCCGCGGTTCTCCACGCCAAAAGCGGACTTGCCTTGCGCATCCAGGATCGAAAGGGCGACGTAGCGGGCCGAGACGTCGGCCGGTGCCCCACGGCCGGCCCGGCTGGCGTATGCCGTGGCAACCTCGATCGCGCGGTCACGCGGCACGACCGGGCGGTCCGGCAGAACAGTCTCCCGCGCGATGTAGGTCCCCTGGCCCACAACGATCTCACTCTGCATCTCGGGCGGCGCCGGGGGGGCCGGTTCCCCACGGCACCCGGCCAGGACGGCTGCAGCTGCAAACAGCGTAACAATCAGCAGGCGCACCGCGCTCGCTCCCTATCCCGACACGGGGCCGTCACTGATCGTGAGCGATGGTAGATCGGTGCATTCGAAATGTCAAATCCATGCCTTGACCCCCGCCTCTTTTCCACTCCTGCAGTCAATTGACAGGGGAGGAGAACGCGGCCGCAGGCGGCGTGGGGCATGCTCTATAATCATCCGCATCGTCAAACAGGAGAGGATTGGATGCAGTACCGACAGCTCGGCGGCTCCGGACTCCGCGTCTCGGCGGTCGGACTGGGAGGGAATACGTTTGGCCGCTACTGCGATGCCGAGCGGACTGCCGCAGTGATCCATCAGGCGCTTGATCTGGGGATTAATCACATCGACACGGCCGACTCGTACGGGCGCGGCATCTCCGAGGAGTACATCGGCCGGGCCATCGCCGGCCGGCGTGATGCGGTGATCATCGCCACGAAGGTGGGCTTTGCGACCGGCGACGGACCGAATGACCAGGGGTTGAGCTACCGGCGGGTGATCGCCTCCTGCGAGGCGAGCTTGCGCCGTCTCGGTACGGACTACATCGATCTGTATTATCTCCACCGACCGGATCCGTCGACCCCTCTCGCCGAGACCCTGCGGGCGTTCGATGACCTGGTTCGCCAGGGAAAGGTCCGGTACGTTGGTTTTTCGAACCACCCCGCCTGGCAGCTCTGCGAGGCGCTCTGGATCTGCGACCGGCGCGGCTATCTCCCGCCCGCGGTCACGCAGAGCCGGTATAACTTGCTCGATCGAGAGATCGAGCGCGAGATTCTCCCCTTCTGCCGGGCGCACCGGGTCGGCATCATCCCGTACGCGCCACTGGCAGGCGGACTGCTGACTGGAAAGTACCGGCCCGGCGAGCCGATCCCCCCGGGCGTGCGCGGATACGAAAACCCCGGCTTTCAGCGGCAGCTGACCGCCCGGAACTTCGCCCTGATTGACCGCCTCGCTGCGTTTGCGCGCGATCGCAATCGGACGGTTGGTGAGCTGGCGATCGCCTGGCTTCTGTCGCGTCCGGAGGTGTGCTCGGTCATCGCGGGGGCGACGAGTCCCGAGCAGGTCGCCGCAAATGCACGGGTCGCCGACTGGACGCTGACTGCGGAGGACCTCGCCGCGGTCGACAGCATTCTCACGAGCGAGGGCGGCGCATAGGGCGCTCTGGGTCTTATCAGGCTCCTGCGGCTGGCAGGATGACCGATTCCTCGTCAGCGAGGGTCGCGAAGATGGGCGCGAGCGCCGGATACAGTTGAAGATAGCTGTCGTGAAAGCGGCGGTCGTAGAGGGCATGGCGCGTGGGGTCGGGCTCGTAGGCAGTCACAGCGCGATCGACAGCCGCCGCGGCGGTTGGCACATCAGGAAAGACCCCCGCGCCCACACCCGCGAGGAGAGCCGCACCAAGCGCGACCGCCTCGGGCACCTCGACGCCGAGTAGAACGCGTCCGAGCACGTCGGCCCGGATCTGAAGCCAGAGGGGAGAGCGCCCACCACCACCGATGACCCGGATGGGATCGGGCACGCGGCCGATGACCTGTTCCACCACCTCGAGCGAGTGGCGGACCGCGAAAGCAACCCCCTCGAGCACGGCCCGGACGAGGTGGCCCCGCTCGTGGAGCGCACGCAGGCCGATGAATGCACCGGCCACGTTCTCATCGCCGATTGGGCTCCCGTTGCCGCCAAGGTAGGGGAAGTAGAGCAGGCGCTCGGCACCGGCCGGCGCGGTTGCGGCCGCAGTGAGCGCAGCGGCGACCGGATCAGGGGCATCCGCGAAGAGCCGGTCGGCGATCCACGAGAGTGCACCACCGCTCAGTGCCATGCCGGCCTGAACGATGTACTGGTCGGCCAGGACGTGGGCATAGGTGCAGATGCGCTTTTGCCGGAAGAGATCATCATCCCGGTAAGCGGTAGTAGGGATGACCATTCCCTCCGCCGTGCCGATCGAGTCGACGACCTGGCCTGGCTCGATCGCGCCCGCACCGACCGCCCCACACAGGTGATCGTGCCCGCCAATCGCGACCGGCAGCCCGACCGGCAGGCCGGTCGCCGCGGCGGCCTCAGCCGTCACTGTGCCAACGATTGTGCCAGCCGGCCGGGCATCGGGAAGCTGATCGGCACGCAGACCGGCGATCGCCAGCATCTCCGCGGACCAGGATCGTGTACGCTGATCGAAGAACATCGTCCGGGAGGCGAGGCTGTAGTCGGTCGCGGTGACACCCGCAAGGCGCCAGGCGACATAGTCGGAGATGGAGAGCCAGCGGTGCAGGGACCGGAAGACGTCGGGCGCGTGCTCGCGGAGCCAGAGGATCTTGTACAGGGTGTAGACGTGGCGCGGCGCCTGACCGGTAATCCGGAAGAGCCGGATCGGGTCGTGCTCCCGGAGCACGCGCTGGAGCTGCGGCTCGGTCCGGACATCGTACCAGGGAATGATGCGGTACAGTGGATGCCCGCGCTCATCCAGGGGCACGCCTGCCTCGGCCATGCTCGCAATCCCCACCGCAGCGGCCGGCCCCGCGCTAGCGGCGGTAACCTCGCGCAGGGTGCGAGTGACGCCCTGCCACAGGGCCTCGGGGTCAATCTCGGACGGGTGGTCGTCCTCGGCTGCGGAGTACGGCGTCGGGTGCGCCGACACGGCAACGACCCGCCGGCGGGCCGGGTCAAAGGCGACTGCCTTGGTGTTGGTTGTCCCGATGTCCAGGCCGATCAGGTATCCCTCGCGCGCCTTCATCACTGGTCCCGCTCCGAGTCGAAGGTCTCTGGTGCTGACGGTGGTGCGTATACTGCGAGCGCATCGCAACCCGCAGGTATTGACAGGGGTAACGGTAGCGAGTATACCCGACGCGACCGGCACGTGGCATCTTTGTCGCGGGGCACCTTTGCCGCGCCGATCGACCCCGGAGTCCCGGGGCCGTCACTCGGTTGAGCACCCTGAGAGACCGCCGGAGGAGGGCAGAGTGAACGAGATTGGCATTGCGGCCTGGATCTTCCACCGGTCTATTCTAAACGACCGGACTATGACCCTGCTTGATCTGCCGGGCGTCTGTGATACGCTCGGGGTCCGGACGATCGAGCTGGTATCCACCTTTTTTGCCAGCCAGAACGCCGATTATCTGAACCAGCTTCGGAGCGCCATCGAAAAGCATGGGATGCGGGTGCGGAATATCGCCGTGGATATGGGCAACATCGCCAACCCGGATGAGGCGGTGCGCCGCACCGATATCGAGGCGCTCAAGCAGTGGTTCCACGTAGCCCGGGCGATTGGCTCTGCAGCGATCCGGATTAACAGCGGCCCTGCCAGCCCGACCGATCAGGAGGCGCTTGATCGCATTACCGCGGGCTATCGTGAGCTGGCCGCCGAAGCCGAGCACACCGGCGTCTACCTGCTCATCGAAAACCACGGCGGTGCATCGGCTGATCCAAAGAATATCGCCGCTTTTCTCGACCGTGTCGGGTCGCCCTGGTTCCGCGCTTGCCCGGACACGGCGAACTTCGTGGAGGGAACCTGGGAGGAGGGGATGCAGATCATGGCGCCGCGGGCCTTCTCCTGTCACGTCAAGGTTTTCACCTACAGCGACGACGGTCAGCAGCGCTGGACCGGCCGCGATGGTCAGGTGCATACCTACGACCTCCGGCGCTCTCTCCGGATTCTGAAAGACGCCGGCTATCAGGGGCCGCTCTGTATCGAGGGAGGTGCCTCGGCGACCGAGCTTGACAGCGCCCGCGACGCGATTCGGTACGTGCGCGAGCTCGTCGCCAGCCTCTAGGCCGACGCAGCGGGGCTGGTGTTTGGATTTGCACGAGGGAGGGGAAGATCGCGTGGGAGAGCCTATTCGGATCGGGATCGTTGGCTGCGGGCGGATTCTCCCAGCTCACCTGCGGGGATACGCTCAGCTCCGCCAGCGAGGCGACGATAGCTTTCGAATCACCGCTTTGTATTCCTCGAAGCGGCGGGACGCCGAGATGTTTCGCAAGCGGGGGGAAGGACCACCGCCTCGACCGCCGGTGAGCAAGATGCCCGGTGATCCACTGAGCGCGCCCCATATGTACGTCACCGACTTCCAGCCGGATCTGGTGCCCGAGGTCTTCGACAGCTTCGAGGAGATGCTGGCGAGCGGTGTGGTCGATGCGCTGGACATCCCTGCGTCGGTCTTCGCACATCATACCTATACGATCAAGGCGGCGGAGGCCGGCAAGCACGTCCTGGTGCAGAAGCCGTTCGCGGTCAGTGTTGCAGCCGGTCGGGCGATGGTCGAGGCAGCGCGGCGGCACGGGATCACGCTGGGAGTGACCGAGAACGTGCGCTATGCCGAGGGATCGCGGATCGCCCGCTGGGCGATCGAGCGCGGCTACATCGGCGAGGTCCAGATGATCGCGTCGGTCAGCATTGGCACCCCGGAATGGTCGCCGGATAAGGTGGTTGCCGAGACACCCTGGCGGCACCAGCAGGTCCTGGCGGGCGGCGGGCCGTCGATTGATATCGGGGTCCACCTCTTCCATCGGGTCCGGTACCTGTGCGGTGAGGTCGTAACGGTGAGCGCGCTCGCACGGACCTTCGAGCAGACCCGCTACCGACGCGACGCGGCCGGGAACGTACTCGAGGCCATCCAGCCAGATGTGGACGATGCCTTCATGGCCACCTACGAGCTTGAGAACGGCGCGATCGGTATGATGTCGTTCACCTGGGCCGGGCACGGCGAGCCGACCGCCCTGCCCGAAGGGATGGTGATCTACGGGAGCAAGGGGTGCCTGAAGGGCGGGCGGCTCTTCCGCGATGGCCACGAGCCGGTGAACGTGCGCGACCTGTTCCTGGCCGAGACGACCCCAGAAGAGCGCGAGCGCTGGCTGCCGATCAGCACGCCAGACGGCTTCGCGCTCGGCTTTCACGATTTCCTCCGGGCGATCGAGCGGGGCGGCCAGCCGGAGATGAGCGGCGAGCAGGGACTGCGGGATCTCGCCGCGTCTTTTGCCATCCTCGAGTCGGCCCGGGCCGGCGGTCCTGTGCGGGTTGAGGATGTCCTGGCCGGCCGGGTGCGCGAGGCGCAGCGGCCCATCGACGAGTACCACGGGCTTGCCTGACGTGGCCCGGGCCTGTCCGGGCTGGACCGCTCAACCGGGGTCCACTGGTGGGAGGAGAGCCTGAGCGCGCTCAACGTCAGCAGCCCGGACGCGGATGTGGTGTGGGACGAAAGCCGAGTAGTAACCGCCCGTGCTCGCCCCGGGTACGGCCGCTGTGACAAGGCAGGGGATCCCTGCACAGCGCAGTAGTTCTGCCCACATCTCCGCCTCGGGCTGGTTGGGGAAAGTCGCAACGGTAATGGGATCCGGCTCCGGGGGTGGTAGTCGGTCGGTGAGCAGGACCTGGCAGTCCGGACAGTGGGTGGTGCCGTCAGGATAGGAGGTCCGGCAGAAGGGACAGTACGGCATCAGGACGGGATGGCGCCGAGCGCATTGATTTCAGCGGACTGGTACCCCGCGGCACGAAGGGGGGCAATGACGTCGTGTGCGAGGTCGGGGACAGTACTGCGGAGCACTCGCCCTCCAGGTGAGATAACGAGACGATAGGCGCCCAGACCGGCTGGGAGAACGACCGTTTCCCCGCAGGTGATCCACTCCTCCCCGCCCTTCCAGTGGAGTCGCGCCGTACCATTCACCACGCTCAGCGCCGCGAAGGACTCGCCGTCCGTGGTGTCCTCGATCATCCCCTCGAGTGCCACGAGGGCGAAGTAGCGGCAGGCGGCCAGAAAGATCCGGACGCCGTCGGGTGTGGCGACGCGAAGGGCCGGAGTGGTGCGGGGCGGGGGCTGGGGGAAGTGAATGGCCGCGATGGCCTTCTCGACGTGAAGCGGCCGGGGCCGTCCATCCGGGCCAACGCGGCCCCAGTCGTACAGGCGATAGGTGACCTCGGAGCGCTGCTGAACCTCATAGAGCAGGATCCCGGCGGTGATCGCGTGGACCGTCCCGGCCGGGACGAACACGGCATCGCCAACCCGGACCGGCAGCTCAGTGAGGCTGTCGGCAAGCGTGTTCTCTGCCACGCTCCGGGCCACACGGGCGGCATCCATCCCGTCACGCAGGCCATAGATCAGGCGGCCGCCTGGCGGGGCATCCATGATGTACCACGCCTCAGTCTTGCCGCGGCTCCCATTCTCGTGCGCGCGGGCATAGGCATCGTCGGGATGGACCTGCACCGAGAGCGGCAGGCAGGCGTCGATGAACTTGATCAGGAGGGGAAAGCCGTCGGCGGCATCCTGCTCCGCGAGGACGCGTCGACCGAGGATGGCAGGGCCATCGAGACGGGCAGCCTCGTCGAGCGTGCGACCGGCCAGGCTCCCGTTGGTGATCAGATTGGCCCCAAAGACCTCCCAGGACTCACCGATGGACCGGTCGGGCGGGCACGATTTGCCCAGGACGCTTGCCAGCCGCCTTCCTCCCCAGAGCACTTCGGCGTAGCGGGGTGCGAGACGCAGTGGCGCGATGAAGCTCATGGCTCGGACCTCTCGCACGGGTAATGCCAGACCTCTTCGGATGCCGCCGCGGTCGAACGCGCGGATCGATCAGGCGGACTCGATCGCCTGACGGAGTGCGGCGATACTCTCCGGAATCCCCTGATCCGGGTGCGCGCGTCCCTCGAACTCGATCGAGAGGTAACCATCAAAACCAGCCTCGCGGAGGAGGCGGATAATCCGACGGTAATCCAGGTCGGGTGTGTAGTAGAGCCCGCCGCCGATGTAGGTCTTCGCGTGGACGAGGATGGCGTGTGGGGCGATGCGGGCAAGCTCGGCGTAGGGATCGGGGCGGAAGTTGAAGTTGCCGGTATCGAGTGCCACCTGGAGCCAGGGCGAAGCGGTATCCTGCAGGATCCTCAGGACGCCGTCCGCGGTGCCGGTGAGCCCCCAGTGGTTCTCCAGTGCCAGGGTCACGCCGCGGCGGCCCGCATAATAACAGGCGATGCGGAAGGCCTCGGCGGACCAGCGGAAGGCGTCGTCTGGCTGATAGCCTTCAAGCGGCGGCTCCTCACCGCCCGCCGCCATGAAGGCGGCAAAATCACGAATCGTCGCCCAGCGACCGCCGAATGCCCGAACGATCGGGGCGCCGAGCTCGTGAGCTACGTCGATCCACCGGGCGAGAACATCGATCTGCTCCCGGCGCCGCGCCGGATCAGGGGTCACGAAGTTGTGGTGGGCGGCGACCGCGACGATCTGGACGCCGTGGCGGGCGGCGGTCTGTTTGAGGACGTGGAGATCCGCAGGTTCGGTACGGTCGATCTGCAGGCCGATGAGCTCGATGCCCGCCACGCCCAGACGCGCGCAGGTCTCGATCATGTGGGCCAGCGACGGGCGCTCCCGCCCTTCCGGACCGGCCCCCAGGCGATTAAAGGAGTAGCTCGAGATGGCCAGCTGCACCGGTATCTCCCGACGCGGGGGAGCGGAGTGCTGTACTGTCGCGCCGCCCGTCGGGCTGATTATCCTTCGCTGCCGCGATGGAGTCAACCGGCACGGCTGCCGCGTGTCGCGGGCGTGTGCTCCGGAATCGGCTATAATGCGGAACGATGGAGGTGAAGGGGAGATAAGGGCATGAGCACGCCGCTCGATCCGCGAACGGGTCTGACCGTAGGCGTTCTGGGAACCGGACGGATGGCACACCTTCACCTGAGGGCACTGGCCGCGATCCGCCGGGATGGACTGGTCATCAATGGAGAGACGTGGCCAGTCGCTCTGGCCGTGTACGGCCGCGATCCAGAGAAGGTCGCGGCGTGCGCGCGGGAGTACCAGGCCGCGATCGCCACAACCGATATGGACGAGCTCCTGGAGCGCCCTGATGTTCAGGTCATCGACAACTGCCTGGTCAATGCCCTGCATTACGGGCCACTTCGACGGGCGATCCAGTACGGCAAGCACTGCTTCACCGATAAGCCGCTGACGATCGAGCTCTCCGACGCAGAGGATCTGCTCGCGGCAGCCCGGGCGGCCGGTATTCAGCACGGGATTGTCCAGAACATGCGCTTTCAGGCTGGCACCGCACGGGCCCGGGAGCTGATCGAGGCGGGGGCGCTCGGGCGTGTGTTCCACGTGCGGGTTGTCTTCGGTTACTTTGTGCCGCCGCAGGTGACGAACCGCCCGGCCTGGTTCTACCAGAGGGAGCAGGCCGGCGGGGGAATCATCCACGATATGATGGCCCACTTCTTCGACCTCCTTCGCTTCATCCTCGGACCGATCGATCGCGTCTACGCGGAGGCGCTGACCGCGTTCTCGGAGCGAATGGACGCGGCGGGCCACCGCTTCCCGGTCGAGGTCGAGGATGCCGCGGCGGTGATCCTGCGCTTCCGCTCCGGCGCGCTGGGCGACATCTTCGCGAGCTGGGTGCGGCGCAAGCACGAGGAAGTGCCCTTCTTCGAGATCGATGGGGAGAAGGGAAGCGTGATCTGCAGTTTCAACGAACTGCGATTCCAGGGGGCAGACCAGACGGCTGGCTTCCGCTATGACCCGACCCGTCGTCAGACCGGTTACGAGGAAGGCTGGGAGACCATTCCCCTTCCAGAGGTCGATCCATTCGAGGTTCAGCTCCGGAACTTCCTGACCGCGGTGATTAGTGGGCGCCCGTGCAAGCCCGACTGGGAGGATGCGGTGACAACCCAGCGGCTGATCGAGGCGGCCTACGAGTCGGCACGGAGCGGGCGTGCCGTTGATACGCGGGCCCTGAACTGAGCGCGGCGGAATGGAGGAGATGGAATGAGCGAGCGAGGGGGTTCGGAGGGCGTGCGTGCGCGGCGGATGATCGGCGTCTCGCTGGGGGCCCGGACAACCGCGGAGGCCGAGGCCGCACTGCGCGAGATCGCCACGGTGGCGGATATCGCCGAGCTTCGTCTCGACTTTATGGTCGAGTACGATCTGCGGCGTCTGCTGCGTGATCGGCCCTGCCCGGTGATTGTGACCAACCGTCCTGAACGGGAAGGGGGGCGCTATCGCGGCCCGGAGACCGAACGGATCCGCCCGCTCCGTGCGGCGATCGATCTCGGTGCCGACTACATCGATATCGAGCACGACGCGGTCGAGATGATTCCCGATCGCGGGCAGACGCGACTGATCGTTTCCTTCCACGATTTCAAGACAATGCCCGCCCACCTCGCCGCGATCGCCGACGACCTGGTGAGTCGAGGGGCTGATATCGTCAAGGTCGTCGGCATGGCCCACCGCCTCCGCGACAACCAGCCGGTCATCGAGGTGCTGGAGAAGGCGACAGTCCCGACGATCGCCATTGCGATGGGCGAGGCGGGTCTGATCAGTCGGATCGTGGCTCTGCGCTATGATTCGTGCTTTCTCACCTATGCGACGCTTGGACGCGGCGAACGAGTGGCGCCGGGCCAGCTGCCGATCGCGGTGATGCGCGAGGTGTACCAGGCGGAGAAGATCGGGCCACGAACGCGGGTCTTCGGCGTGCTGGGAAGGGTCTCGCCCCCGACTGAGCTTCTCGCGGCTCTTAATCGGACAACGCGCGCGGTGGGGGTGGATGGGGTCTGGGTTCCCCTGGTGATCCGCGGCGACGAGTCGGTTGAGGGCCTCGCCGACGATCTCTGCCGCCTGGGCGTGGATGGCTGGATCGCCATCGAGCCGGGGAGCCGGCCGAACGGGGTGAGTGTCGCCGTCCGCGATCTCGGGGGAGGGCTCGCAAGTGCGCGCGAATCCTCGCTGGCCGCGGCATTCGCCCGCGTGACCGGCCGCGCGGCGGCGCTCCCGGACTTTCCTGCGCGCTTCTAACCTGTCTCAGACCATGTTCCAACAGATCGGGCGTAAGATCGTTCCAGGGCCGGTTGGCCCGAGCGGTGACCGGTCTACTGGAAGAGGTGGTGACCCATGAGCCAGATTATCCAATGGGAACATCCCTCCCTGACCCGTCCGATCCTGATCACCGCCTTCGCCGGCTGGAATGATGCCGGTCGTAGTGCTACCCTGGCTGTCGAGCATCTGGTCGAGACGTGGAAGGCGGCGAAGTTCGCCGAGATTGATCCGGACGAGTTTTTCGATTTCACCGCCTCTCGTCCGTGGGTGAAGCTGGACGAGAGCGGGCGCTCCGAACTCTCCTGGCCGAGCAATACCTTCTATGCCCACCGTGATCCAGGCGGCTCCCTTGACGCGATCCTGCTCCTGGGTACGGAGCCCGGCCTGCGCTGGCAGGGCTTTGTCAGAGAGATCGTCGAGCTGGCACGCTCGCTGGGGGTGAGCATGGCCGTCACCCTCGGTTCGCACCTGGCGCCGGTCTCCCACCGCGAGGAGACGCCAGTGAGTGGCTGGGCCTGGCCGCGCTCACTCCACCGGCGCCTCGGTGAGATCGATGTGAGCTCGATCACCTATTCAGGGCCGACAGGCATTGTAACGGTCCTCGGAAAGGCGCTGGCTGACGCCAGGATACCGGTGGCGGCACTCTGGGCGAGTGTGCCGGCGTACCTGGGACCAACGGCCAACCCGAAGGCGGCACTGGCGCTGGTGCGGCGGCTGGACCGGGCTTTTGGCCTGGGGCTGGATCTCGGCCAGCTCGAGCGCACGAGTGAGCGATTCGAGCGGAGTGTCGAGGAGGCGGTCCAGCGCGTTCACGCGATGCCGGGCATCGCCCTCTACCAGGCTCAGCGCGGCGAGAAGCAGACGCCGCAGGCGAACGGCTCCGCGGCGAGCGCGGAGGACTCGTCAAGTTCGTCAGAGCTTCCTCCGGCTGATGAGGTCGTCCGGGCGGTAGAGGAGTTTCTTCGCCAGAAGCGCCAGAAGTAATCTCCACCTCCGCGGCCGGGCTCCGCGACCATGCCCGGCGGTGAGGAGACGGACATGCAGGAGCCATCCGGGCCCGATCACGAACGCGCGGCACGGATCCGACGCCAGCTCGTCCTCCTGGCTGAGCTCCGCTGGGGGGCCGAGCGTGCGCGAGCGCTGGATGCGGAGCTGACGGCAACAGCGGAGATGCTCGGCCGACTGGAGGGGGTTCGCCTCGCGCCAGACGCGGCTGACCCCTTCCTCACCTCGGAATAGATATAGGGAACGAGAGAGTGGAGGGGACGACAGACGGCGTGAGCGCGGACCTCCCGTATGAGCTCACCGCATCGGAGGCACTGCGGGCGATTCGGCGGCGGACCCTGGGCGTTGTTGAACTGGTGCGCGCCGTGCTCGATCGGATCGATGCGATCGAGCCGCAGGTCCGGGCCTGGGTGATGGTTGACCGTGCTGGGGCGCTGGCTCGTGCCCGCGAGCTGGAACGGCAGTTCGAGGATTTGTCTGCCCGGCCGCTCTTTGGGATCCCGGTCGGGCTGAAGGATATCTACGATGCCCGGGGCCTACCGACCACGGCAGGGTTTGGGCCGTGGAGGGAGCGGATGCCGCCTGCGGACGCAACCGCGGTGGCCCGTCTGAGACAGGCCGGGGCGATCATCCTGGGGAAGACGGTAACCACCCAGTTTGCCTTCGCGGATCCTCCGGAGACCCGCAATCCATGGAACCCGGAGCGGACGCCGGGTGGTTCCAGCTCCGGCTCGGCGGCAGCAGTTGCCGCCCGCATGATCCCTCTCGCCCTTGGCTCGCAGACCGCTGGCTCGATCCTTCGCCCGGCTGCCTACTGTGGTGTCCTGGGCCTCAAGCCGACATACGGTCTGGTTAGTCGGCACGGCATCGTCCCGCTGGCGTGGTCACTCGATCATCCGGGGCCGATAGCCCGGTCCGTGGAAGATCTCGCCCGCGTCCTTGGTGTCCTGGCCGGCGTGGATCCGTGCGACCCGGCGACGCGGACGGCCCGTGTCGGTGACTACCTCGCCGCGGTACGCCATCCGGGCCCACCGCCGGTCTGTCTGCGGCTCGATGACTTCTTTGAGGCGGCCGAGCCGCTGGTGAGCAGTCAGGTCTCGGATGCGCTCGATCTCCTGGCCCGGCACGGTGCGGAGATTCGCCATGCTCGCCTGGTCACCGATCCACGCCTGGTCGCCGATGCCCAGCAGACGATCATGCAAGTCGAAGCGGCCGAGCTCCACGCCGACCTGCACGCCGAGATGGCCGATCACTACGCGCCGCGCATGCGCGCGCTGGTTGAGACAGGTGCTCTGGTCCCGGCCACACTCTATGTGCGTGCGCGGCGGATTGCCCAGCGCTTTCGAGCAGAGATACTGGCCCTCCTCGCAGATGTGGATTGTCTGGTTCTGCCGACGGCCTCGAACCTGGCGCCGGACCGCTCGACCACCGGTGACCGGCGCTTCCAGGCGCCGTGGTCGCTGATCGGCTTCCCTGCTCTGACGATCCCGGCCGGCCTGGTGGACGGTCTGCCGTGCGGCCTCCAGGTGATCGCCGGCCTGTGGCAGGAAGAGCGGCTTTTCCGAATCGCCCGGTGGATCGAAGGCGTGCTCCCGCCGCTCCCGGCGCCCAGGCTGGGGCTGCGCGGTGGGAGCGTATCCATGCAATAATCGAAGGCACGCACGGCGTGGAGCCGCCGCGCCTGCCCGGTCGCCGGTGTGTTCCGCGCCGCCCCTTGCCAGCAGGAGGCTGTCGACACCGGTGAGCACGACCCTGACCCTGATTCACGCCATCTCCAGCCACATCGAGCTGCACTATCAGGACCGGCCGCTGTTCCGGTACGTCTATGTCCCCGGGACGGTGGCGCGGGAATCTCCCCGACCGTACTTCCATCCGCTGTTCACCCTGGCCGGCAATATGGTCACGATCTTCCGACCGCACGATCACCCCTGGCATCATGGCCTGGCGATGACCTGTGCCCAGCTCTCCGGCCAGAACTTCTGGGGCGGGCCGACCTATGTCCGCGGTCGGGGCTACGTGCCGTTAGAGAATAACGGTCGGATCGTTCACCAGGACTGGGAAACGCTCTCCAGTGATCATGGCGGCCTGCGGATGATCGAGCGGCTCACCTGGATCACCGCGGCAGGCGAGACGTGGCTGACGGAGCGGCGGGGCATTGCTGTGTCCATCATCGAACCAGAGGGGGGATACTGGGTTCTCGATCTCGCCTTCGCGCTGACTAATGTCGCCGGGAGACGCCTCGAATTTGGTTCGCCAACCACGGAAGGGCGCCCGATGGCCGGCTACGGCGGTCTATTCTGGCGTGGCCCCCGCTCGTTCACCGGCGGCACGATCCTCGCGGGCGGCGGCCTGGAGGGTCCAGCGGTGATGGGGCAGGCGGCGCCCTGGCTCGCCTTCATCGGTCGGCACGATGGATCAGGGGACACGTCGACAATCGTCTTCGCCGATCATCCGACCAATCCGCGTTACCCGACGAAGTGGTTCGTGCGGACGGAGCCATACGCTTGTGCGAGCTGCTCATTCATGTTCGATGAGGTTCTCCCATTGGAGCCGGGTGATCGTCTGGACCTACGCTATCGGGTCATTGTGGCTGATGGGGGATGGCCGCTGGAGCGCATTGAGGAGCAGATCCACGCCCGTCCGGCTGATTGGGGAGGTCTCCAGTGAACGAGCGGCAAAAGGTGATCCGGACGATTCACGTTGGTGTCGGTGGCCGTGGGGTCTGGCCGATCGAGCTTCTGTCGGCCGATCCCCGCTTCAAGCCAGTCGCCCTGGTTGATGTGGTGCCGGACCACCTGGCCCGAGCCCGCGCGATCAGCGGCCTTGGCGAAGACGTCTGCTTCGACGACGTGGAGCGTGCCCTGGAGCGGGTCGAGGCGGATGCGCTGGTCATCTGTACCCCGACCAAGACCCATGCGTGCTTCTGTCGAGCCGGCTTCGCGGCGCGAAAGCACGTTCTGGTCGAGAAGGGCATGACGCTGGACTGGAACGAGGCGCGGGCCCTGGTTCGGGAAGCGGCCGCAGCCGGGGTGTGCTTCTGCGTGAGCCAGAACTACCGCTACACTGCCGAGGTGCGTACGATCCACCAGGCGCTTGCCTCGGGGCGATATGGAACACCGCACCTGATCGATCTGATCCACCACCGTCATCGGCCAGAGCCGCGCACGCTCGACTATCCGGGCGCGGTGGTCTGGGACATGTCCTGCCATCATTTCGACAATCTGGTGTTCCTCTTCGGTCCGGTGGCCCGGGTGACGGCAGTTACCCACAATGCCCCGTGGTCAGCGTACCAGTATGACGCGGGGGTGAGTGCCATTCTCGAGTTCGCAGCCGGACCGGTCTGTACATACGAGACGACCCACCAGGCGACGATCACCGATTATCGGTGGATGATCCAGAGCGAGCGCGGTGCCCTGCGGACGGCCGGGGGCGGAACCTGGGAGTGGGTGCCCCGGGGGGAGATTCGCCAGTTTGCCCCGTCTGGACCGCCGGAGCCGGTGGAGGGTGTGCCACCCATGCGAAGCGAGCAGGGGGTGATTGATGACTGGTATCGATACATGAGCGAAGGGATCGAGCCAGGCATCAGCGGGCGGCGGAATCTGGAAACACTCGCCGTGTGTGAGATGGTGCTGCGCTCGGCCGCCCTGCGGCGGACAGTCGGAAGGGCCGAACTCGAGGATTAGGCGGTGTGCCCTCGGGCGCGCCGGGCGGTAAAGTGTCAGCGGGGGAGGTATCGACCAGCCGGATGGGACAGGGGGAGCGGTTGGGGGCAGCTCCGTCGGAGCCAGCGGATCCTGTCCCGCGTCTCAGAGAATGGACCAGGGGCGTGCTCCGGGATCGTTTTCGTGGCTGCCTGCTGTGGGGCGCGGTAGGCGATGCGCTTGGACGTGCGGTGGAAGGCTGGGATCCCGAGCACATTCAGAAGCGGTTCGGGGCGGATGGGGTCCGTGATTACGTATCCCGGCCCGGCCGGGGCGAGGGGCCGCGTGGGACCATCACCGATGATACCCAGTTGACGATGGAGGTGGCCCGGAGCCTCCTGGCCCACGGTGGACGCCTCGCTGTAGCCGATCTGGTCCGGCGCCTGATCGCCTGGCTTCCGGTTGGGCGTGGGCGGGGCGTGACGACCACCACCGCAGTCTTGGCCCTCCAGCGTGGAACGCCGTGGTGGCGCATCAGCCATGTGGTCGACTCCGCCGGCAACGGTGCGGCGATGCGGGTGGCGCCGGTTGGGCTGGTCCACGCCCTTGATGAGGAGCCGGGCGCACTCGTCCAGGATGCGATCCTCTCGGCCCTGCCCACGCACACCCATCCGGTGGGCGTGGCCGGGGCGGTCGCGATCGCCGCGGGCGTGGCCTGGTGCGCACGCAGGGCGGGATCTGCCACCCCCTTCGACCAGACCGACTTCTTACGGTTTGTTGACAGCGCCATCGCTGGTCTGGAGCCGGAGCCGACTGCAGAACGCAAGCCGGGCGGCCGGGCCCTTCGCCTGCGCGAGCGCATCGCCGAGCTTCCGCGCCTCCTGACCGAGCCGGATCCCCGGACAGTGTTCGCCTATACCTGGAACGGCGCATTTGCCCTGGAGTCGGTCCCCGCGGCGCTGTACTGCTTCCTGCGATCACCCGACGATCCGCGTGCGGTCATTCTGACCGCGGTGAACGCGGGCCACGATGCCGATTCAGTTGCCAGCATGGCAGGAAATCTGGCTGGCGCATGGTGTGGGGCGGAACGCCTGGCCCGGGAATGCCCCTCGTGGTGGGCGGAGCTGGAGTATCGAGAGGAGCTGATTCAGCTGGCCGATGGGCTGCTGGATCATGCGTGGCGCATGGGATCAGACCCGGGCAGGCCGCAACCATGGGGATCCTCGGGCATTCCGTGAGGGGGAGCAGAGCCTCGATCGCCTCCTGAGGTTGCGGATGACCCGCGCGTCCCGACGCAGACAGATATTCCTCGACGGCCCGAAGAGGTTCTCGCTGCTCCTGTGGCTACTTCTGTGGAGGGGCGTCGTGAAACAAAAAGGCCCGCGTCTATCGCGGTGTTTTCCGCGTCAGGCCACGGGGTTTTCGGTGGGCCATGCAGGACTCGAACCTGCAACCAGACGATTAAGAGTCGCCTGCTCTACCAGTTGAGCTAATGGCCCGGGCACAGAAAAACAGTCCTCAACGGACTGCTCTGCAGCTCAGAGTATAATCCGCGCACAGCGGCATGTCAAGCGCTCTGGCGAACTGCCCGACGACGTGCCGCTTCCCTCTCCGATCTAGACTGCTCCAGTCTGGCTCACAGGCCGAAGCGAGCATGAAGGAAGGCCTGGAGGAAGTAGATGAGGAAGGCCGCCGTCATGAGGCCCATGATCCAGTTTACCGACTTCCCCCGTGCCAGACGCAGAAAGCTGTACGTCACGAAGCCGACCCCGATCCCGTTGGTGATCGAGTAAGTAAGGGGCATGCCCGCCATCGTCAGGAGGGCCGGCAGGCCGACCTCAACGTCCGAGAAATCGATACCCTCTCCCAGCGTTGTCATCATGAGGTAGCCGACGATGATCAGGGCCGGGGCTGTGGCCTCCTTCGGCACCATGCCCACGAGCGGGCTGAAGGGCAGAGCCAGGAGAAAGAGAATTCCCACGACAACGCCCACCAGTCCGGTCCGGCCGCCAACGCTGATGCCGGCGGCGGATTCGATGTAAGTGGTTGCCGAGGAGGCGCTGAAGATGCCTCCGACCGCCGCGGCGAGCGAGTCGATCAGGAGAGGCTGGTCAACACGGTGAAACTCCCCGTCCTTCGACACGTAGCCGGCCTGCTCGCCAACGCCCAGGAGTGTGCCGACCGTGTCAAAGAAGTCGGACAGGAGGAGCGAAAGGATCACCAGGATCGCGCTGACCGGCCCGAGCTTGAGAAACACGCCCAGCGGGTCGAACCGCCCGATCAGCGAGAGATCCGGGCCGCTGATGATCGAACGAGGCAAGACCGCCACGCCGGGCGTCGTAAAGGCGGTGAGGCCCGATGCATAGTTGAGCAGGGTGGCGACGGCGGTCGCGGCAAGGATGCCGAGGAGAAGCGCCGCTCGAACGCCTCGGACAAAGAGGAAGGTCGTCAATGCCAGGCCCACGACCGCGACGAAGACCGGCGTGCCGGTGAGGTCGCCGAGGGTGAGCGGGACGCCGGCTGGCCCTGGCTTGACGAATCCGGCCTGGTAGAGCCCAATAAAGAGGATAAACCAGCCGATCCCCACCCCGATCGCGCGCTTCAGGGCGAGCGGCACTGCCTGGAACACCGCCTCCCGCACGCCGGTGATCACCAGAAGCGTGATGACAGCGCCCTCGAGAAAGATGGCCCCCATCGCCGCCGGCCAGGAGAGCCCAAGCGTCGCAACAAGCTGGTAGGCTACGACGGCGTTCAGCCCCATCCCCGGCGCCAGCGCGAAGGCCTTGTTGCTGTACAGCCCCATGAGAATCGTCATCAGTGCGGCAACGAGGCAGGTTGACGTCATGACCGCGGCAAACGGCAGTCCCTTGCCTTCGAGCCCCTGGACACCAACGAAGCCCAGGATACTCGGATTGACGAAGATGATGTACGCCATGACAAGAAAGGTCGTCACCCCAGCGAGGATCTCGGTGGCGACCTGCTTCCGCGGGACTTCCAGGTTCCAGAACCGGATGACCTCCGATTCGGCTGAGAGCGGTGCTTCCGCCCGTGGACCCGCCAGTTCCACGATTTCCTCCCTCTCCGCGCTGTCCGCCTGCTCCGGACAGACAGTATGCACCCTGCAGGGTGCAATCCCGGGACGCCCCCGAATCCGGGGATCCGTTCGAGCGTCTGACGCGGAACGGCACTATATCATGCCAGTCGCACCCTGAGCAAGGCGGTGGCAGCCCCGGATGGGTCAGCCGCGCTGATCCTGGCAGGGGAGCGGCGTATATCGCGGCCCCGGACGGCAGTTCGCGGGACAGATACCAGGCGCTATAATTGGCCGCACGGTCGGTCGCGAACGCCGCAGGTGAGCCTTCTGAACCCGCGCACCGCGCGGCCGATCGACTCGTGCCGGGAGCGTGCATGAAGATTACGAATGTTCGCTGTTTTCAGGTCGCCGGGCCGGCCGAGATTCCGCCGAACGAGGAGCGACAGATCGGCATGCTCGACATCTACCCCGAGTTCGCGGCCCGGTCGGTTCCACAGACCCCAACAGCCCGTCTGGAGGCAGTCTACGTCGAGATCGACACCGACGAGGGCGTGCGCGGGCTGTTTGGCCCGATCTTCTCGGAGACGGCAGTTATCATTCGGCGGCGGCTTGCACCTCTTCTCCTGGGGCAGGATCCGCTGGCCTCCGAGCGGCTCTGGGATATCCTCTATCGCCAGGATCGGCACGCCCGCAAGGGCTACGCGATGATGGCGATCAGTGCGGTCGACTGCGCGCTCTGGGACCTCCGGGGCAAGGCTCTTGGCCTGCCGGTTTATCGTCTCCTTGGTGGTCCGACCCGGGATCGGGTCGACTGCTATGCGTCAATGCTCGGCTATTCACTGGAGCCGGAGCTGGTGTGCGAACGGGCCCGTATGGTGGCCGACCAGGGCTTCCGGGCGCAGAAGTGGTTTTTCCGCTACGGTCCGGGCGACGGCATCGCCGGCATGGAAAAGAACATCGCGCTGGTTCGCACAGTGCGTGCGGCGGTCGGACCATCCGTCGAGATCATGTTTGACTGCTGGATGGGCTGGGATGCAACGTATGCGATCCGCGTGCTTGATCGGATCGCTGACCTGCAGCCGCGCTGGCTCGAAGAGCCGGTCCCGGCAGATCGGATCCACGATCTCGCGCTGATCCGTCGGACCAGCCGCGTCCCGATCGCGGCCGGCGAGCACGAGTATACCCGCTGGGGATTCCTCCAGCTTCTGCAGGCGCAGGCCGTCGATGTCATCCAGGCCGATCCGGACTGGTGCGGCGGCATCTCCGAGCTGGTGAAGATCTGCGCCCTGGCGTCGGCGTTTGGCTGCCCGGTCGTTCCCCATGGTCATTCTATTCACGCCGCGGTCCACGTGATCGCCGCCCAGTCACCCGCGACCTGCCCCATGGCCGAGTTCTTGCTCCGCGCTCAGCCGGCGAAGCAATACTTCCATACGGAGTATCTCGCGCCCGACAGGGGATCGATCGCTCTCCCGACCAGGCCTGGCCTGGGCATCGAGCTTGACGAACGGCGCATCGACACCCGCGTAGAGGTGATCTGATCGTCACGCGGCGTGGACCGTCCGCGCCGTAGATAGCCCGATTGGGGAGGCCTGTTTGGCAGGCGCGGAGGTCGTCCGGTGCGGTACGATAGTCGGCAATCAAAAATAGAAAAAGGATTGTCGCCCGGCGATAATCTACCGTAGAATAGTCACTGCCGTTCCGTCCCTCGTTTGGCAGAGAGGCCAGGCTCGTGAGAAGGCTGTTCGCGGTCCTCGTCGCGCTGGCGCTGGTTATGCCAGCTTTACCGGCAGCCGCCAGTAATGAGCTGCAGGTGACGGTGCGTCCTGGGTTTGACGGCATGGTGCGCCCCGGGAGCTGGGCGCCGATTGATATCCTCCTGGCCAATGCCGGTCCGAATCTCTCCGGGAGCGTTGAGATCTCGGTGCTCGGTCGCCCGGCCGGCCAGGGGAGCATCGGACCCGAGCAGAGCCTGGACTACTCCGTGCCAGTCACGCTCCCCCAGCATTCCAGCAAGCATTTTTCCACGGCCGTTTATGTCCCCCCCTTCTTTGATCGCCTCCAGGTGCGCCTGATCTCCCGGGGGGTGGTGATCTATCAGCAGAGCGTCCCGCTGCAGCGCCTCGACCCGACCCAGATCGTCTGTGGCACCCTCTCAACTGACCAGACGGCCTTCGATTCCCTGAACGGATTGAGCATCGGGGATGTCCAGCGCCAGCCCCGCATCGTGCACCTGGACCTGCCGGATCTTCCTACCAACCCCCAGCTCTTGAGCTCCCTGGACTGCCTCATCATCAGTGATTATGCGACGCGCGGTCTGAGCCCCCTTCAACAGAGCGCCCTGACCTCATGGGTAAATGATGGGGGCATCCTGACGATTGGCACCGGGCCGAACGGTGCGAGTACTCTCGACGGACTTCCTCCCGCGCTACTCCCGGCCCGTCTGGATGGTACGACCCCCCTGCGGTCGCTGAGCGGCCTGGCCAGCTACGTGGGGGTTCCGAACGAGCCCGGCGGCCCCTGGCTGGTGGGTAACCTGAAGGTGACCGATGGAGTAGTGGTGGCGGCTGATGAGAGCCAGCCCGTGCTCGTTGTCGGGAAGCGCGGACGTGGGGCCGTCTTCATGCTTGCCCTGTCCCTTACCCAGAGACCGCTTCGGGGGTGGAATGGCATGGATCGGCTGTGGGCTTCCATCCTCTCCTACAGCCGGGTGCCGGAGTCGACCTTCGCGTCCTACTTCCGCCAGGAGGTCGGCTGGGGCCGCCTGCCGCGCGAGGTGCTGATCCGCAGTGCGAGCGCATCGAGCCCGGAGACACGGCGCCTGCTCCTGGGCCTGATCCTGTTCGCCTTGGTCGCGGGGCCGGTGAACTATCTTGTCCTGTCGCGCCTGAAGCGGCGGGAGCTGGCCCTGGTGACGGTGCCGGTGCTGGCCGGGCTGGCAACAGCCGGAGCACTCGCGTACGCCAACCGGTACCGGCAGGGTGATGTGATTGTCAACCAGGTCTCGATTATTCAGAGCTGGGACGGCAGCGGGACCGGTCTCCTGCACAGTTTCGTCGGTGTCTTCGGTCTCCACCCCCAGCGCTACCAGCTCAACGTCCCGGCGAACAGCCTGGTTGCGAGCCCATCGCTTTCCTATGGCCTGCGCGGTCAGTATGATCGCCTCGCATCGGTTCCCCGGGTAGTCGGGGGAGGTCAGCCCCAGATCCAGGGGATCCAGCTGGAGCCGGGCGCCCTGGCCAGCTTCACTCTCGATGGTCACGCGCGCGACCCGGGCAGTGTGCGATCCGGCCTTGTCCTCGAGGGCGATCACATCGCCGGGCAGGTGACGAATAATCTGTCTTTCACCCTGTACGATGCGGCAATCATCGCGGGCGGATCGGTGCAGCGGATTGGCGATCTGCGGCCCGGCGGGAGCGCGGCAGTTAACCTGCGCCTGGGCGGCGGCTCGCCAGTAGGCTCCCAGGACGATTCCCTGGTGGTGAGCCGGCTCTTTCCTGGCCAGGTCCGGAACGCGCGCGGTCCGCACGATCCGAAGTTTGACATCCTCAACGCGGCCCTCAACCCGTGGCAGAGTTATGGCGGGCACATCGAGCTGAGCAGTCTAAGCTTGATCGGCTGGATCGATGACGCAATTGATCCCGCGTCCGATCCGGAGACCGGCAAGCCAGCGCACCAGTACACCCTCTACGTGACGAGCCTGCCGCTCCTGATGCCGGCGGGGATGCAGGTCATCCCCGAAGTGCTGCTCGATCGCCAGGACCTCACCTCCAACTACAACGCGCGGATTGATTCGAGTGGAATACAGGTCAACGCAGGCGACAGCGTGGGCTTCCAGTACACGAGCCCGGTCGATCCATCGCGCTTCAGCGTGCGCTCGCTCACCCTTGTTACCGCGACGACGTCCCCGGTGAGCGGGGCGCTCCAGGTCTACGATTGGCGGACCGCCAGCTGGGATGATGTGCCTTTCGCGGTGGGGAACCTGGCGATTCCGAATCCAGACCGCTTCTTCTCGGCGACCGGCCTCGTACGCCTGCGGTTCCAGAACCGCGCGACTGCAGCACCGGGCACGGCGCCGGTGAAGTTTACCCGCTTCCAGCTCCTGATCGGAGGGGTCGGGCGGTGAGTACAGAGGCCAGACGGGCGATCGAGCTGCGCGGGGTGGCACTTCACCAGGGGGGGCGATCCCTTCTGCGCTCCATCGATCTGACAGTAGAAGAGGGGCAGGCCTGTGCGGTCGTCGGATCGAACGGGAGCGGGAAATCGGCCCTGTTGCGAATCGTTGCCACGCTCTGTCGACCGACCGCGGGCCGCGTACGGGTCGGCGGGTGGGATGCGCTCGCCTACCCGGAGCGGGTCCGCCCGATGATCGGGTACGTACCGGATGAACCGGGGCTGGCCGAGCGGCTGACACCCATGGAGCACCTGCTGATGGTAGCGGCCCAGCGGGGCCTTGGGAGGGCTGATCGCCGCGCCGCGGCGGAATCGATGCTCGACCTGGTAGACCTGGTGGAACAACGGCAGTCTCCGGTCGAAATGCTTTCCCGCGGGCAGCGTCGGCGTCTGGCAATTGCCCTGGCGCTGGTGCACGATCCCCCGATCGTCCTGCTTGACGAGCCGCTGGCAGAGGTGGATGAAGTCGGTCGAAGCGAGTTGATCTCGGTGCTGGTGGAGTTGCGGGCCATGGGAAAGACCCTCCTGCTGGCGAGCCAGGCGCAGAGCGACATTGCTGAGGTGGCGGATGTCGTGGTGCCGCTGGTGGATGGCTCGCTGGAGCCTGCGGCGGTCCGTGCCGCGACGAGCTTCACCTGGATCGAGGTCCTGGGCGATCCAATCGTGGCGGTTCGCCGACTGCGCGAGCGGCCGGGCATCGACGATGTCCGCCACGAGGGGAACTTCATTACCTTTCGGGGACCGGCAGCACCAGAGCAGCGCGCCGAGGTAGCGGAGTGGCTGGTCGCGCAGGGGATCCACCTCTCTGGCCTGGGCACCACCGGGACCCCGGCCGGGGGAGACCGTTCGTGAGAACACTGGCGCTGATTCGCTGGGAGCTCGTCCAGGCCGCACGGGCGGCGGCACCGCATGTGGCGCTCACCCTGGCCGGTCTGGCCTCCACCGGCCTGGTCGCCGGTGGGGTGTTCCTCCTTGACCTCTGGTCGCCGTTTCCCGCTACCGTAAATACGGTGACCACAGTGGTGCGGACATCGAGTAGCACTGCGCCAGCGCTATCCTCGGTGATTGGCGAGCACCGCGGTGGGGTAGCCTATTTCGTTCTGCTGGTGTGGTTCACGGTCATCGCAGTAGTCGTCGGCCCGGCGCTCACGGCTGGTGCGCTGGTGCGAGACCGGCAGAGCGGGCGGCTGGACCGCCTGCTGGCTGATGCCAGTCGCTCGGATGCGGTCGTGCTGGCCAAGCTGTGCGCCGGTCTGGTTCCGCTCCTGCTCGTCCTGGCTGGCGGCTCGCCCTCGCTCTCCTTTGCCTGGCTGGTCGGCGGTCTTGCGAGCCAGGAGGCGATCGCGGGAGGTCTGGTCCTCCTGGCGACGATTGTTCTTATCGTCGCGGTAGCGCTGGTCTGCTCGGCGGCGGCGGCGACCGAAGTAGCGGCGCTGGTCAGCAGCTATCTCGTCCTTGGAACGATGTTGGTCGGTCCGCTGATGGGGGGCGCCGCGCTCGCACTCGCCGGTCTGCGCGCACCGGCGAGTACGCTCCTGGCGGTGGACCCGCTGGTGGCGCTCCTGTCCGCCCAATCGCGGCTTGCGAACAGCCTCGCCGGCACGGCGCTCGCAGATCTCCTGTCTCCGCGCCGGGCTCTGGCAATTGGCAAGACGACCGCTCCCATGTGGGTGGCTGATGTACTGCTCTACCTGGTTGTGGCGTTAGTTCTGGTGTGGCTGGCCAGCGTCATTGTCGAGCCGCTGCATCCAGTGAAGACGTGGCGGCTGCGGCGATCTGGTGGGGAGGGGCGATGAGGATGCGGATGCGGTCGCGGGGTGATCCGCGGCGGCAGCTCCGGGCGAGCGTGATCGAGTTCGCGCTGGCGCGGCGCCGGGCGGAAGCAGTCGCGTTCGGCATGCGGGGCTTGACGGTCGGCGCGCTCCTGGCAGCCAGTGCTGGACTTGCAGCCCAGCTGCTCGGGTTGGGAGCCGGCCCCGGTCTGGCTGGCTCGCTAATCCTCGTGGCGCTGGTCGCCGCGGCAGTGGTCGGATGGCTCCAGCCAGCTCCGGATCTCCGGGTGGCGCTGGAGATTGACCGTCGGCTCGGCCTGGGCGAGCGCGTGACGACGGCGCTGGAGTTGGCCGCGCGCAGCGCGATCTCTCCCCTGGCCGAGCAGCAGATGGCCGATGCAGTAGCGCACCTGAGGGGGTTTCGACCGTCTCTGGTGTACCCACTGCGGATCTCGCGGCGGTCTCTGGCCCTGGCGGCTGGCGCCCTGGTGCTTGCCGCCCTCCCATGGCTTATCCCGTGGTCGTCCGTTCCCGGGCTTCGGACCCCATCCTCGCAGGTGGCCCAGGTGACCCGCACCGAGGCAGACCGTCTGGAGAGCGTGGCGAATCACCTGAACAGCGCCCCGGATACACTTGATCTGACTACCCGCCAGGAGGTGGCGGACCGCCTCCGCCAGGCGGCCGCGGACCTGCGCCGCGACAGCGGTCAGGCCGCACGTGCCTCGAATGATCTGGTTCGTGCGGATCAGGCGATCGCGGCACTGTCGCCCCAGACCGGCGAGGATGCATCGCTGACCCTTGCTCGCATCTCGGATGCCTTGAACAATGCCGCCACGACCCGCATGGTCTCTGCGGCACTCGACCAGCAGGATCCAGCCGGGGCCGCCGCTGCAATGAGCCGGATTGCCAGCCAGCTGGGCAGCCTGACGCCGGAACAGCGAAATGAGCTGGCCAGTGCGCTCCAGGCGGCGAGTAACGCGGCGCGCGGGTCGGATACCGCGGCGGCCCAGGAGCTGCAGCAGGCGGCCAGCGCGGTGCGCACGGGGGACTCCTCCGGTGTGGAGAAGGCGGCAGAGGCCATTCGACAGCTCGGCCAGGCGGCCCAGGCCCAGCGCGATGTGGCTCAGGCGCGATCGCAAGTCCAGGCAAGCCAGCAGGCGATCTCCCAGGCCGCGCAGGCGGCGGCGCCGCAGCTCAGCACGCTGCTCTCCTCACCCGACTCGGCCGCTGGCAGTGGCACATCCTCGTCCCAGGGCCAGAGTTCGGATACCGGCCAGGCCATTGGATCGGGGCAACCTGACCAGGGAAGCCAGCAGGGGGGGCAGCAGGGCGGTGGCATTGGCACCGGCAGTGCCGACCACCTGGGTAACCCGCACGACCTCGAGGGGCTGGCCCAGCGGGAGGTCACTGTGCCGACCGATCAACTGCCTGATTCCGGAACGGTCGGGCTGTCGGACCAGCTCCAGACCGGCGCGGGCGGGACCGCCCGGGTTGATTATCGTGCGGTCCTGCCGACCTATCGACAGCAGGCGCTCCAGGCTATTGATGGAAACATGGTGCCGACTGACCTCAAACAGGTCGTCAAGCAGTATTTTGATTCGCTTGCCGCGCCCTGATCGCTGATTGGGGCCGACGTGTCGGTGTATCTCCAGAACTGTCTCCGGGTTTTCTCCCCGTGCCGCGGAACGGGACTGACTGCACGAAGATAAGGGACGATGAACGAGGATCTGGATCTGACGCCGGATGAGTTCCGCGCGCGAGCGCGGGAGATCGAAGAAGCGCTGGCCGCGGTTATCGTCGGACAGCAGGAGGTTGTTCGGGGGGTTCTGATCGCGGTGCTCGCTGGTGGGCACGTTCTGCTCGAGGGGGCACCCGGTCTTGGGAAGACTATGCTCGTGCGCACGCTCGGTGGGGTCCTCCGGCTTGACTTCAGCCGAATCCAGTTCACGCCGGACCTGATGCCTGCCGATATCACCGGCACTACCATCATCGTCGAGGATGCGGCGGGGCACAAGACATTCCAGTTCCAGCCGGGGCCTATCTTCGCCCACCTCATCCTCGCTGATGAGGTGAACCGGGCGACGCCGAAGACCCAGGCTGCTCTCCTGGAAGCGATGCAGGAGCACCGGGTAACGGTCGCACGGGTGAGCTACCCGTTGCCGGAACCCTTCCTCGTCCTGGCCACCCAGAATCCGATCGAGATGGAGGGAACCTATCCCCTCCCGGAGGCACAGCTCGACCGCTTCTTCTTCAAGCTCACTGTCCGCTATCCATCACTCGACGACCTCGTGGATATCGCCGCACGGACCACCGGCGCGCCGACGCCAGCAGTCTCGCCGGTCGCCGACGGGCCGATGGTACTCCGAATGACGGCGCTTGCCCGTGAACTGCCGGTCGCGACGCCGGTCCTGCGGTACGCTGCGCACATTGTCCAGAACAGCCACCCCGATGCGCCGGACAGCCCGCCGGCGGTGCGCCGGTTCGTGCGCTATGGAGCCAGCCCGCGGGGGGTGCAGGCGCTGGTGCTGGCAGGGAAGATCCGGGCCCTGCTGGAAGGTCGGCTGAACGTGGCCTTCGCTGATGTGCGGGCGGCGGCTCATCCGGCCCTCCGACACCGGATTATTCTCAACTTCGAGGCCGATGCCGAAGGGGTCAGCTCCGATCAGATCATCGATGCGATCCTGGCGGCAACCCCGGAGGTGTGAGGCGACGGTGGTGTACCAGTGCGGGGAACGCGGGGCGGGCTGGATATCCTGGAGAGGGGATGATGACCGTATCTGAGGTACTGGCCCTTTCCCCCTCGCTCGAGCGCCGGCTGGAGCGGCTTACGCTGGTAAGTCGGCGCCGCCTGGCGCGAGACGGACAGGGGGAGCGGCGCAGCGCACTGCGGGGAAGCTCGCTCCAGTTCGTAGATTTTCGGGCATACGCGCCCGGTGATGACCTGCGGCAGATCGACTGGAGTGTCTACGGACGGACTGACGAATTGTTCGTTCGGCTCTACGAGGCCGAGCAGATCCTGACCGTGCACCTGCTGATCGATGTGAGCCGCTCCATGGATTGGGGAGCGCCGAGCAAGCGGCGAAAGGCACTCGAGATCGCAGGTGCCCTGTCCTGCGTTGCCCTGAGGGGATATGATCGCCTCCAGATCGGCTTCCTGGCCGATCGAACGGTCGGGCTGGCCGGGCCATTCTGGGGCCGGCCCCAGCGTGCGGCGGCGCTTGCGGCACTGGCCAATGCTCCCTCGGCCCGGGGAACGGATTTCGCTGCGGCGATCGGAAGCTACCTTGACCGCGTTCAGCAGCCGGGGCTTCTCGTCTTGTTGAGCGATCTCCTGAGCCCGACTGCCGAGGCGGGCCTGCGCCGCCTGGCCACGGCACGACACGAGGCGGTAGTCATTCATCTGCTCGCGCCTGATGACCTCGCGCCGGAACCGGCCGAGGATGTCGAGCTGGTTGACTGCGAGACCGGTCAGGTTATCGAAGTGAGCCTGGATCTCGCCACGATCGCGCGCTACCGTCAGCGCCTTGCCGAGTGGCTGGAGCACCTGGACCACCTGTGCCGCGAGCGCGGCGCGCGCTATCTACGCGTCCGATCGGATGATGACCTCGAGCGGACCATTCTCGGGGTGATGCGCACGCAGGGGGTCCTGGCATGACCTTCCTCGCTCCACTGGCTCTGCTCTTCGGTCTCTCCCTGCCGGTTGTCATCCTCTTTTACCTGCTCAAGGTCCGGCGGACGCGGCGCGAGGTCTCCAGTGCGCTCCTGTGGGAGACCCTGCGCCGCGATCTTGCCGCGCACGAGCCCTGGCAGAAGCTCCGGTGGAGTGTCCTGCTTGTGCTGCAGCTAGTTCTGCTGGCCGCGCTCACGCTGGCGCTGGCGCGGCCGTCTATTGAGGTCCCCGCGCCCGCCACGCGCTTCGTCGCGCTCATTATCGATACATCCGCGAGCATGCGGGCGACAGATGTCCAGCCCAGCCGCTTCGAGAATGCCCTCCAGGAGGCGCGGGAGCTGGTGGACAGCCTGCCGGACGGGACAAGCGCAGCCGTCATCGCTGCCGGGGCGACAGCACAGGTTGTGGTGCCGGAGACGACGGATCGATCGGCCCTGGAGCGTGGCCTCGACGCCCTGCGGCCGACCGACGCGGCCGGTGCTGCGATGGATGCCGCTCTGCGCATCGCCGGCGCCCTGGCACGCGCGCGGAGCGGTCCAGGGGGAGCCCCGACAATTCACGTCTTCTCTGACGGTGCCTATCCCCATCCATCAGAATGGGACAGCCTGGGGGATCTGAATCTGCGGTTTCACCGGGTCGGGACAGATGTTGGCAATCGTGCCATCACTGCCCTGGCAACGCGCTCGAGTGGAGAGACCGGCGTGCTGACCGACAGCCGGCAGGTGTTCGCCCGAGTTCAGAACTTTGACGACCAGCCAGCCCGGGTGACCCTGACCCTGAGCGCCGATGGCACGACGATCGAGACGCGTCCGGTGACCCTCCCGCCGAATGGATCGCGTCAGCTCGTCTTTGATGACCTGCCGCCGGACGCGCGCGTCATCCAGCTGCACATTGATCAGCCGGACGCCCTCGCCGCCGATGATACTGCCGTCCTGGTGCGGTCTGCTCGGCCCACGACGCCGGTCCTGCTGGTAACGCGCGGGAACCTCTTCCTTCAGAAGGCGCTCCAGTCGATCCCCGGCCTGAGCATCTACCAGGTCTCACCGCGCAGCTATCCTGCAGTCGATACCAGCCCCTACGGGGTGATCGTCTTCGACGGGTATACCCCAGACCGCCCGCCGCCGAAGAACGCGCTCATTGTGGACCCGTCAGATGCTCCATGGCTGCCTACTGAGGGGATTGTGCGTGCGCCGCCGATTACACTCTGGCGTAATGATGATCCCACGCTCGCCTACGTGGACCTTCGCTCGATTCAGATCGCCCGCGCCACGAACGTGAAGCTGCCGGACTGGGCGCATCCCCTGATCGAGTCGAACAGTGTGCCGCTCGGCTTTATCGGTGATAATGGGGGGAGGCGGCTGATCGGGCTGACGTTCGATCTGCGACAGTCCAATCTTCCCCTCTCGGCCTCGTTCCCTGTTATGATCACGAACTTCATGCGATTTCTGATTCCGCCGACAGTTGCCCAGGCGGCGTCGCTGGCGCCGGGGGCGGCCGCAGTGATCCAGCCGCGTCCGGGGGTCGAGCGGGTCGTGGTCGACGGCCCCGGCGGGGCACACTGGACGATTGTTCCCTCAGATCAGGTTGTTCGGTTCACGAATACCGATCTGGTTGGCCTCTACCGGGCGACCGAATACATCGGAGCGCAGGCGGTCCAGACCGATCAATTCGCAGTTGACCTGTTCGCGCCGGAGGAATCGGATCTCCGGAACCGGGCCCGTCTGACTGACCATGATGCGCCAGGAGGCCTGTCAGCAGCCCGGCCCACACCGGTGATTCACGAGTACGCGTCGTGGCTTCTCCTCCTGGGGGTGCCGATCATGATCGTCGAATGGTGGTGGTTCCATCGGCGATGACAGGAGCGCGCATTGCCGCTCGAAGCAGAGATCCCCGAGAGTGGGGAGGCTAGGGTGAAGGCAGGGTCCGATGGAGTTTGAGTTCGCGCGGCCGGAAGCGCTCCTGCTCCTCGGTCTGCTGGTCGTCTTTGTCCTGATTGATCGTCGGAGCCGCCGCGCGCGTAGCTCGGTCCGCCGCCTGGCCCTGCTGGCGGTACGCTCTATCGGTTTCATCCTGCTCGTCGCGGCACTTGCCGAGCCACTCGTCTGGACCGGAACAGACACGCTCTCGACGGTCTTCCTCGTGGATCGCTCAGCGAGCGTTTCCGCGTCGGAGCAGCAGCGGGCCATCGCGTGGATTGAGCAGGCGATCCAGCAGCGGCATCCAGGAGATCGGGCGGCGGTGATCTCATTCGCGGGCGATGCGGCGGTTGAGCAGGGGCTGAGTCAGGCGGCGGGGCCGATTGCCCTGGATGCCCACCTTGATCAAAGCCACACCGATATCGCGGCGGCATTGCGCCTGGCCCAGGGAGTGCTTCCCCAGGGAGGCTCACGGCGGATCGTTCTGTTGAGCGATGGCAACCAGAACCTGGAGAACGCGATGGACGAGCTCCCGGCACTCCGCGCGGCGGGCATCCCCATCGATGTGGTTCCGCTCGGAGCCAGCGCCGGGCCGGAAGTTGCGGTTCGGCGGCTCGATGTACCTTCAGCGATCCACAAAGGCGAGCGCTTTACCATCAATCTGACCCTCAGCTCGACGGTTGAAACCTCGGCGCGGGTGCGCTTCCTGATCGATCAGCGACTTGATGCGACCCAGACCTTTGACCTGCACGTCGGCGACAACAGCCTGCTTGTCAGCCATGATCCCCTGCCCCCGGGCGAGCACACGCTGTCTGTCGTCGTAGAACCGGGGCGGGATACGCTGCCCGAAAACAACGTTGGCTACGCCACGTTTCAGGTGGCAGGGCCGCCGCGGATCCTCCTGGTCGAGGGCGATCCGGGCGATGCCCGCTACCTCTCGAAGGCACTGGAGGCGGCGGGTTTGACCACGGATGTCGAATCACCGTCTATCCTCGGCGGCGATGTGGCAAGCCTGCGCCAGTACGATGCGGTCGGGCTGGTGAATGTGCCGGCGACCCGGATCGGTCCGGATGGCCTGATCGCCCTGCGGTCGTACGTCCAGGATTTTGGCGGTGGACTGGTGGTCATCGGCGGCGATCGGAGCTTTGGCGTGGGCGGCTATGCCCGGACGTCGCTTGAGGAAGCACTGCCGGTTTCCATGGACGTGCGCGGCCGCCAGGCGCGGGCGAACGTGGTGCTGATCCTGGTCATTGACACCTCCGGCAGCATGAGTGAGGGGCCGCCCGGCGCGACGAAGATTGATCTCGCGCGGGAGGCGGCGCTCGGCGCAGTGAACGAGCTGGCCGACCATGATCAGGTGGGCATCATCGCCTTTGACGAGCAGCCGCGCTGGATTTACCCCACTGCCTTTCTGACCGACCGTCCGGCGCTTCAATCGGCGATCTCGCGGCTGGAGGCCGGGGGCGGCACGGAGATCTTCCCCGCCCTTCAGCTTGCCTATAACGATATCGTCAACCGACCGGCGAAGGTCAAGCACATCCTGCTGATGACCGACGGCCTCTCCCCATCCGGCGACTACGCGGGCCTGACGGCGAAGATGCGTGCGCAGGGGATTACCCTCTCAACGATCGCCATCGGGACCGATGCCGACGTTAATCTCCTCCAGAACCTGGCTGACTGGGGCCGCGGACGCTTCTACGATGCGAGCAATCCCCTGGATGTGCCGCGCTTTGTCCTGACGGAGACGACCGAGGTCGCGCGGGCAGCGGTGACTGAGGAGACCTTTATTCCTACTACCGTCGACCAGACACCCATTCTTGCAGGCATTACCCGGATCCCGCCGCTCTACGGCTACGTCGCGACGACGCCAAAGCCCGCGGCTGTAGTGGGCCTGGAATCCCCCGAGCACGATCCGATCCTCGCCCAGTGGCAGTTCGGGCTTGGACGCGCCGTTGCGTTCACCTCGGACGTGACAGCCCGGTGGTCCGCGTCGTGGGTGACGTGGGATGCGTTCAGCCGCTTCTGGGCGCAGGTCTTCAAGTGGACGGTGCCCGCGCCGCAGAGCCAGAATCTCCAGGTGCGGACGACGGTCGCGAATGGACAGGCCCACATCGTTGTCGATGCGGTCGGGAGCGACGGCCAGTATATCAACGACGCCACGACGACAGCGCGGGTGGCGGATCCGACGGGCGGCGTGCGGACAGTGGAGCTGGAGCAGGTAGCGCCAGGCCAGTACGCGGCCGATGTGCCGGCCCCCACGCAGGGGGCTTATCTCGTCCAGGTCAGCCAGAAGACCGCTGATCAATCCACCACCGCTACCCAGACCGCTGGCTTCACGGTTCCGTATTCGCCGGAGTTCGGCGGTCTCCTGACTGATACGGGCTTTCTCCGCCAGCTTGCCGGGGCGACTGGAGGACGAGTCCTCACTCGTCCAGCCGAGAGCTTCGACCACAACCTGCGGCCGGCCGATGCCGCGCGCCCGGTTTGGCCGGACCTGATCGCCCTTCTGATTCCGGTGTTCATTCTTGATGTGGCGATCCGGCGACTGCGCTTCGCCCCGGCCGATCTGGCGCCGATCCTGGAGCGGGTGCGCGGCCGCTGGCTCGGCACGACTGGACCGGCGACCCAGCTGGCCATACGCCTCGCGGCCGTCCGCCGGGCAAGCCGACCGGCGCCGCGGCCGGTGCTTCGTCTCCAGACACCGCCGGCTGCCCGGCATCCACCGGCGCCCGTTCGCCGTCCCTCCGCGAGCGGCAGTGCAGTGGCGGCGGCCGGACCACCGACCACGCGCCTCCTCGCGGCGAAGCGCCGGGCCGCACCGCCGCCGCGGGGTGGCCGACGCTGAGGTGAATGGCCGTCTCTGAGTGACCTTTCCCGGAGGGCATCGCTCTTGCCGTGTCGCCTCTCCCGATTCTGCAGAGTAATAGGGGGAGGGGCAGATGGAGTTCGAGCGATTCGGTGATCGGTACGTCCTGCGGCTTGACCCCGGCGAGAAGGTGGCATCGACGTTGCGGGCCTTCGCCGCGCACGAGAACATCCGCGGCGGCTACCTCGTCGGGTTCGGCGCGTTCAGCCGGGTGCGCCTCTGCTACTTTGATGCCGATGCAAACGCCTATCAGCCGCACGACCTGGACCATCAGGTCGAGGTCGTGAGCCTCCTCGGAAGCATCGCGTACGGCAACGGGCACCCGCAGCTGCACCTGCACGCGGCGGTCAGCGATGCCGCCGCGCGCACGTACAGCGGACACCTGAGCGAGGGGACGGTATATCCCACCCTTGAAGTCTTTCTGACGCCTCTTGCGGGTGAACTGCGACGAGAGCGAGATCCGCGCACCGGTCTTGAGCTGCTCGCGCTGGCGCGCTCCTTCCAGCCTGCAGTGCGGGCCGCCTAGATCAGACGGCAGGCAGTGGTCTGTCCTGTACTCCCGGGCGGGCAGCAGTCGGACGGCCAATCTGCCTGCCGTGTTCCCGTCCGCAGGTATCTCTTCCCGGGCACCGGTCTGATGGTCAGGGGATCGATCGCCTCTATCCGTGTGCACGGAGGCGGGCCGGATGCGAGCGATCTGTCTCCTGCCTTGATTTCGCCTGGCCGAGCGGTGCGTATCTCGGTACGGAATGCCTGTACCCGTCACGGCTCCTGGTCTATCATACGGAGGACGGGCCCGGGCGGCCGCAACGCGGGGCCGCCCGGCCGGCGATCCGAGATCAGGAGGAACGCGGAGTGGCAGAGAAGATCCGCCTCGGCATCATTGGTTGTGGGGGCATAGCCCGTTCGCGCCACATCACGGGCATGACGATTCTGAAGCGGGCCGGTCTCGACAACTTTGAGGTCACGGCCGTCTGTGACACCGTCGAGGAGAATGCCCAGGCCGTGGCCGCGCACGCGCGCGAGCAGCAGGGCGCGCAGCCGGTGATCTACCGGGACTGGGAGGAGATGGTCTGCAAGGCACCGATTGACGCCGTCGATATCTGTCTGCCGCACGGACTGCACCATGTTGTCGGCATAGCCTGTCTCGAGGCCGGTCTTCACGTTCTGGTCGAGAAGCCTTACACGGTAACGCTCAAGACCGGTCGGGCCCTGGCCGAGGCGGCCGATCGGGCGGGCAAGGTGCTTGCCGTGGCCGTCCCGCACCGCCGGATGCCGGGCCAGCGTGCTGTCGCGTGGGCGTTGAATGAGGCGCATTTGATCGGCGAGGTACGGACATTCTTCGCGAACTACACCCAGTGGCGTCCGCCGCGAGCGCCGGAGCAGCTCTCCCCCGCGATGGTCTGGCGGTACAACCGCGAGATGGGAGGCGGCGCCGGTGTTATCGACTCGGGTTTCCACTTCCTCGATACTATCCGCTATTTCTACGGCGAGCCGGAGCAGGTATATGCTGAGGTCCGGGCCTATCGCGATGGAGCGCCGGTCGTCGCGCGCGAAGGGATTGCTCACGAGCGGGAAAACACCGTCATGGCACTGTTTAGCTTCAAGAGCGGGGTGATCGGAACCTGGTGCTGGTCCTTTGCCGTCGCCGGCAAGGAGACGCGCGATTGCGTGATCAACGGTTCAGAGGGCTCAATCGAAGATACCGGCTACTCCAATCGCTTCGTCGTCTATCATCAGTTCATGGGGCCGGGGGAGCTCCGCCGCCGCGACGGGACCTATCTCTCGATGGAGGAGCTGCAGGCGCGCCATCGCCGGGAGATCGGGCCAGAGCGGGTCCAGCAGCTCTTTCCGAATGGTGTCACTGACCATTTCGCGATCGAGATCTGGGATTTCCTTGACGCCATCGAGCGCGGGCGCAAGCCCGAGGTGGATGGGTGGGATGGCCTGCGCACACTGGCGCTGGTGGAAGCGATCTACGAGTCGTCGTGGTCCGGGCGCGCCGTGCGGATCGATGACCTCCTGGCCGGAGAGGTCCCGAGCGGCTGGCAGCGCGATATCGATGCGTACTGGGACCAGCATCCGGCGCCGCACCTGGTGCGGTGACCGTCTGGATTCGTCGGGATGCTACCCGTCATCCAGCTCCGGGTCTGCAATGAGACCATCTGCCCGCAGGCGCTCGATCAGAGCCTCGGCCCTGGCAAAACCCACGCGGAGCTTTCGCTGGAGGAAACTGGTCGAGAGCCCTGGATATTGCGCGGCCAGTTCACGGGCTGCCGCGTACAGCCGGTCCTCGGCGATCCGGGCCGCTGATGGGAGGCGGGCGAAGCGCTCCGCGTGATGGTCTGGCCCTCCGTCTGCCGCGGCGCGCGCTGCGGCGACGGTCTGTTTCAGCCAGGCATCGCGGGCCAGTGCCCCCTGGCCGCGTACCGGCCGAAGGGCATCCGGTGCCAGGTAGAGGAAGTCGCCGCGGCCGAGGAGGCGTTCTGCTCCGGGCGCGTCGAGGATCGTTCGTGAGTCGACGAGCGAGGAGACTGCGAACGCCAGGCGGGCTGGCAGGTTGGCCTTGATCAGACCGGTCACGACATCCACGGACGGCCGCTGGGTCGCGATGACGAGGTGAATCCCGGCGGCGCGTCCGAGCTGGGCGAGGCGGCAGATGGAGCGCTCGACATCGTCCGGTGCGAGCATCATGAGATCAGCAAGCTCGTCCACGATCACAACCAGCGCCGGCAGCGCCGGTCGGGAGGTCCGATCGGCCCGGGCGTTGTAGGCGAGGAGATTGCGGACGCGGGCGTCGGCCAGGAGATCATACCGGTAGGCCATCTCGGTCTCGACCTTGCCCAGGACCTCGACCGCCTGCTCCGGATCGGTGACCACCGGCGCCAGCAAGTGGGGGACATCCTCCAACCAGGTAAACTCGACCCGCTTGGGATCGATCACGATCACCCGGAGGGCGTCGCGGCCGCGGGTTCGGAGGAGGGTGCCGAGCAGGGCGTTCATAGCAACCGACTTCCCTGCCCCGGTCGCGCCCGCGATCAGGAGATGCGGGAGCCGCGCGAGGTCGGCGACGATGGGGCGGCCGGCCACGTCGCGGCCGAGAGCGAGCGGGAGAATGCCGTGCTCGGCCAGGGTAGTGAACTCTGGCTCCGCAAGCAAGGGGGGCAGGAGCACTGGCCGAGGGTGCGGGTTGGGGACCTCGATGCCAATATAGGGCTTGCCCGGCACCGGCGCCTCAATGCGCAGGGAGGAGACGCCTAGGGCCAGGGCAAGATCGTTCTGGCGCGACACGACCTTCGCGGCGCGGACGCGCTCGCGCCGGGGTGCATCCTGGCCGCGGACACGCCGGTCGACATAACCGGGGACGATGCCCAGGCGAATCAGCATCGGGCCGACCTCGGCATGGACAACCCGGACCGGCGCGCCGAACTCGGCAAGGGTTTGTTCGATGATGGCGGCATAGCGGCGCGCGGCGCCGGTCAGACGGGGACGTGGCAGGGGCGGATCATTCTCGGTCGCAGCCGGTCCGGAGGGGGCTTCGGAAGAGCCGTGGACGGGTGCGGTGCCGGTCCGGGGCTCCGGAACGGCGTGTCGTCCTGGTGATCGGGCAGGCGACCGACGTGGGGTGCTGTGGTCGGGGATATTCCGCGCGGTGGAAGTGCGATCCGTTTGTTCACTGCTGGTTGGCGGTGAGGGCGGACCATCCGTCAGCGCCCCGGCGGGCGGCCGCGACGGCCGCCTCCTGGTCGCGGGTCTCGGCCGCTTCTGAGATGGCACCGGTTCCGGGTCGGTCGCTGGCGGCAGGGCCGTGGCAGTCGCCTTCTGGATCAGCTGTCCAAGGGCGCGACCGATCCGGTGCGCGAGACTGGCCCCATCAGTTGGTTCTTCCGTTCGAGGGCGGCGGCTAGCAGGGGCCTGGCGGCCGGCGGAACGTGATGATCTCGACATTGCTCTCCACTGTCGTGGTGATTGTTCCCCACTATCGTCGTGGGTGGTAGAGGAAATACCGTAAGAAGTAAAAATTCGGCGCGCCGAGCTCCGGTGGCTCGGGGAAGTCACAGCAGGATGCGCAAGGAGGGAGAGATGGCCGAAGGTCCGCGTCCGCTCCGCTCCGATGAGTGGGGGCAGCTGGAGGAGCTGGTGGACTCGGTTTTCCGCCCGGGCATGTTTCAGCAGTATCCGCAACTCTTTTGCCCGGAGAACCAGCAGAACCTGCGGGTCATCGTGGAGGACGGGCGGGTTGTCAGCCACGTGGGGATGGTTGAGCGGCCGGCGTCACTTCTGGGCTGCCGTATTGACGTCGCCTGCATCGGCTCCGTCGCGACCTATCCCGCCTACCGCGGGCGCGGCTTCGCGTCGCGCCTCTTCCAGGACTGCTGTGACAAGGCAGCAGCGGACGGCGTTGACATCATGCTTGTCTCTGGCAGCCGAGGGCTGTACACCCGCGTGGGCTGTCGCCGCGTGGGTCGAGACCTGTATTTCCTCCTGACTGCGGAGGAGGCCGCACGGGCGCATCCGCGGTTCGGGGACGAGGTGGCCCTGCGCCCGCTCGATGCCGGCTGGATCCCGTCTTTACAGGCGCTCTATGAGCAGGAGCCGGTGCGCTTCCTGCGCCCGCGTGAGGACTGGGAAAAGGCGTTTGCGTCGCAGGTCGTCATGGCTCGCCGCGCCGAGTTCTGGGGGATCTTCGCCGGGGCGACACTCCTGGCTTACCTGATCGTCCATCCTCCCGCGGAGATGCAGCGGACACCCTCCGACCGCTTCCTGGCACGGGTCGTGGAGTACGCGGGCGACCGTGCGGCGATCGCAAGGGCCCTCCTGGCGCTTCGGACCCACTACCAGGTGGAGGCGATAGGTATCCACGTACTTGGGACCGACGCGATCCTCCGGGCCCGACTGGAGATGCTAGGTCTTGCGGGGACACTGGTCCCCTCCTGGGGAACCCTGCGGGTCATTAACTTCCCCGGCCTCATGGAGCGCTGCCGCCCGCTTCTGGCTGGCCGTCTCGGTACAGCGGCCGTGCGTGCCCTGCACTTTGCGGCGGACAGCCCGCCAGGAAGCCCCACGGGTGGCTTCACAATCCAGTGCGGGCCGGCGAGTCTGCGCCTGGCTGATCTCGGTACACTGGCCCGCTACCTGTTTGGCGATCCGGAGGGAGAGGCAGTCCAGCCGGAGGGCTCCCCTGCCCTTGCCGCGGATCTCGCCCGGGCGCTTCCGCTCCCCGCTCTCTGGTACGGGATCAACTACGTCTGATGCGGCTCAGCCGATCCGGCGGAGAACGCGGTGGGAGACGTTACTGATATAGCCGGCGTACTCGTTGAGCAGGGCGGTGATTCTCTGCTGGACCTCGGCGTCATGGGCATCATCGGTGTCCAGCATCGCGCAGTAGCGGGGCGCGCCATCGACCGCCGAGAACACTTCGACCGAGCGAACACCCGGCGTCGAGCGTAGTGAGGCGACACTCTCCTGGGCGACCTCCTCCGGGCTGGCGAACGCATCGAAGAAAAGCACTCGGCGCACGGCATCCTCCTTGAACCATCGCTGAGGATCTTCCGGCAGATGCCAGACCTGATCGCTATCGATCGGCTGGCTTTCATGGTAGAGAGGCCTGGCCGTCGTTGCAAGGCTCGGTTCGAAGCTCGCCGGTATCCGGCCCCCGGTGGTGGATAAGCTCATCGGGGCTGACGGGGCGGATGCTCAGATCGAGAGCGATCCAGAGGGTCCGCGAGAACGGATAAAAGAGCAGGGGGAGGGCGATCGCTCCAAGAGCACCGCCGATCTCCAGGAGAAGCGATGGCGGGGATGGATAGGTTGCCAGGAAGGCGGCAAGGATGCCCAGGACGGGGATGGACTCGCTGATGATCAGATTGATCATCCAGGCGCCGAGGAAGTAGCCGTCTTCCCCGCGCTGGAACACCAGGCTGCAGGTTGGGCAACTCGGCTTGAGGCTGAACCAGGAGGAGAAGATCTTCCCTCCGCCGCAGTACGGGCACCGCAGACAGACTGCGCGAATGAAGAGACGGAGCACGCGAGACATCACGGATCCAGCGAGCGCTCGAAGATCACATACCGGTCCGTTAATTTGAAGCGGTGTTCCTCGAGGGGGCGGACCATCGCGAGGTTGTCCTCGGCGATCCAGGAGCCCTCGGCCTCTTTCGCGCCGTAGGCGATTGCCGTGCGAATCGAGTCGAACAGGAGGAGAACTGAGACCGGGGTATGCCGGTACTCGGGCAGGACCCCCAGGAAGGCGATCCGGACCCGATCGGTTGGCCTGCCGAGCTTCATCCGCAGGAGGCTCCAGATCAGATGCGGGTGAAGGAGCTGACCGCCGGTGTGCCGGAGGATCTCGTTCAGATCGGGCACCGTGATCGCGGCGCCAACCACCCGGCGCATCCCGTTTTCCACTACCTCAGCCGCCCGAATCAGCTCGGGGTTGATGAGCGATCGGAACAGCTCCGCCATCGAGCGGAGCTCGGCGAAGCTCATGGGCGCGAAGAGGAGGCCGTTCGCCAGGGCCTCGGCCGCGTTGTAAATTGCCAGAAAGGACTGGACCTCCCGGTCAAGATCCTGGAAGTTAGCACCCCGCAGAATCACGCCCGTTGATCGCTGAATGCGCGCGGCGATTCGCTCCCAGCGTGCCCAGGCATCCCGGGGGATGTTCACCAGATCGAGGCGGTAGACCCGCAGGGTCTTGACGGGCTCCAGGCCGGCGGCCCGCAGGTGATCCGCATAATAGCGCGGATTGGAGGGCATCAGGAATGACGGATAGGTCTCTCCATCGGTCCAGATGCCGCACTCGTCATTGATCGTCGGATTGAACGGACCGCGCAGCGTGGTCAGGCCCCGCGCCCGCAGCCAGTCGCCCGCGGCGCGGACGAGCGCGCTGGTCGCGGCCTGACCGGCCGGGCCCGGATCGATGCACTGGTAGAAGCCGAAGAAACCGACTGTGTCATGGTTGTGCTCATTGTGCGCGCGGTTCTGGATAGCCGCAATCCGCGCGACGGGTCGGTCGCCGTCGCGCGCCAGGAACATCTCGAGATCGCCGTGCTCGTAGAAGGGGTTCTCTGGTCCCAGGAGGAGGCGGTCAAGGTAGGCGGTCAGAGAGAATCGCCCTCGAAACCGTCGTCCACGATCGAAGAGGTGCCGCTCGAACTCGCGCATGGGCCGCACCATGGGACGGTCGCACGGGACCTGCCAGGGCAGGGTGATGAACGCGTCGTAATCGCGGCGCGTCCGCACCGGCTCAACCGTGATCGTCGCGGTTGTACTCACTGTCCCCTGATCCCACGCACGTCGCTCGGGGCGGCCAGATGGCCGGATATCCCGGTCGTCTGACAGCAGTCTCTTCTCGGGGGGCTAGGACGGCAGATACTGGGAGAGAAACGTGCGAGCGACGATCAGCCCTTCCTTTGCACGCTCCGGATCGTCGCGCCAGCCCCAGAGATCATCCTCGTGTTCAACCGAGAGGATACCATTATAGCCGACTTCGAGCAAGGCGCCGATATACTTGCCCCAGTGAACCTCCCCGTAGCCCGGCAGGGTATAGCGCCACCAGCCGGGCTGGCCGACGGCTTTTCGGCCGAACTGCGGCCCGGCCAGGATCCCCAGCTGGTACAGCCCCTCGGGGATAATCTCCGTGTCCTTGGCGTGGGCGTAATGAATGCGGCTTCCGAACTCGCGGATCGCGCGCAGGTAGTCGATACCGAGGAAGACCAGGTGCGATGGATCAAAGCAGAGGCCGAGGCTTGGGATGGGGACCAGCTCGAAAAGACGCCGCCAGGCGGCCGGACTGATCGCGAGGTTGCGGCCGTAGTTGGGATAGTGCTCGATCGCGAGCTTCAGGCCAAGCTGTTGAGCACGCTCGGCCACTGGCGTGTAGCCGAGACGCGCGTACTCAAAGTTTTCCTCCTCGGATGCTTCTGGTACCTTCGCGTGATTGAGCATAACGATCCGGATCCCCTCGCGCGCCACCGCCTCCAGCCGCTCGATCGCCCGGGCGATATTGGCCTCGCGCGTCGCCGGATCGGCAACGATCAGATTCGGCAGTCCTCCGGTTGCGGCCGGCTCCAGCCCTGCCTGGCGGACGATCTGAACCGCTCCCGGCTGCTCGGGCACATCCACCGCCGCATAGCCGTGTGCGGCCCCCCAGCGGACGAGGTCGGCGAAGTCAACACGAGTCCGCAGAACGCCGGTTGCCAGGAATCCAAGCTTCATAGAAACGGTGCGGCGCGGAAGCGCCGCCCAGCCCAAAGGGCTGGCCTCCTTTCGTGCATTATCGCTGGTCTACTTCTTCGCTTGCAGGATAATCGAGCTATAAAGCAAACGCTCGTCGCCAAACTCGCGCCCGATTCTCGCCAGCACGCCGCGCTTTTGCAGATTCGGCGATGACCAGGCCGCGTGTCGGGACCGGATGCGTGCTCAGACCGGTCTGGGGTAGCGCGACGACGCGTTCTTCCTCCATGCGACCGTCCATGTGACCGTCGATGGTTCGGAGCCGACGCCCAACGCGCCCACGGGGTATCGCGGCGTGGACCTCGGGGGTCAGGAACATCGCCTCTCCTCCCCGCCCTACAGGATTGCGCCCGGCCCGCCAACCGGGTCGAGACCGGAACAGCCTGCACGGTGCCTCTCGATGATAATCTGCTCTGCGACGTGAGGTCAGGTGCGCCGGACCGTCAGCGTCTCGTCGGCGGCCTGATCCGGGATCGTGATTGAACGCCCCTGCTCGGCCGAGGCGTAGATGCCGTCCAGGATCTCCATAATCCGCACGCCATCCTCGGGGGTGACGACCGGAGCGGCCTTGCCCTGGAGGACGTCCAGGAAGTTTCGTACGGCACGCGCGTGGCCGCTCGGCCCGGGATGCTCGGGCAGGCGCACCTCGAGGTTAACCATACGCCCGTACTCATCGCGGAACAGCCGGAGCGGGCGGAAAGAGGCACCGGCCCGAGTGCCGAAGACTTCAGTGTACTCGCGATCCTGCTCGAGATTAAGCGACCAGCTGACCTCGACGAAGAGTGTCGCGCCGGTGGCGAAGCGAATCAGCGCGGTGGCCATATCCTCGACATCCACGGCGCGGTCCATCGTGACCTGACCGCGGACTTCCGGCGGGGACCAGGTACGGTGCTCGATCAGGTCATACCGCTTGATCTTCGAGTGCGTGATGCCGAAGATCTCGACCGGACGGGGGCTTCCCATAATCCACAGCGTCCAGTCAATACAGTGGACGCCGATGTCGATCAAGGCCCCTCCCCCGGCGATCTCCTTGCTGGCAAACCATCCACCGGGCGCGCCGCGGCGGCGGAGGGTTGCCGTTTTGGCATGGTAGATCTCCCCAAGCTCGCCTGCCTCGACGTAGCGGCGCAATTGGAGCACATCCGGGCGGAAGCGATTGTTGAAGCAGAAGTAGAGTACTTTCCCCGCGCGCTCGGCGACTGCCCGCATGCGGCGCACCTCAGCCGCCGTCGTCGCCGGGGGCTTCTCGCAGAAGACGTGCTTGCCCGCCTCCAGCGCCGCGATCGCCGTCGGCGCATGGTAGGCGTTTGGTGTGGTGATGCTGACAGCATCCACGTCGGGGTCGAGGAGAAGCTCCTCGAGAGAGCCGTAGGCACGGGGAATACCGTTTTTCTCTGCCAGGGCTCGGGCGCGCTCGGGGACAACATCCGCGATAGCTACCAGCCGCGCGTCCGGCTGCTGCAGATAGGCGGGAACGTGCGCATGCTCCGCGATTCCGCCCGCGCCGACAATACCAATGCCAATCGTCTCTCCCATGTCCGGCCTCTTCCCCTCGGATCGTTTGACCGCCGCGAATCTACCCTGACCGTGCGACCCGGTACTACCTCGCGGCCGCACAGCGACAGCCGTGGTAGGTGGCGCACGGCAGTGTACCATTCGGCGCGCAGTGTGTCTAGCGCTCCTGCACATCTGGCCCCGCTGTGTTATACTATTCGTGTCTCTTTAACTTTTCATGGTCACTTAAGGAATCTTCATGGTACCCGTACAGGGGCAGCACCAGGCACAGGTCGAGCGGACGGCAGACCAGTTCCGGCGGATTACCCGCCTGTTGCGTGCGGGCTCTCAGGAAGACTGGACGTCGCTCAGCCTGACGCGGGCCCAGTTACGCATCCTTGCCCTGCTCCGCCAGGAAGGGCCGGCAACAGTCGGACAGCTGGCCGCCCACCTCGGTGTCACCCTGCCCAGCATCACGGCGACTGTGGACCGCCTGGTCCAGCAGGGTCTGGTAATTCGGGAGGATGATCCGGCGGATCGTCGGCGGGTGATCAACCGCCTCACCCCGGCCGGAGCCGCGCTGATCGAGCGGCTCCAGGAAGGACGGCGGGCCCGTCTGGTGGCAGCCCTGCAGCGCCTCTCGGAGGAGGAGCTGAACCGCCTGGCTGCCGCACTCGAGGTGTTCGAGCAGGCGATCCTCCAGCTGAACTCCACGACTGATTGAGGAGGGCCACCATGCGTACGCTCCTGCGACTGCTCCAGTTCGTGCGGCCGTACTGGTGGCTCTCCCTGCTCGATATCGTGCTGATCCTGGTGCTCTCTTCATTCCGGATGGGGCCGGCGTGGTTCATCAAGCTGATCATTGATGAAGCCGTCCCCGCGGGGAGCGTGCACCTGCTCACCCTGTACCTCCTCGGTCTGGTCGGTTCGTCGCTTGTCCAGAACGGCATTACCGCACTCGAGACCTACCTCGAGCAGTACGTTGGCCAGCGCGTGATCTTTGACCTCCGGAACGTCCTCTACCAGCATCTCCAGTCCCAATCCATGAGCTTTTACGATCGAAACCAGACCGGCCAGCTCATGTCGCGCGTGACCAATGACGTCTCGCAGGTCCAGTTCTTCGTGACGCAAGGGGTCGCGCGTCTGGTCAATATGGTGGTCACCGTATTCCTGAACCTGACGATCCTGTTCCTGATCGATCGGGAGTTGACGCTGGTGACCCTGCTGGCGGCGCCCGCGATCTACGCGTATCAGCGGAAGCAGTCGCGCATCTTCCCGATGTTCCGCCGGGTCCAGCAGCGCATGGCCGATCTGAACACGGTGATCCAGGAGAACGTCGCCGGCATCAAGCTGATCCAGGCCTACGGACGGGAGCCGTTCGAGGCGAAGCGATTCGATGAAGTCAATCGGGACATCCGGGCGACGCGGCTCGAGACGAGCCGCAACATGGCCATCGTGAATCCGGGGCAGGAGTTCGTCACGATGGCGAGCTCGGTGCTGATTCTCACGCTGGGCGCGTACCGGGTCATTCACGGTGACCTGACCATCGGCAGTCTCGTCGCGTTTCAGAATTACGCGCTCCTGATGTGGCAGCCAGTCCGCTGGCTGGCCCAGGTCACCCAGATGGGGCAGCAGGCCCTCGCGGCAGGCGAGCGCATCTTCGAGATCCTCGACACGCCGCTCGATGTGGCCGAGAAGCCAAATGCGGTGGTCTTGCCGCGACTGAAGGGCGCGATCCGCTTCGAGAACGTGTGGTTCTCCTACGGACGGGATCGCCCCCTCCTGCGCGATATCACCTTCGAGGTCGAGCCCGGTCAGACAATCGCGCTGGTCGGGCCGTCCGGTTCGGGTAAGACGACGCTGACCAACCTGATCCCGCGCTTCTACGATGTGACTGCTGGCCGTGTTCTCGTGGATGGCTACGATGTCCGCGATGTGACGCTGGAATCCCTCCGAAGCCAGATCGGCATCGTTCTCCAGGAGCCGTTCCTCTTCAATATGACTATCCGGGAGAACATCTGCTACGGCCGGGCCGATGCGACCGAGGAGGAGATGATCGCCGCGGCGAAGGCGGCCTGCGCGCACGATTTCATCATGGAGCTTCCAAAGGGCTACGAGACGGAGATCGGCGAGCGCGGCACCCGTCTCTCCGGCGGTCAGCGTCAGCGCATCTCGATCGCTCGGGCGATCCTGATCAATCCGCGCATCCTCATCCTGGATGAGGCGACGAGTAGTGTTGACACGCGGACGGACTACCTGATCCAGCAGGCGTTAGATGCGCTCATGCGGGACCGGACGACGATCGTGATCGCTCACCGCCTCTCTACCGTGCAGCGAGCCGATGTCATCTTCCTGATGGTTGACGGCCAGATCGTGGCCCGGGGAACGCACCAGGAACTTCTCGCGACGAACCCGATCTATCAGCAGCTGTACGAGATCCAGTTCCAGCTCCAGCGTGATGGGACAACGCGCGGGCTCATCGGGGTGGCTGGCTGATGCGCTGGGGAGGAGGAGTTAACGCAGTCTGGGCTCGGGAGAAGCCGACGCTCCAGACGAGTATGGGCGAAGTCCTGCGCCGCCTCGGTGAGATCGTAGCGGACCAGAAGCGCAATCTTGTCTTTGCCACAGTCACGATCCTGGTCTCCTCTGGCCTCCAGATGATCCCTCCCGCGGCGACGCGCTACGTCATCGATGTTCTCATCCCGACAGCGAACGAGCGCTTGATCATCGCCCTGGCGATTGGGCTGATCATGCTGCACCTGGCCCGCTATGGTCTGCTCTACCTCAGTCGGTACGCGGTCGCCCTGGCGGCTCAGCAGCTCGTCTATGAGCTAGCCCAGCGCCTCTTCGAGAACGTGCAGCGGCTCTCCCTCCGCTTCTACGAGCGGACCGGCACCGGAGACATCATCTCACGGGCGACCAGCGACGTGGGGGTCATCCAGCAGGCGCTGACCGGTGGAATGGTCAACAGCGTCGTTGGTCTGGTAAACATGGTTGCTTACGCGGTCGTGATGGTTGTGCTGGACTGGAAGCTTGCGCTGCTGGTCTTCGGCACACTGCCGATGATGGCTCTGGCAAGCTACGTCTCGGCAGAGATGCTGCGCGAGCGCTATATGACCGTGCGCCAGAAGATGTCGAGTGTGAACGCGGTCCTGGCGGAGAACATCACCGGTGTCCGCGTCGCCAAAGCGTTCGCCCAGGAAGGGGCCTCGACCGAGCGGTTCCAGATGCGCAACCGGGAGAACCTCGACGCCAACATGGCGACGGCTTCAGTCCAGGCGGTTTCGACGCCGGTCATCCAGATGATCAGCACGCTGGGGATGGTCCTGGTCTTCTGGTTCGGGGCCGAACGCACTATGAATGGGACGCTGAGCCTGGGAACGCTCGTCGCCTTTGCCTCCTATATCGTGGCCTTCTACCAGCCGGTTGCCGATCTGATCCAGATCAACAATACGATCCAGCAGGCGCTCGCCGCGGCGGAGCGCATCTTCCAGTTCCTCGATGAGCGGCCGGACGTGGTGGAGAAGCCAGGGGCGATTGATCTGGTTGCCCCCCGTGGGCACGTTCGGTACGAGCACGTCTGGTTCAGCTACGAGAAGGATAAGCCAGTCCTGCAGGATATCTGCATCGATGCGCAACCGGGGCAGATCATTGCTCTGGTCGGCCACACCGGCTCCGGCAAGACCACTACGGTCAACCTGCTCCCGCGCTTCTACGATCCTGATGCCGGTCGGGTGACGATCGACGGGTACGACATCCGTGACCTGACCATCAAATCGCTCCGGGAGAATACCGCGGTGGTGCTGCAGGAGACCTTCCTCTTCTCGGGCACGATTCGCGATAACATCGCCTATGGACGCCTGGACGCAACCGAAGAGGAGATTATCGCCGCGGCAAAGGAGGCGTATGCCCACGACTTCATCATGCGCCTGCCGGGCGGCTACAACTGGCAGGTCGGTGAAGGCGGGGCGATGCTCAGCCGGGGCCAGCGGCAGCGGATCGCACTGGCCCGGGCTATCCTGCGCGATCCCCGGATTCTAATCCTTGACGAGGCGACCTCGGATGTCGATACCGAGACAGAGATGTACATCCAGCGGGCGCTCGACCGGGTGATGCGCGGGCGGACGGTCTTCGTCATCGCCCACCGTCTCTCAACGATCCGAAATGCTGATCAGATCCTGGTGCTCGATCACGGGCGCATCATCGAGCGTGGAACCCATGCGGAGCTCCTTGCCCGTGGGGGGCACTATCGAGAGCTCTACGAGATCCAGTTCGCGGAACAGCCCGCTGGGCGGGATGGGGAGGTCGCGGCGGCTACTCGACCGCGCCAAGGAAGAAGCTGGTCAGAAGGACAGCCAGCACGAACAGGGTGATGGCGGTGTAGACCAGGTCGTCCTCGACCAGAAAGGCGATGACCGACACGGCAACCCGGAGCACTGGCGTGGCGATCAACAGCATGAGGCCGAGGTCAATGATCGCACGTGGGCGCAGGGCCAGGAGGTCGGCGAACACCTGGTCGAGCCGATTGGGAACCGGGGTGCCGGTCAGCCGAACTGTTACGCTGCGTCCGCCTTCGAGGAACAGGAGGAGCGAGCCGATCAGGATAATCAGGAAGCTGAGCAGAACCCCGTAGCGCAGAACGATGCTGACGATATACTCGATCTGCGTCGTGCGCTCTTCGACCGGCTCGCCGCAGGTCACCGGGGTATCCCTCGTCGACGGATGCGGCCCCTCCACCATCTTTTCCCCTCCTACGGAATCTGGATGCCCAGGCCGCGGCCCAGCATCTCCGCGCAGATGATCACGAGGACCAGCACGAAGATCTGACGAATGACTGTGCCGCGCAGGTGCATCAGGAGACGCGTCCCCAGCGTTGCGCCAATGAGCACCCCCATAGCGACCGGTGCGGCGATGATCGCCTGGATGTCCCCGCGCATGAAGTAGATTCCCGCACTGGCCGCAGCGGTCACCCCGATCATGAAATTGCTGGTCGCACTGGAGACCTTCATCGGCAGATGCATTGCCAGGTCCATCGCCGGCACCTTCAGGGCGCCGCTCCCGATGCCGAGAAGACCGGAGACCACGCCGGCGATGTACATCAGGCCGAGCGCAGGCAGGACGCCGGCCACGCGATAGCGCACGTACTGCTTGAGCGCCGCATCGTAGTAACAGCCGTGCATCCGCAGGATAGTTGCCAGGCGGCTTTCCGGCACGCTGGTTGGGATCTCGACGTGGCGCTTGCGGAACATCATCAGGCCGGAGTAGGCGAGGATCACCCCGAAGATGATGTAGAGGGCGCGCCCGGAGATTAACCCCCCGACGTAGGCACCGGTGATCGCGCCGGTCGTGGTCGCCATCTCGAGGAACATGCCGATGCGCAGGTTGGTGATGCGGTCGCGGACGTACGTGGCGGCGGCCCCGCTCGAAGTGGCGATGACCGATACGATGCTGGCGCCAATAGCGTAGCGGATGTCGACCCCGAGCAGTAGGGTCAGCACCGGTACCATGATGATGCCGCCGCCGAGGCCAAGGAGCGCGCCGAGGGCGCCGGCGATGATTGCACTGACCAGGGTGATGGAGAAGAACTCGAGCGGCGGCACTGTGCCTCCCGGACGTATTTGTACGGACAAACTCCGCTCTCCCTGATGATAGCCCCTCTGCCCGCCGTTGGCAATGGGGCGATCGCCGCAGATCCGCGGCCATGACCGCATGGATACGCGCGAGGGGGCCCGCGTACCGGAGGCCAGACGAACACCTCGCCGGAGAATAGGTCTTACCGTGATGGCAGGGCACGCGATTGGTCTCTCGCGCCCCTGTTCCGGGCTCGATTCAGAGGGGCGATGGCCGCCGTACGAGGTGGCGGCCACCCGGGTGCTTCGCGCGGCACGTGCCGGGAGCTTCCGGGTGGGGGAGGCGGTCGAGCCGGTGCCGGCGCCCTGCGGCGGGAACAGGAACCAGGCGGCCTCTAGCGCGTGATCGCCCGCTGGGTCTCGCGGTCGAAGAGGTGGATATGGCGGGTATCGACGACCAGCTCAGTAACGTGGCCGCGCCGGAGCTCGGTATCGGGCAGGGCCTTGGCCGTGATCGGCTGTCCCTCGACCACGGCGTGCACAATGGTTTCACTCCCGAGAGGCTCGACCAGATCAATGATCGCCGTGACCGTCGAGCCGGGAGGTGCCTCGGCGACCTCCTGGCGGTCAAAGATGTGTTCTGGCCGAATCCCCAGGATGACGTCGCGGCCAGCATAGCGGTCGATCAGGCTCGCTCGCTGGGGCGGTATCTGGAGGCTGTAGCCGCGTCCCTCGACGTACAGGGCGCCGTCCCGCGAGACGAGCTGGCCGTCGAGGAGATTCATCGAGGGGCTCCCGATGAAGCCGGCCACGAACAGATTGGCCGGATGGTTGTAGAGTGTTTCAGGACGTCCGAGCTGTTGCAGGCAGCCCGCGTTGAGAACCCCGATGCGATCACCCAGGGTCATGGCCTCCTGCTGATCGTGGGTAACGTAGATGGTTGTCGTGCGGAGCCGCTCGTGGAGTTTGATCAGCTCGGCCCGGGTGCGGACGCGCAGCTTGACGTCGAGGTTGGAGAGCGGCTCATCCATGAGGAAAACCGCCGGGTTCCGGACGATCGCCCGTCCGAGGGCGACCCGCTGGCGCTCGCCGCCGCTGAGCTCTTTCGGCCGACGGTTCAGGAGATGGGCG
>JADGGD010000283.1 GCA_019690095.1 Chloroflexota bacterium
TCGCCGCCGTCAGCGTCGTCTTCCCGTGGTCGATGTGCCCGATCGTCCCCACGTTCATATGCGGCTTCGTCCGCTCAAATCGCTTCCTCGCCATAGTGGCTCTCTCCTCATCCAGTAACGTCTTAACTTAATGGTAGCGTGGCGCACGGTTTGCCGTGTGCTCCTCCGCGCGTCCTCGGCGTGAGTGCCCTCGGAGACCCGCGTGATCGCTTCGTGTTCGCGCCCGAGTCTCCCAACCGGGGCGCAGACTGCCCTCTCTTCCAACCTTCCCGTGGGAGCAGGATGCTGGGCGGTCCGCCCGGTGCCCGGTACCGTCCCGACCGCACTGCCCTCAGGAGCGCGTCCGTGCGGTAACGGTCTCGGCGATCTGTTCGGGAACCTCCTGGTAGTGTGAGAACTCCATCGAATAGCTGCCCCGTCCCTGGGTCATGGACCGCAGATCGGTCGCGTAGCCAAACATATGAGCGAGTGGGACAAGGGCTCGAACGATCTGATTCGGCGCACGGGCCTCGATCCCCACGATGTGGCCGCGCCGCGCGCTGAGGTCACCCATCACGTCTCCCAGATACTCGTCCGGGACGACGACCTCGACCTTCATAATCGGCTCGAGAAGCACCGGCTGGGCCTGCTGGGCGGCGTTCTTGAACGCGAGCGAGCCGGCGATCTTGAAGGCCACCTCGCTCGAGTCCACCGGGTGGTACGAGCCGTCGTAGACGATAGCCCGGATGCCCACCATTGGATACCCCGCGACGATGCCGGTCTCTGCGGCCTCGCGAACCCCTGCCTCGATGGCCGGAATGAACTCCTTCGGGATGGCCCCGCCGACTACCTGGTTCACGAACTCGAAGCCCCCATCCGGGCCGAGCGGCTCCAGGCGAATCCAGCAGTCCCCGTACTGGCCCCGGCCGCCGGTCTGCCGGACGAAGCGTCCCTGGGCCGCAGCGGTGGTGCGGATAGTCTCCCGGTAGGCGACCTGGGGCTTGCCGATGTTCGCCTCAACCCGGAACTCCCGGAGGAGGCGATCCACGATCACCTCCAGGTGCAGCTCGCCCATGCCCGAGATGATCGTCTGCCCGGACTCGGGGTCAGTTCGGATGCGGAAGGTCGGATCCTCTTCGGCCAGACGGGCCAGAGCGATCCCCATTTTATCCTGATCGGCCTTGGTCTTGGGTTCAATAGCCTGGGAGATAACCGGCTCTGGGAAGCGAATGGGCTCCAGGAGGATCGGATGGTCCGCGTCGCACAGGGTATCGCCGGTGAAGGTGTTCTTGAGTCCGACGACCGCGCAGATGTCGCCCGCGCTGATATGATCGATCTCCTCGCGCTTGTTCGCGTGCATGCGCAAGAGACGGCCGACGCGCTCGCGCTGCCCTTTCGTGGCGTTCTGCACGTATGATCCCGCGTTCAGGGTGCCCGAGTACACCCGGACATAGGCCAGGCGCCCGACGAACGGGTCTGCCACGATCTTGAACGCGAGGCCAGTGAAGGGCTCAGTCGGGCTGGCTGTGCGGGTGACCGGCTGATCGGTCCGGGGATCAGTCCCAGTCACCGGCGGGCGGTCCAGCGGTGAGGGAAGATAGGAAACCACCGCATCGAGCATCGGCTGGATGCCCTTGTTGCGGAGGGCGCTCCCGCAGAGGACTGGGACGAGCTTGCCCGCGATCGTCGCCGCGCGCAGTGCCGTGATGAGCTCTTCGACACTGAGCTCGTCGCCTTCCAGGTATTTGATCATCAGATCGTCATTAGTCTCGACGACCTGCTCGATAAGCTTCTGGCGGTGCTCCTCGGTTTCTGCCCGATATTCATCGGGCACCGGAGTTACCTGCGGATTCGCCCCCAGAACGTCCGTGTAAAAGAGCGCCTGCCGGGTCAGGAGATCGATCATGCCCTGGAAGGATGACTCCTGGCCGATCGGGATCTGCAGCGGCACCGGCCGTGCTCCGAGCCGGTCCCGGATCATCTCGATCGTTCGCCAGAAGTTAGCGCCCAGCCGATCCATCTTGTTGATGAAGCAGATCCGGGGCACGTTGTAGCGATCGGCCTGACGCCAGACGGTCTCGGACTGGGGCTCGACCCCTGCGACGGCATCGAAGATCACGATGCCTCCGTCAAGGACCCGCAGACAGCGCTCGACCTCGACGGTAAAATCCACGTGCCCGGGCGTATCAATAATGTTGATCTGGTGCCCCTTCCACTGACACGTGGTTGCAGCGGCGGTGATAGTAATGCCGCGCTCGCGTTCCTGTTCCATCCAGTCCATGACGGCGGTGCCCTCGTGGACCTCGCCCATCTGGTGGATCATGCCGGTGTAGAACAGGATCCGCTCGGTCGTCGTGGTCTTGCCCGCATCAATGTGGGCAATGATCCCGATATTCCGTATGAGATCGAGAGATACGTCCGTCATCAAAAAACTCCAGCGCAAGAGGGCCGCGGTACGCCGAGGTAACGCGGAATCGGCAGGCTGTCGTGGGCCATCTGTCGTTGCGATGCCCGGAGGCGTCTACCGCTGCCGTGTCCGGGTATCGAAGCCCGACCCTCGGCTGCTGCCTGATCGCCCTGCCGGTCCCGACTGTCACCAGCGGTAATGGGCGAACGCCTTGTTTGCCTCGGCCATGCGGTGGGTATCATCCCGCCGCTTGATCGTCGCACCGGTCCCATGCGCCGCGTCCAGCAACTCTGCGGCCAGCTTCTCGATCATCGAGTGGCCGGCCCGCTTGCGCGCGGACTCGATGAGCCAGCGCATCGCGAGGGAGATTCGGCGCTCGCCCCGGATCTCCACCGGCACCTGATAGGTTGCCCCGCCGACCCGGCGCGGCTTCACCTCGAGGGTCGGGGTCGCGTTACGGAGCGCGGTCTCGAACACCTCGAGGGGGTTGCGGTGGGTCTGGTTCTCGATCAGGGAGAGCGCCCCGTAGACGATCCGCTCGGCGGTCGCCTTCTTCCCCGAGAGCATGACCTTGTTGATAAACTTGGCCAGCGTGCGGCTGTGATACTTCGCGTCGGGTGCGACCTCGCGGCGCACTACACGCGCCCGTCGCGGCATGCCGTCCCCCTTACTTCTTTGCCGCGGACTGCTTCGGCGCCTTGGCGCCGTACTTCGACCGCCCCTGGCGCCGGTTCTGAACGCCGGCCGCGTCAAGCGCACCGCGAACGATGTGGTAGCGCACGCCGGGCAGGTCCGGGACACGTCCCCCGCGGATGAGGACGACCGAGTGTTCCTGGAGGTTGTGCCCCTCACCGGGGATGTAGGCGGTGACCTCCATGCCGTTGGTCAGGCGCACGCGGGCGATCTTCCGCAGGGCCGAGTTCGGCTTCTTCGGGGTCATCGTCTTGACGAC
>JADGGD010000051.1 GCA_019690095.1 Chloroflexota bacterium
GAGGGGCGGGATATGGCGTCAGCCGAGCGATATCCTCCCGCAGGAGGCGCGCGGCGCGGGACCAGGTGCGTGCCATGGCTAGCCGATGTCTCCTTGCCGGTGGGGATCATCCTGACGAAGCTGAACTGCCGCGGCGTGAGCGTCCAGACCTTCTGCCCGCGCCAGGAGTGCCGTCGGCGGGCCGAGCTGCTCGAAGAGGGTAGGGGAGATGTCGAAGATGCTCGAGATCTTGAGGAAGTCGTGGACGCCGAGCGGCGAGGCGAACCGAGCGGTCCCGCCGGTGGGCATGACGTGACTCGGACCGGCGGTGTAGTCACCGATGGCCTCGGCGGAGCGCTCGCCGAGGAAGATGCCCCCGGCGTGCTTGACCCGCGGCAGATAGGCCCAGGGATCCCGAATGGCCAGACAGAGGTGCTCCGGCGCGAACGCGTTTGCCAGCTCGATCGCCAATTCAATCGTCGGAACAACCACCGCGCCGCCGGTCGATTCCAGCGACTGGCGGATGATCTCGCGCCGGGGAAGTGTCGCGATCTGACGTTCAACCTCGCAGGCCGTTGCCTCGGCCACCGCGCGCGCGTCAGTCAGCAGAATAGCCGTGGCGAGCGGATCGTGCTCGGCCTGGGCGAGGAGATCGGCTGCCAGGGCGGTGGGGGATGCGCTGGCGTCGGCAATGATAACCGTCTCGGTCGGTCCGGCGATCTGATCGATTCCGACAGTGCCGTAGACCTGCTTTTTGGCCAGTGCCACGAAGAGGTTGCCCGGCCCGACGATCTTGTCCACGCGCGGGATCGAGTCGGTGCCGAAGGCGAGGGCGGCGATTGCCTGGGCACCACCGACCCGGAATACCCGGTCGACCCCGGCCACGCGGGCCGCGGCGAGCACAGTGGGCTCCGGGCTCCCGCGCACGCCGTCCGGTGTGCACAGCACGATCTGCTCGACCCCGGCCACACGGGCCGGGATGACAGTCATCAGTACGGTCGACGGGTACGCCGCGCGTCCTCCCGGTGCGTACACGCCGACCCGCTCGATCGGTCGGAAGAGCTGACCAAAAGTGCCGCCGCTGTCGGGCTCGATCCAACTGCGTGGGAGCGCGCGTTCATGGAAGCGTCGAACGCGGTAGGCGGCCAGCTCGAGGGCCGCGCGGGTTGAGGCCGGCAGGCTGGCGAGTGCGCGGTCAAGCTCAGCAGGCGGTACCTCCCAGGATTCGGGGACGCGTCCGTCGAATGCTGCGCAGAAGCGCGCGAGGGCCCGATCTCCCTCCGTCCGCACCGCCGCGATGATCGCCGCAACGGCCTCCTCCGGCTCAAGGTCGGCGCCGAGAGCACGGCGGAGCGACTCGCGCACCGCCGGCGGCAGGGATGCCGCGGCGGTCGGGCGGCGGCAGAGGATGGTCTGACGCGCGGTGTCCAGGTCATCAAAGATGCGGAGCAGCATGGCCTGTATCGTAGCATGGGAGCGGGGTCAGCCGCTACCCCATGCTATAATTCCCCCGACATCGGAACCGTCCAGGGGGTGTGATCGGACGATGAAGGCGACGCCGCAGGTGCTGAAAGGGATGCGTGACTTTCTCCCCGCGCGCATGATCCTGCGGCATTGGGTTATCGAGCAGGTGCGGCGTGTCTTCGAGCGGTTCGGCTTCGAGCCGTTAGAGACGCCGGCGATCGAATACCTTGAGGTCCTGGAAGGGAAGAACGGGGCCGAGGCGGATAAGCTTATCTACTCCTTCGAGGACCGGGGCGGCCGCCGAGTTGGCCTGCGCTATGATCTGACCGTCCCGCTCGCTCGGGTGGTTGCCATGTATCCGGAGCTCCCGAAGCCTTTCAAGCGGTACCAGATCGGTCCGGTCTGGCGAGCCGAGCGCCCGCAGCGGGGACGGTATCGCGAGTTCTACCAGTGCGATGCCGATATCGTCGGGAGCCCCGGCATGCTGGCGGATGCGGAGGTCGTGACGGTGGCCTACCAGGCGCTCCGCCAGCTCGGCTTTACGCGCTTCCAGATCCTGATCAACAACCGGAAGCTGATCCAGGCCGTTGGGACGCGGCTCGCCGTTCCCGCCGAGCGTGTTCCGCTCCTCTGGCGGGCCATTGACAAGTGGGAAAAGATCGGCCCTGCAGGTGTCCGTGCCGAGCTCCTCGAGAGCGGGTTTGACCCATCTACCATCGACAGCCTCCTGGGGATCCTCGATGTGCCCGCTGATACCGCTGATACCCTTAGCATCCTCTCCGATCGGCTGGGTGATATTCCGCTCGGCGCGGAGGGAATCCGTGAGCTCAAGGAACTGCTTGGCTACCTGGACCTGCTCGAAGTGCCGGCGGACTTCACGCGTGTGGACCCGCGCATGGTCCGTGGGCTAGATTATTACACCGGTCCGATCTTCGAGATCGTCGTCGAGGAGCCGCGCATTGGCAGTATCAGCGGGGGCGGACGGTATGATCATCTCGTCGGTCTGCTCGGTCCGGTCGAGGCGCCAGCCGTGGGGATCTCACTTGGTCTGGAGCGTCTCATCGATGTCATCGACGAGCTTGGCATGGCGCCGGCCGAGGTGCGCAGCACGGTGACCGAAGTGCTGGTCACGGTCTTCGATCGGGAGCGGCTGGCGAGCTCGCTGGCCATTGCGGCTAGCCTGCGTGCGGCTGGCATCAACACCGAGGTTGCCCTCGAGACGGAGAAGCTCGGCCATCAGCTGCGGTACGCCGGTCGGAAGAATATTCCCCTGGCGATTATCGTGGGACCGGACGAAGAGGCGGCCGGGGTGGTGATCGTGCGGAACATGGTAACCGGTCAGCAGGAGCGGGTGGAGCGCGGGGCCTTGCTCGGCGCGATCCAGGAAGCGCTGGATGAGACTGCTGAGGCTGGCCTATCTGCCGACTAGGCCGTTCAGCCCTGCCGTGTGCCGTCACGGTGGGACTGGTATGTTCGCAGGTTTCGCGCCCTGCCGAATCGGGATGTTCTCCTCAGTCTCTCTCGCGGCCGATCTTGCGCGGCGGTAGAAGGCCGCTTTCTCGCGATGATCTCGGCCCGTCCCCGGGGCGTACGGATGCCGTTGACAAAGCAACTGCCACTGGCTAGGATGCACGTGGTGGAGTAGGAGACAGCAGGGCACGGGACGGGCGGAGCGCTGTAACTCCGTGCCCCGGGGAGATCCATGGCTGGCGACCTCCCGGAGAGAGCCGAGTTCGATCGCGTCTACGAGGTACTCCAGAAGGCGCGGGCTCTGGCGGCCGATCACGCGCGGACAATGCTCCAGCTGTACGAGCAGGTGCGCCAGGCGCATCAGCTCCAGCTTGCACGCATGCGTGAGCTGGAGGAGCGAATCAACAAGTCCTCTCGCCCACGAGAGGGGGCGGCGGCCGCGCGAGATGAACGGACTGGCCGGGCCGTGTCTGCCGCGGCGAGTCCGGAGGATGAGCAGTCGCAGGTACTGCGGCAGCAGCACCAGTCGATGAGCGAGCGGCTTGTGACCCTGGCCGTGATCGCGCGGAGGATCCAGGAGGTTGCCCGCCAGTCCGAGCTGGCCGCAAGCTACCTCGATCGGGGCATATCGGACGAAGACGGGGTGAGCGATCTCGGCGAGCTGGCCAAGGTGGAGATGCTGCGTGCCCAGGAGGACGAACGGCGGAGGCTTGCCCGTGACGTCCATGACGGGCCGGCGCAGGTACTGGCAAACGCGATCTTCGGCCTGGAGTGGTGTAAGCGGCTCGTCGGGAAGGAGCCGGATCGGCTCATCACCGAACTCGACAACCTGGAGAACGACCTGCGGGCCGGGCTCGCCGAGGTCCGCCATTTCATCTACGACTTGAATCCCATCTCCTTCTCGGACCTTGGACTGGTGGCGACGCTCCGGGGCTATCTGGGCCGCTTCTCTGAGCGTACGGGGATCGAGACCCGGCTGATGGTTGCTCCGGAGGTGGAGCGGCTCACTGGCCAGATCGAGATCGGCGTCTTCCGGATTATCCAGGAGGCGCTCCAGAATGTCCGCAAGCACAGCCGCGCGACACGGGTCGAGGTGACCCTTGCCCGTGACGGCCCTGCCCTTCTCGTGAGAGTGGCGGATAACGGCATCGGTTTCGATCGAACGCGGGTTCCCGGCAGCGGGACGCACTTCGGGCTGGTAAGCATGGCCGAGCGCGCGCGGCTCCTCCGCGGCGAGCTGGATGTCGACAGCGCGCCGGGAGCGGGAACGCGAGTATCTCTGAGGGTTCCCTTCAGCGAGTTCACGCGTGATCTCTGATCGTTCGGCACCCACGGCACATCGCGACGAGCGCAGCGCGGAACTGGGGGTGAATGAGCAGTGGATAAGATCCGAGTCCTGATCGCTGATGATCATCCGATCTTTCGCCAGGGAATTCGCCGGATTCTCGAAGCCGAGCCGGATATTGATGTCGTGGCCGAGGTGGCCGATGGGAAGCAGGCTATCGGCCTGGCCCGGGCATTGGCGCCGGATGTCGTCCTGGTGGACGTCCATATGCCCAATGGCGATGGTCTGGAGGTCGCTCGAACAGTCAAGCTGCATCTTCCCCGGACGGCGGTGATCCTTCTCACCGCGTACGATGATGAGGAGCAGTTATTCCAGGCGATCAAGGTCGGCGCAGCGGCCTTCTTCCTGAAGGATGTCCGTCCGGAGGAACTTCTCGACGGCATCCGCCGGGCCAGTGCGGGAGAGTATCTGATCAACGAGAGTGTGCTGACCCGCCCCCTGGTGGCGTCGCGCGTGCTCAAGCAGTTCCGCGATCTGAGCATGGTGGGGCAGGAGATCGAGCCACTCTTTGTCCCCCTGTCGGCGCGGGAGATCGAGGTCCTGGATTACATCGCCCGAGGCAATAGCAACAAGGAGATCGCCCGGGCATTGAAGATCTCGGACCAGACGGTCAAGAATCACATCACCTCGATCCTGCGGAAACTCGCCGTTAACGATCGCACCCAGGCGGTCGTCTACGCGCTCCGTCGGGGCTGGATCAAGATGCAGGAACTCTGAGGAGCGGCAGGGGAAAAGCGCGACAGGGGGAGAAAGCGCAATTGGACGTGGCGAGCATACCGGCCGAGATCGAGCGGCTCCGGGGCGAGCAGGAAGCCGAGCGCAGTGAGATCGCCGCGCTGATCAAACAGACAACGGCGGAGATCGAGCGCCTCGTTCCAGAAAAGGCCGAGGCGGCACGTCGCCTGCGAGAGGTCGAGGGGCATCTCGACCGCCTGCCGCCGAGTGAAGTGCGGAGCGCTTACCGAGCCTTTCACGAGATTGACCTCCGCCTCTTCATGATGCAGAGCCAGCTGGAGCAGCTCCAGTACAAACAGAAGGTGCTCGAGCGTTCGCTGGCACTTCTCGGCGAGGTGGCAGCAAGCCTCACGCGTGCGGCGGAGGAGAGCGCACCAGTCGAGCCACTGCCGCCCGCTGGCCCGGACCTCGCGCGTACGCTGGTTGCGGCACGGGCGCGTGAGCGGCAGGTCATCGCGCGCTACCTGCACGACTTCACTGCAGAACTGCTGGCTGGCCTGGTGCTCCGGGCACAGATCTGCGAGCGGGCGGTCGAGATGGACCCGGTCCGGGCGCGAGAGGAGCTGCGGTCGCTCCGCGAGGCCCTGGCGGAGCGCCTCCAGTCAACGCGCCTGCTGATCTTCGAGCTGTATCCCCAGATCCTGGACGAGGTCGGGCTTGTTGCCACGATTCGACGGTACGTCCAGCTCCTCGAACGGAGCCTCGATACCCTCCTCATCCCGCTCGGGTCCGCGGCGGGCGGCGTTCAGCCTGATCCTCCGTTGATTGAGGTCAGCGTCGTCGGTCTGGACCGCCGTCTGCCGCGGCCGGTGGAGTTGGGAGCCTTCCGGATCGTCCAGGAGGCGCTCCGCAATGCACTGGCCCACGCCCGTGCGCGGCGGATCACGATTACGATCGAGGATGCGAGTGACGCATTCCGGGTCGAGATCGCCGACGATGGCCAGGGGTTTGACGCGACGGCGGCGCTGAACCGTGCCCGGCGGCAGGATGAAGGAGGCCTTGCGCGCATGCTCGCCGAGGCTGAGGCGATCGGTGCCTCTCTGCTGATCACCAGCGATCCCGGGATCGGATCGAGCGTGCGGCTAGCCGTTCCGGCGTAAGATGATCGCTGTCCGGTCCTCGTACCAGACCGACCAGCCTGGCTCCTGACGAAGCGCGGCGGCAAGCCGCCAGTCGTCCGGGATGATCACCAGGGAGACCTTCCAGCGGTCCAGGTCGTCGCGCCAGCCCGGGTCGAGCGACATGATGCGGGTATAGGTTCGGGTCAGGTCGTCCCCGTAGAAGTCGGTCTGGCCATCAATGAACACCTTCTGCTCTGGCCAGGCATAGAGCAGATAACCTCCCCAGGTGAACTCGCTGAAGATCCGCCCGGTCAGGTGAGCGGCACGGGCCTTCTCGACTGCCGCAACGGGGAAGCGCTCGGGCAGGAAGCGCGCGTCGATGATCGGCACGCCCGCGACCTTTCCCCCGGCCGCTGCGAGGACGATCAGGCCGGCAGTGACCAGAACGGGCCACGTGCTCGGGCTTCCGTACTGTTCCCCGGTCGCCAGACGGCGCGAGATCCCCGCAACCAGGCGCGCCGGCGCCAGCGGGCTGGCGAGCAGGGAACGCCAGGTGGCATCGAACTCGAGGACAACCACGGGGAGGGCAGTGACGCAGAAGAGGGGAATGTTGCGGGCAGAGTAGAGGGCGAAGGCGGTCGTGGCGAGCACGAGGAGCAGGTGGGGAAGCGACGGCCGCCGCCGCGTGAGCGCGAATGCTGTCATCACCAGGAGCAGGACCCCGAGAAAGTACTGCGCGCCCAGTGCGTGGAAGGATGGTGTCTGGTACTCGTTTGTCCAATCTACCAGATAGCGGTCGCCCAGGTAGGCGGTCACGTGCTGGAAGAGGTGTGGGCCGACCGGATTCACCAGCGCGGCAAGGAATGCGAGGGTCAGTGCGGCGGCATCAAAGCGAGCGCGCTGATGCCAGATAGTCCGTTCATCCGCTGGACACACCCGGCTCTCGGCCAGGTCGCCGATCAGGTAGACCGCGAGGACGATCAGTCCGAACAGGAATCCCCCGTGCAGATTGGCCCAGAGGATGAACAGCGGAACGACCGGCCAGACGCGGCGCCGACCGGGCCGCTCAAGGATCCAGATCAGCAGGACTGATCCGAGGGCGGTGAAGAGGTGGGGGCGAGCGAGCCAGTGGATGGAGCCGGCGACGGCGGCGAGCACGCCCGCGCCCAGGGCCAGCAAGGGATCGACGCCGCGGGCCGCGAGCAGTCCAGTGACCAGGGCGTAGGTCCCGGCGATGACGAGGCCCGCGAGGACAGCGACGCCCGCGAGCCCGGCGAGCTGGTTGGCGAGGGCGTAGATCACCTCGCTCAGCCATTCGTACGGCACGAACGGCTGGCCGAACTTGGTGTAGGAGAAGGGATCGGCGTAAAAGAGCGACCGGCGTGCCAGGATGTAGGCGCCGACGCGGAGGTGGCGGGCGAGGTCTCCATCGGAGTTGAGGAGCTGGGCGCTCAGTTCGATCGGGACGATGAGCGCGAGCAGGGAGAAGAGCGCTGCGGCGCCAGTCGGAACGAGACGCACCCGGCGTGCTCGCGCCGCATTAGGGGTGAGGGAGGGGGCGGCGCCGGGTGCGGCACCGCGAACTGCCAGTACTGCCACGATCTCTCCTCCGGACATCTTTCGCATCTTTTCCGGCGGCCAGGGCGGCCACTCCGGTGCTTACGCCCGGAGCCCGGGACAGCGCTCCCGGATCCTGTGCGGCAGCGCTCAGGCCAAGTGTAGCGGGACGTGCTCGATCGAGAATCCCCCGAGGGTCCCGCTCCGGCCGCGACAATGGTCCTACGCGCGGCCAGGGCACTCCGGACGGGGCGCCGCCGGTACCCCTGTCCCATCGCTAATGGGACCACTCTCCCATTCTCACCGCCGTGGCTGCGTGTAGGCTGATCGTGGATAGTACCTTCGGCGATGAAAGGGTAGTACTGGCATCCTATTCCCAGAGTGATCGGTCTTCCGTAGGCTGGTTGTGGCGGCAGGCGGGCGGGGACGGCGTGGTTTCCGACCGGCGGCCGCACCCGCTGGCCCGACCGGCTCAAGACCGGTGGGAGACAGCGAATCCGTGGGAAAGGAGGTGATGAACAGTGAGACCGGCGGCCGGCGGCGCGCTGGCGCTCTACCTGCGCGCGGCGAACGCGCTGAACGGCCAGCGAGGCCAGGGGCTGGTCGAGTACGCCCTGATCATCGCCGTCGTGGCGATCATGCTCGTTGGCGCCCTGATCGGGCTGCGGCTCGGGCTGATTGAGGCGTACAACAACATCCAGAACGGCCTCGTCAATCACCCCTGAGGCTCCTGGGGGATGCTCAGGAGACTGCGGGGGCAGTGCGGCATTTATGGCATCATCCGCGACCTTATCTCGCATCTGGCGAATCGCGTTTTCGAGTGTGAAGTTTGCGAAGGAAGGAGCTAGCTCATGCACGCGCTCGAAGAGAAGATCACCGAGTGGTACCTGCGGGCCGCCAACGCCCTTGAGGATCTCAAGGACGACATCGCCGGCCAGGGGCTCGTCGAGTACGCCCTGATCATTGCTCTCGTGGCGATCCTACTGGTAGGGGCGCTTGTCGCTGTGCGCCTTGGGATTAACAATACCTTTAATAGGATTTCTAACTGCATCAATGCCACCAATAGTACTAACAACTGCTGAGGAGTAGCCACGACCGGCCTGAACGGTTCACGGCGCTTTCGCTGTTTGCCGTCCGCAAGCCGGTCGGTCAGGGCTTCTCGCGGTGGGGGGGGGCCCCCCCCGGGGGCCCCCCCCCCCCCCCCCCCCCCCCGACCGCGCAGTCCCGCAAGGAGGTGATCGTGCCATGGGCCGTCGAACGGGCATCATCCTGATCTTGCTGGGCTTCGTTCTGGCCGGCGCCGCTGGCGTCGGGGTTTACCGCGTTGCCCAGGAGGCGCGCGCCTACCGGCCGCCCACCGCACTGGTCGTGGTCGCCCTCCAGGAGATCCCCGGCCGCACCATCGTCACGGCGCCGCTCCTGGGCACGCGCGAGATGCTGGTGAGCTCGATCCCGCCCGGGGCGGTCACGACGGCGGATCAGGCGATCGGGAAGATGACCACCGAGAACATTCACGTCGGTCAGGTCCTGCTCAAGGATCAGCTCGCCGATACCTCCGGCCGGAGCGGCTTCGCCTACGCCCTGCGGCCGGGCGAGGTCGCGATCTCGATCCCTGCCGCGGACATCGTCAACACCGGCGCCGTCCGGGTCGGTGATCACGTGGACGTTCTCATCACCATCGATGCCGCGAGCAAGGAGGACGCCGCCGCGGCCGGCCTGCCGGATGGGATGACCCTGCCGGCAACCTCCCAGACGGCCCTGCAGGACCTGCGCGTGCTGGCTATCGGCTCGGTGACTGCTGATCCGACCAAGAACAGCGCCGCCCCAACTGGAACCGCCCTGGTCACCTTCGGCGTGAGCCACCAGGACGCCCTGTACCTCAAGGCGCTCAAGGATGCCAAGAACGTGAAGGTGGAGCTCGTTCTGCGCGCGGCGGGCGACGACCAGGTCGTCCAGACGACGCCGGTTAGTCTCCGGTCGGTTATCGATCGCTTCCACATGCGAGGAAATTGATGAGTATCGCCAGCCCGTCGAAGAAGGTCACCGTCCTGATCGCCGACGACATCGCCGACACCCGTGATAACCTGGCCAAGCTCCTCTACTTCGAGAAGGATATCGAAGTGGTCGGCCAGGCGAGCGACGGCCAGCAGGCCGTTGAGCTGGCACGGAAGCTTGCGCCGGATATCGTGCTCCTCGACGTGAACATGCCCGTGCTGGACGGCATCGCCGCCGCGGCGGCGATCCGCGAGAGCCGCTGCGGCTCGGCGGTCATCATGATGTCGGTGCAGGACGATGTCCAGCTTTTCCGCCAGGCGATGCTCGCTGGCGCCCGGGAGTTCCTGGTCAAGCCGTTCAGCGGCCAGGATCTCATCCAGGCAGTCCGGCGGGTCTACGAGCACTCGGACCGCCTGCCCGGGCCAGTGGCGCCGGTGGTGCCGGGCGCGGCGGTGATGCCGCGGCGGGATGGCAAGATCATCACCGTCTTCAGCCCTAAGGGAGGCGTGGGCCGCACGACTGTTGCGGTGAATCTCGCTGTCGCGCTGCGCCGCGTCTGCGACGCGACAGTTGCCCTGGTCGATGGGAGCCTCCAGTTCGGGGATGTCGGCATCATGCTCATGATGCAGCCCCAGAAGACGATCGTTGACCTCTTACCCCACGTCTCATCGCTGGACCCGGAGATCTTCGATGATCTCCTGCTCCGGCACGATACCGGGGTGCGCGTCCTGCTGGCGCCGGCGCGGCCGGAGATGGCTGAACTGATCACGCCGGAGATCTTCAAGCGGATCCTGACCAAACTGCGGGAGGCGTTCGATTACGTCGTGGTCGACACCTTCCCGTCCTTCCACGACACCATGCTCGGGGCGCTCGATGCCGCGGATCACCTGATCGTCCTCTTCACCAGCGAGATGACCGCCATCAAGAACGTTCGCAATCTCCTGGATGTCACGCACGCCCTGGGGTACCCGAATGAGAAGGTGCTCCTGGTCGTCAACCGGGCTGACAGCGCCGGCGGAATCGGCCTGGCTGATGTTCAGAAGGCGCTCGGCAAGACGGTCTTCGCGCAGCTCTCCAGCGACTATCGCCTGGCAACCTCGTCACTGAATGAAGGCAAGCCATTCGTCGTAACCCAGCCCCGGAGCCGTCTGGCTCGTGACGTGATCAGCCTGGCCGCGCGCCTCGGCGGGCTGAGCGAGAACGCCGGTGCCGTCGGACGGACGGGCGTGATCTCGCGCCTGCGGCTCGGCTTCCCGTTTCATCGGTCGGAGCCCGGTGTGAAGACGGCGTAATGAAAACGGCGGAATGAGGGCGGTTGATGCCGTCAAGGAATGAGGTGAGGTGGTGACGTGTCGCTACTGAGACGGATCGAAGATCCCAAGAAGTCGGTCCGGTACGAGCCGGCGGCCCCGGCGCCACCAGCCGAGCCGCCGCGTCTGCCGCCCGCGCCGCGCGAGGGGACGGGCCGTGATCTCAGCCAGGTGTCCCAGGAGCTCAAGGCGCGCGTCCAGGCGAAGTTGATCGCGGAGATGGATCCGAAGATGGATCTCTCCGATACTGCCCAGGTGCGGCGGACGATCGAGGAGCTCTTTAACGCCATCCTCGACCAGGAGAACGTCGTCCTCGTTCGCGGCGACCGGCAGCGGCTCTTCGAGCAGATCGCCGCGGATATCCTCGGCTACGGCCCGATCGAGCCGCTCCTGGCTGATGAGACGGTCTCCGAGATCATGGTGAACGGGCCAAAGCAGGTCTACATCGAACGCGGGGGGCGCATCGAGAAAACACCGATCGTCTTCCAGGACGATCAGCACGTGATGCGCATCATTGATCGGATCATCTCACCGCTCGGCCGGCGGTGCGACGAGAGCCAGCCGATGGTCGATGCCCGCCTGCCGGACGGGTCGCGGGTCAATGCGATCATCCCACCGCTCTGTCTCAACGGCCCGACGATCACCATCCGGAAGTTCGCCCGACGGCCGCTCATGGTTGATGACCTGATCCGCCTCGGGACGCTGACTCAGGAAACAGCGGACTTTCTTCAGGCGTGCGTCCGGGCGCGCCTCAACATTATCGTCTCAGGGGGCACCGGCTCGGGAAAGACGACACTGTTGAATGTCCTCTCGTCGTTCATCCCTCCGGAAGAGCGGATCATCACCATCGAAGATGCGGCCGAGCTTCAGCTGCGGCAGGAGCACGTCATTACCCTGGAGGCGCGGCCGGCCAACATCGAAGGCAAGGGGCGGGTGACGATTCGGGACCTGGTGGTGAATGCCCTGCGGATGCGGCCGGACCGCATCGTCATTGGCGAGTGCCGCAGCGCTGAGGCGCTCGATATGCTTCAGGCGATGAACACCGGTCACGACGGCTCGCTGACGACCCTCCACTCCAACAGCCCGCGGGACACGCTGGCCCGCCTCGAGACGATGGTGCTGATGGCCGGCATGGACCTGCCCCTGCGGGCTATCCGTGAGCAGATCGCCTCGGCAATCGACCTGATCGTCCATCAGGAGCGGATGCGCGATGGGAGCCGCCGCGTGGTGAATATCACCGAGGTGGTGGGGATGGAAGGGGAGGTCATCGTAACTCAGGATCTCTTCGCATTCGAGCAGACCGGCTATGACGAGGGGCGGGTGCAGGGGGAGCTGCGCCCGACTGGCATTCGGCCGCGGTTCACGCCGCGGCTGGAGGCGGCGAACATCTTTCTTCCCCCGACACTCTTCGGATATGAGCGGAGCCTGTTCCGATGAACGGCCTCCTGGAGCTACCAGTCGCTCTTGGGGTAGGTGCGGGCCTCGCGGTCCTCCTGGTCGTCGTCGGCCTGCACCGCCTCATCACCGGTCGGCTCGATCTGAGCCGCCGCCTGCGTGGCTATGCGGATGGACCGGTTCCGGTGCGCGAGGTGGAAGAGGCGGCTCGACGTCCCCAGCCGCGCGCCGGGGCACGCCGCGGCTTCACCGCCGCTCTGGCGCGTGATCTGGCCCGAGCGGATCTCAAGCTGACGGTCAGTGAATTCCTTATGGTCCAGGGCCTGCTGTGTGCCGCCGGCCTTGGAGTGGGACTGGCGGCTGGCAACCTGGTGCTGGCCGTGGGCGCAGCGGCGCTCGGCCTCTTCGCGCCGCGCTTCTATGTGGGGCGGCGTCAGCGCGCCCGGCTCAAGGCCTTTAACGGGCAGCTCGGGGATACGCTGATGCTGATGGCAAATGCCCTTCGCTCAGGCTACAGCCTCCTGCAGGCCATGGACACGGTCGCCCGCAATGCGCCGCCGCCGACATCGGTCGAGTTCGCGCGCGTGATTCGCGAGGTGGGGCTTGGCCTGACGCCGGAGCAGGCCCTGCAGAATCTGGTCCGGCGGATTGCCAGCGAAGACCTTGAGCTGATGGTGACGGCGATCAACATCCAGCACGAGGTGGGCGGCAATCTGGCTCAGATCCTCGACACCATCAGCGAGACGATTCGCGAGCGGGTTCGGATCAAAGGCGAGATTTCCTCACTGACCGCGCAACAGCGCCTCAGCGGCTACATCATTGCGGCGCTTCCCATGGTCGTGGCCGCTGGCCTCTTCCTGATCAATCCGTCCTACCTGATGCCGCTCTTCAGCTTCCGCACAGTCTTCTCGATCCCGCTGATCGCCCTGCCGACCTGCGCGTTCATTCTGGTTGTCCTCGGCTTTTTCTCGATCCGGCGCATCGTGGCGATCGAGGTCTAGGTGGCGAGGCTGTCATGATAGTACCGTCCGATTCCTCGCTGATCGTCGTTGGAGCAGCCGCCGCGGCGGCGCTCGCAGCTTTCGCCCTGGTCATCGGGATCGCACTCCTGCGCCAGCCGGACCCGGTCCGGGAGCGCCTGGCCGCCTTTATCCCGGCACCCCGCTCGCTGGAGGATCTGGAGCTTCAACAACCGTTCGTCGAGCGGGTGCTTCGGCCGTTCCTGCGTGGGATCGCGGCAATGGTCGTCAGCCGGACCCCGCAGTCGACCCTGGAGAACATCCGTCGGAATCTGGTGCTGGCCGGCTCACCCGGTGCCCTCGATGTGCGCGACTTTCTCGGGATCAAAGGAGCGGCCGCGCTCATCTGCGCGGGGCTGGTGGCGTTTGCCCTGTGGGGGACCGTCCCGTCCTATGCTCTGGCCGCCGGGATTATCCTGGCCCTCTGGATTGGCTACATGCTCCCCGACCTGTGGCTGCGCGGCCGGATCCAGGCGCGCCAGCACGAGATTGAGCGTGCCCTCCCCGATGCACTGGACCTGCTGACGATCTGCGTCGAGGCCGGGCTGGGGTTTGACGGGGCCATGCTCCGGGTTACCCAGAAGTGGAAGAATGCCCTGGCGGAGGAGTTCAGCCACGCACTCGCGGAGATGCGCATGGGCGTGGCCCGGCGGGATGCGCTGGCCGGGATCGTCTCCCGGACGGACGTCCCCGATGTGGCGACATTCATCTCGGCCCTGATCCAGGCGGATCAGCTCGGGGTAAGCATCGCACGCGTGCTTCATACCCAGGCCGCCCAGATGCGCACGCGGCGCCGCATCCGTGCGGAGGAGCTGGCTCACAAGGCGCCGGTCAAAATGGTGTTCCCCATGATCTTCCTGATCTTTCCATCCCTCTACGTGATCATCCTGGGTCCAGCCCTGCCGGCGATCATGGACGGACTCGGCATCCGATAGGCTGTCTCTGCTGAACTGGTACGCCGCTTGCCCTCGTCGGGCCGCGAGCGAAGCGGGTGCACCGGGAGGCACTGCTGCTCAGCTCGGCTCGGAGCCGGGTTCAGGCCGCCGTGATCTCCCCGGCCCGCTGTCACGGGAGGTCCGCGACGAGGTTGGATCACGCCTGCCCTTTAATGCCCGTGCGCCAGTTTGCTGTTATCCGCGATGGCTATGTTGCTCGCCTGGTCATTGTGATCGGCCTGATCGTGAGCTGCGCCGCGCCGCGCCCGCGGCCGATGAGCGGCGCAGCGTCCTCTGCTGTCTCATCGGGCCCGCGCCCTGGCCCGACGGCACCCGCGCCAGACACGTCCGTCTCTCGACGCGCCGGAACGCCGGCCGCGCAGTCCGGAGCGGGATCGCCTCCGGTCGTCTTTCTCGATCCCGGGCACGGCGGGGAAGACACTGGAACGATCGGACTTACTGAGGACGGGATGGTGGTTGAGGAGAAGGCGGTGGCGCTCGCGCTCGCACTGCGAACGGCCAGCCGCCTGCGGGCGGCGGGGATTGGCGTCGTGCTCTCCCGCACGGATGACAGCCTCCCCGGCGCACAGCCGTCCGACTATACCGCCGACGGCACGACCCTGACTGCCGACGGGGTTCTGGCGGATCTTCAGCGGCGGATTGACCGTGCGAACGCCAGCGGCGCCCGGGTTCTTCTGAGTATTCATCTGAACGCCTATGACGACCCGAGCGTGCGGGGTACCGAGACATTCTATGATCCCTCGCGCCCATTTGCCTCGGAGAGCTACCGCTTCGCACGGCTCGTCCAGACGAGCGTGGTTCAGGCCTTATGGCAGAACGGATACGACACGCCCGATCGGGGCGTCAGCGACGATACCGATCTGATCGCGGACCGCCTGGGAGCCCTGGACCCGTCGTATCACTACCTCGTCCTGCTAGGTCCCGGGGTTCCGGGACAGCTTCGTCCGAGCACGATGCCCGGAGCCCTGAACGAGGTGTTCTTTCTTACCAATCCGGCGGAGGCGACGGCCGTCACTACGGCCGAAATGCAGGATCTGATCGCGGCGGCCTACGCGCAGGCGATTGAGCAGTTCCTCCGGGGCGCTCGCTCCCCGTGAATGTGCCGTCCAGAAGAGTACGGCCGCCCGCATCTGTAGCAGGACGCAGGCGGCCAGAATTGAGTGAAGGGATCAGGCGACCAGCGCATCGCCGTCTCGGGCTGGTGTTTCGACAACAACCGGCGTCACGCGGGCCTCCGAGGTCAGGGCTGCCTCCAGCACCTGATCGATCTGATCGACCAGGACGAACGTCATCTGCTCGCGGAGCTCCGGCGGCAGGTCCTCGAGGTCAGGTTCATTGCGTCGAGGGAGGATCACCGTCGTGATTCCCGCGCGCCGCGCCCCCAGGACCTTCTCTTTGACCCCACCGATTGGCAGGATCTTGCCGCGCAGGGTGACCTCGCCGGTCATCGCCACGTCCGAGCGAACCAGCCGCCCGGTCAGCAGGGATACAAGCGCGGTCACCATGGTCACGCCCGCAGACGGTCCATCCTTGGGCACTGCCCCGGCCGGAACGTGAATATGGATGTCATGGCTCTCGAAGAACAGCGGATCAATGCCCAGTTCCACCGCCTTCGAGCGCACCAGGCTCAGGGCGGTCTCGGCTGACTCCTTCATGACGTCGCCCATCTGACCGGTCAGCTTGAGTTCCTTCTTGCCGGGCATGATCGTCGCCTCGACGAACATGATCTCGCCGCCGACCGGTGTCCAGACCAGACCGGTTGCGATCCCGGGGCGGTCAATTCGCTCGGCCGCCTCCCCCAGGTACCGCGGACGTCCCAGCAGCTCGCGAACCAGCCCTGCATCCACCGTAACGTTCGTTGCGGTTCCCTCGGCGATCCGCGTGGCCAGCTTGCGAACGACTGCCGCGATCTCGCGCTCGACGTTCCGGACGCCCGCTTCACGCGTGTAGTCACGGATGATCGCCCGGAGCGCGTCCTCGGTAAAGGTCACCTCTCCGGGCTGGAGGCCGTGTGCCCGGAGCTGCTTCGGCACCAGGTAGCGCTCGGCGATCTGGATCTTCTCCTCCTCAGTGTAGCCCGGCAGGTGAATGATCTCCATGCGGTCCCGGAGCGCGGGTGGGATCGTGTCCAGGGTGTTCGCCGTGGTGATGAACATCACCCGCGACAGATCGAACGGCACGTCCAGGTAGTGGTCCCGGAAGTCGCGATTCTGCTCTGGATCCAGCACCTCGAGCAGAGCCGAGGAGGGATCGCCGCGCCAGTCGGCGCCGATCTTGTCAACCTCGTCGAGCATGATGACCGGGTTGTTCGAGCCGGCTCGGCGAATCGCCTGGATGAACCGACCGGGCATTGCCCCGACGTAGGTGCGGCGGTGGCCGCGAATCTCGGCCTCGTCGTGCACGCCGCCCAGCGACATGCGAACGAACTTCCGACCGGTAGCGCGGGCGATCGACTGACCCAGCGATGTCTTCCCAACGCCGGGGGGCCCGACGAAGCAGAGGATCGGCTCGCGGTGCTCGCGTGTGCTTTCCTGTTCGCCCAGGCGCTCCTGACGCAGCTTCAGCACAGCCAGGTACTCGAGGATTCGGTCCTTGACCTTCCCCAGGTCGTAGTGGTCCTCGTCGAGGATCTGGCGGGCCCGTGCGACGTCAATCGTTCCGCCCGTGCTGGTATTCCACGGCAGGGCCACGATCCAGTCCAGGTAGGTCCGGATCACCGCGTGCTCCGGCGACGCTGGCGACAGCTTCTCGAGCCGCGACAGCTCCCGCTCAGCCTCAGCGCGGGCCTCAGCCGGCAGGTTCGCCTCCTCGATCTTGGCCCGGAGCTGGGCGATCTCCGATTCGGTCTCATCGGTCTCCCCGAGCTCCTTCCGGATCGCCCGCAGCTGCTCGCGCAGGAAGTATTCGCGCTGGGCCTTGCTCAGCCGCTCCTGAGCCTCGCTCTGGATTCGCTTGCCAAGCTCGAGCACCTCAATCTCACGGGTCATGATGTTGCTGATGAACTCAAGCTTGCTCCGCAGCGAGTCCATGGCCAGCAGTTCCTGCCGGTCGGCCAGCTCCAGGCGCAGGCTGTTGGCGATGAAGTAGACAATCTGGAGGGCATCCTCCAGATTGATCACAGCCGTGGCCAGCTCATCCGGGAGCTGGGATGACAGTCCGACAAGCTTCTGGAAGAGCGTCTGGGCATTGTGCACCAGAGCCTCAATCTCGACGCCGGTCTCGATCGTCTCGGGGATGCTCTCGACCCGTGCCTTCAGGAACGGCTCTCGCGCGACGTACTCAATAACCCGAATACGTTCCTTCCCCTTGACGAGCAGACGGATCGTCCCATCCGGAATGCGGAGGATCTGGGTGATCTCCGCCAGGGTCCCGATGGTGTAGGAGTTCTCCGGCTCACCGCGCTCGACCGTTGGGTCCTTGACCGCGACCAGCCCGACCAGGCGGTTGCTCGAGACGACGTGCTCGACCAGCCGGAGCGAGCGCTCCTGACCGACGGCCAGGGGCGTCGTGGTGAGCGGGTAAACCACGGTATCCTTGAGCGGCAGGATCGGCAGCGCGTCCGGATGCGTGGTCGCCTGCCCCTCCTGGTCGGTTGTCTCTCTGATCTCGTCGTTCATGGGCTCTCTCCTTCCGCGTCGGGATCCGCTGACGCCCGCCCGCTAACCGGGCGATCCACGGGCCGGACACCGTCGTCCCATCATGGGTGCGAGCCGGTGCCGCCCGGCGTCGCGGACGCGGGGCTCCCCGTGTCGGAGGCGCCCAGCAGCCGCAGCATCTCGTCGGCGAGCTCCCGGACCTGCGAGCGTAATTGCTCGCTGTCCGCACACTGGTCGACCATGCGGCGAAGCTCACGCAGACGATCGGATAGGTCCAGGGCGAGCTCAACCCCGGCGAGGTTGATGCCCCGCTCTTCGACGAGCACCTTGATCTGCCGCAGACGGGCGATGTCCTCCGGCGAATAGAGCCGCAGCCGGCCGCGGAGCCGGCACGGTTCGAGGAGGCCGCAGCGCTCGTACTTCCGCAGGGTGCTCGGATGCATGTCGACCAGGCGTGCCGCAACGCTGATGATAAAGACGGCCTCTTTCGCGTCCACGGCATCCCCTTTCGCTCGCGGCGACGTGTGCTAGCTGATCTCGACGGTATACAGTATAAAGCTTGCTAGCATTATTGTCAAAGTTGGCCCAGGGCAGGCTGCATTTCTCCCGGCGTGGGGGCTAGCGGTGTGGGGAAGCGGCCGTGGGAGCGCTGGGCCTGGCGTTCCTGCCCGCGGTGGATGGGGACGTTGCGCAGAGGGGCAGAAGGGTGGCGCGGTCCGCGGTCCTGGGAGCGCGCGCGCCCCGCCGGGTGATT
>JADGGD010000284.1 GCA_019690095.1 Chloroflexota bacterium
AGGCCTCTCCAACGCCGAGATCGCCCGCCGCCTGCACGTGACCGAGGGCACGGTGAAGATGCACCTGCATCGCGTCTTCCGCAAGCTGCGCGTGCGCCGGCGGACGCAGGCCGTCGCCCTCGCGAGGCGCCGCGGCTGGCTTTAGTGGACATAACCGTCGATGAATACCGTCCGCCGCACTGGCTACTAACGCCTGGTCGGCCCGCCGTGTGCCGATCCACCGACCAGGTTTTGTGAGACCAGGAATCGTGGTAGAGTGTTGACGAATTCCGCCACGGAGGGTTGAACAAATGGACAAGACCGCTTGGTTAGAGCAAGTTGAGAGCCTGCTTCCCACGATCCTGCGTATAGCCAAGTCCTGTGATGAACCGTTTCAACAGGATTGCTTCCGCATGCTCTTAAACCACGCCCTGACACCCACGACAGCACATGTGGATGATAACGCACGGGGTGTTCCTCTGGGTCCTGTGGACGGACAAGATGGGGTCAAGGGTGGCCCTGCCTTGCAGCGCTTCGTGGAGGCACACTCCATTACGGTAGAGCACTTGACCTCTTTGGTGGATCCTAGCCGAGACATGATCATCTACCGCATTCCAAATAAGCCTGTTGCTCACATCCAGCGGCAGCTGGCGTGCCTTCTGGCTATTCTGACTCTGCTGAAGGAAGATCGCTTCTTCATTCCGGACGAACGACTGCGACAGCAATGTCGCATCCACAATGCGTATGACCAGCGCAACTATGCCGCTAACATGAAGAATGTGAAAGTTGATAACCGTCAAGTGTTCTTCTGGGATGATTCAGCGGGGGGTTGGGCGGTTACGAGGCCGGGAGAACAGTACATCGGCGAACAAGTGCTGGCTATGCTGGGGCCTAAGAATGAGGGGTAGGGTCGTTGAATATCTTGAGCAGTTGGGGATCGGTAAGAGCCTGGCATCGGACTTGCTGCACCACTTCGAGCAAATTCAACATGACCTCCAGAGGCGAGAGTTAGAACGGGTAGCGCCAGGCAAGTTCGTGGAAACCGTTGTTCAGATCCTTCAGCAACTCGATCCCAATCGGTCAAGCTGTGACGAGAATGTCTCAGACGTCGATGCGCAATTAAGGAAGTACGACAGCCAAAAGGTTGCTGCTTTGCCGGACGGGGCAAGGGTTTCTATTTGCAGGCTTGCCCGCGCTATGTATACGATGCGAAATAAGCGGTCGATCGCCCACAAGGGTGACATCAATCCTAACGTCTTTGACCTGCACCTCTTGCACGTATGCGCCCAATGGATTCTTACAGAATTGGTCCGGATAGCTGCGCAGTCGTCCCCAGACGAAGCACGAAAGATTATTGAGGCTATCCAGACTCCCGTGCGGCCCGCAGTGGAGAGGGTACTCGGGCGCACCGTGGTTTTGAGCACAAACCTGACTGCTCCTCAGGAAGTTCTGATTTTGCTGTACGATTCCGACCCAGAACCGGTGAAACGAACATATCTCGAGCGCAATCTTCAAGACCGTCATCAGGTTAAGAACATTCGTAGAGCCTTGCGACGAATGCAAGGAAGACGATGGGTTGTTATCAGTTCTGATTCTGATCCTTTTGTGCAATTGACCTCCTTGGGTCGTCAATTGGCAGCGGAGGTTTACTCGCAGGTCGCAGATGCTCTGGAGTGAGGAGTCGTATGGCTGGTGCGGGTCCAACCGGTTAGACTGCAGATCTTCTCCGACGTGTTGGGAAAGATAAAGTTGCTCTTGTGTCATGTCTTGCGGGGGTTTATGGTGCGGGAACTGAACCCGTGAGCTCCTCGACGTGCAGGTAGATGCTGGTGGTGCCGATCTCGCTGTGTCCAAGCACGTCTTGGACGCCGTGCAGGGGATTTGAGCGGGCGAGCAGCGAGCCAAAGCCGTGGCGGATCATGTGGACCGTGACATTTCGACGGATGCCCGCCCGTGCGGTATAGCGCCGGAGGATCCGCCGCACCGTGTCCTTGTCCATCGGCTTGCCGACGCGGTTCACGAAGACATGGGGGCCGCGCAGCGGCACGCGCTCCTGGAGGTAGTGGCAAAGCGCTTCGCTAAGGCTCGGGTGGAGCGGTATGACGCGCTCCTTGTTACCCTTGTTACCCTTGCCGATGATGCGTACGCTGCCGCCGCCGAAGTCGACCTGGTCCCAGCGCGCCGATAGCACCCCGCTCACCCGACAGCCCGTATAGACGAGAAAGGGGATGAAGGCGCGGTCGCGCGCGGCGACGTTCCCCCGTGCGTACTGGGCGGCGCGCAGTAGGGCTTTCATTTCTGCTGCTGAAAGGTAGTCCGGCAGCCGCCGCGCGATCTTGGGGGACTGGATCCGTCGCGCCGGATCCGAGGTCACGCAATCGAAGCGGAGCAAGAACCGCCAGAAGGACCGAAAGCTGTTCAGATGGCGCTCTACCGCTCGCGGTGACAAGCCAAGACATGCGAGGATGACTGGGTACCGGGCGAAGTGCTGGGGCGTCCAGACCCCAACATCCGCCGGTACGCCCATCTCCTCCAGGTACCGTTCCATGTGGCGGCCGTTGCTCCGGCAGGCGGCGGTGATGAATTCGCTGCAACCACGAGTCGTGGGGTAGGCGAGGAACTCCGGGTACGCCTGTCGTTACTGCATCGCACAACCCCTCCAGCGGACGGGTTGCATACGTATGCGCTGGCTATGCGGCCTGGGCAGAGCCAGCCCGCCAGGTCGGCGCATCCTGTCTCAGCATGCCGCTTACAGGCTGCATCGCTCGTAACCACCGCGGGGCTTACGTGCTGGCCGTTTTGGCAGCCCAGATCAGCCTGTCGTAAGCCCCGTATGCTTGAAAACCTAGTCGCGCCTAGCCCGGCACAGGCCACAGCGGACGTCAGGGCTCGGGTGAGGGCGCCCTCTAGCGGATCAGCATCGGCAGCACGCGTGGCGCCCGCGTCGTCGGCTCGAGCCTCGCCACATCCACCGCGGTCGAAAGGAAGGTCCACAAGCCGTCGGCGTTGCGGCGGTAGATCGACAGCCGCCCCGGCGGCAGCGAGCCGAGGGCCGCGGCGTCCCGGGAGATCGTCGCCGCTGCGGCGTGCCCGACGCGCGCCCGCCAGCGTGACGACGCAGCTTGCCGCCACCTTGGCGGCCGGGATGCCGACCGGCGAAAGGCAGTGGTGGGCGGCACAGGCGGCGTGAAGGAGCCGTCCTCCCGTCGTCCTCGTCGCTGCGCTGGAGCGATCCTGGAAGAAGAGGGCCTGTCGGGGGTCGGATTCGGAAACCTGTCCGTGCAGGTGGCCGGCGACGGGCGGGTGATCCTTGCCGGTGTAT
>JADGGD010000052.1 GCA_019690095.1 Chloroflexota bacterium
GCTCCCCGGCCTGCGCTACAGCGGGCTGATGGCCTGGGAGGCGCACGCGACGACAATCCTCGATCCGGAGAAGAAGCGCGAGGTTATCTTCCGCGATGTGGGACGCCTGGTCGAGAGCGCCGAGCGCTGCCGCGCGGCCGGCCTGCCCGCGGCGATCGTCTCCTGTGGTGGAACCGGCACTTACTGGGTTACCTGTACCGTGCCAGGCGTTACCGAGATCCAGGCTGGCGGCGGCATCTTCCACGACATCCATTATGCTGAGGATTACGGCGTCGACCACGAGTTCGCCATGACGATTATCGCGACCGTTATCAGCCGCCCGACCGCGACCCGGATCGTCGTGGATGCAGGCCATAAGACCATGAACGGCAACCAGGGGATGCCACGGCCCCTGGGGATTGAGGGGGTTCAGCGGCTTCGTCTCTCCGCCGAGCACGGTACGATCGATCTCGATCGGCCGAATGATGCGATCCGGGTGGGAGACAAGATCGAGTTTATTGTCGGATATTCTGACTTCACAACCTATCTGCACGACGAGATGTATGCGATTCGTAATGGCATCGTCGAACAAGTCTGGCCGATCCTCGGGCGGGGCAAGCTGCGGTAAGGGCGTGAGCAATGCGGGCGGTGGTCTTCCAGGAGTTTGGCGGCCCAGGGGTCCTGCGCATTGCGGAGATGCCCGATCCACGGCCCGGCCCCACCGAGGCGCTGGTGCGCGTCCGGGCGTGCGGGGTTAATCATCTGGATCTGCTGGTGCGCCGGGGCGAAACCCCGATCAAGCCCCCACTTCCGCATATCGGTGGGTGCGAGGTCGCGGGTGAGGTCGTCGCCCTTGGGCCGGAAGCGCCAACCGACATCCAGCCGGGGCAGCAGGTCGCAGTTGCTCCGTATCTGTTCTGCGGCCGTTGCGAGTACTGTCTGGCTGGCGAGGAAACGATCTGCCGGCGCGGCGATATCATCGGGTTGGGACGGCACGGCGGCTTTGCCGAGTTCGTATGCGCTCCGGCAGCGAACCTGGTGGCGCTTCCAGAGGGCCTGTCAGCAGAAGACGCGGCGGCGGTGTCGCTGTCTATGCTGACCGCCTGGCATATGCTCGTGACGCGAGCCCGGCTCCGTCCCGGTGAAGTGGTCCTCGTGCTGGCTGCTGGGAGCGGTGTGGGATCAGCCGCGATTCAGATCGCCTGCCTGACTGGTGCTTGGGTGATCGCGGCGGCAAGTACTGACGAGAAGCTCGCCCGTGCCCGGGAGCTCGGCGCACACGCGGTGATTAACTACCAGACGCATGATCTGCTCGCCGAGGTCCGGCGCTTGACCGGCCGGCGTGGGGTTGATGTCGTCGTTGAGCACGTCGGGGCAGCGACCTGGGAGCAGAGCGTTGCCGCCCTCACGCGCAACGGCCGTCTGGTCATCTGCGGCGCGACGAGTGGTACCGTGGGCACGACGAACCTCTGGCACCTCTTCGCCAAGCAACTCCAGCTGATCGGCTCCTACGGCGGCAGCCGTGCCGAGCTCCGGACCGTCCTCCGCCTCGTCGCCGAGGGCCGCCTGAAGCCGGTGATCCATGCCCGCTTTGGACTGGACGGTGTCGCGTCCGCTCAGCACATGCTGGAGGAACGCCGGCAGTTTGGCAAGCTCCTGATCCTCCCCTGAAAGCTGCCCGTCCCCCTGACCGTCAATAATGCGGGCGATGATGCTCCAGATTTTAATAGTTCTCTTATATACAAACACTTGTTCTGGTAGTACACTGGTCAAGCGGCGATGGTGCACCGGCCGACGTGTATCCCAACAGGAGAAAAGGGTGAAGCATATCAGACCAGTTCTGACCGTCCACGATATCGATGCGACGATCGCATTCTACCGGGACGTCCTCGGGTTCCCGGAAGCCAGTGCCGTGCGCGGCCCAGATGGCAAGCCCGTGCACGGTATGGCCCGGAGTGGCGTGGTTGTGCTCGATTTTGCGCCGGCCGGTGACTGTCCCCACTGTGTTCCTCCGTGGGGCAACGGGGTCGACCTCTACATTGGGGTCGAGGGCGACATCGATCAGTACCGCGATACCGTGGTTCGCGCAGGTGCCTCCGTGGTAACAGATCTCCAGACCCAGTTCTGGGGCGATCGCACCTTCACGATCGCCGATCCCAACGGCTACCACCTGACCTTCTACCAGACAGTGCGCACGGTATCGCTGGAAGAGATCCAGCAGGCTCTGGCGTCCTCGTAGTACTGCCGCGGGGTTTAGCGTGAGTGGGCCGTGGGACCCCGCGGTCCACTCACATCTCCAGGCCGGGCCGCACTCACGGTCCGGCCTGGAGCCATCGATCGAGCCAGGCGTACGCCTGCTCTCGGAGTTCCTCTGTGAAGCCGTGGCCGCCCTCTGCGGTCACCAGTGCCAGCCGATCTTCTCTTTCGAGCGCCCGGTAGCGGCGACGGGCAACCTCGACACTTTCCAGAACCCCGTCGTACGGAAAGATCGGATCCGCTTTCCCGACTGCGACGAGAAACGGCCGGGGCGCAACGAGCGCGAGAATGTCACCAATGTCGCCGTACTGGAGGAAGCCCGGTAGATACGCCGAGAAGTTATGGTTGATCGCGTCACGAAAGATTGTCCGATAGCTTGCGAAGCCGCAGCTCGATACTGCTGCCGCAACCCGCTCGTCGAGCGCGGTAATGAAGAGCGTCTGCTGGCCGCCAAGCGAATGCCCGATACAGCCGATGCGCCGTGGGTCTACCTCGGGACGCCCGCTCAGGTAATCCAGGGCCCGCATCGAATCAAAGACCATCTTTGCCTGGAGCGTGCTTCCCTCGACCAGCCGACGGGTAAACTCGAAGCGCTCGTAGGCTGGGCCGTCCAGACGGGGATGTCGGCGCTCCTCGAAGCAGATGAAGTCGGCGACGAGCGTCACATAGCCCCGCTGGGCAAGCTCCAGGGCGTAGTACTGCTCGGGGTTTCCGTCCAGGCCCGCCGGCTCGCTCTTGCCAAGATGGAACTGGCCGGCGTGCTGATGCAGGCAGAGAACAGCTGGCCCCGGCGTCCGGCGATGGCGGGGGAGCAGAACATAGGCCGGGATCCATTCACCAGGCTCGGCCTGATAGCGTACCTTCTCCCGAATCAGGCCATCCAGCTCTTCCCGCTCCAGTACCTCGGGTTTCAGATCGCCCGCCTGCGGCAGCTTTCCCAGGAGGCGGCGCAGGACCTCCCGGGTGAGCGTACTGCTCCTGTCCACTTCCTCCACTCTCGGTACCTCCCTGGCACTCGATTCGACCCCTTACTCAGTCCAGATCGAAATCGCGCTGAGAAAGGAGCTGGGCGCCGCCCTCCAGGACCACCGCATCATCCTCCACGCGGATGCCTCCTACCTCTGGTAGATAGACCCCTGGCTCGATCGAGTGGACGTGGCCAACCGCCAGGACGTGCGGGGAGGACGGGTGAACCGATGGGATCGGCTCGTGGTATCGGAAGCCGATTCCGTGACCGGTATGATGGAGGAAGTAGTTGCCCAGCCCGGCCGCGGCCAGGACGCGGCGCCCGGCTGCGTCGGCCTCTCTTCCCGGAACGCCCGGGCGCGCCGCCGCCAGCGAGGCGCGCTGGGCTGCCAGGACAAGTTCGTACAGCTCGCGCTGCCGTGCTGTTGCCTTTCCTCCGGCCACAACCGTTCGGGTAAGATCCGACCAGTAGCCGTCGACCACTGTACCTATCTCGATCATCACCAGGTCCCCCGGTTGAATGACCCGGGCAGACGAGACGGGATAGTACCACCCCTCGACCGTATTCGGTCCTGAGAAGACCTGAGCCCAGGCCCGCGCGTACCGCGCGCCCCGATAGCCGGTTCCGTGTGCATATACCGCCGCCTCGACCGCTGCTGCAATCTCTGCCTCTGTTCGGCCGGGCTGTGCCTGCTCTTTGAAGACACGAAGGCCGAGCCCGGCCACCTCGTTGGCGAGACGGAGCTTCTCAATCTCTCGCGGTGTCTTGCACGCACGGATCGCGTGGAGCAGATCGGTCGCATCCACTGGTTCTCGACCGATCAGCTCGGCGAGCATCTGGCGCGTCGGGAGCCCGGGTACGTACGGCTCGCCGGCCATCTGGCCTGGTGCCACCGCCTCGAAGGAGCCCTCGTAGCCGATCACCCCGCCCTTCAGTTTCTTCTCCACGACGACATCCACAAGTAAGCGGAGCGCGCTCTCCATCGGGGAAGGATCCGACAGGCGCCAGGCCTCGTATGTTCGAACATCCGCGACAAGCCCGGCGGCCGCTTGCTCGCGTTCAAGCCGCGGGACGATCAGGACCGGGTCACCCGCGGTCGGGTAGACGACAACCGAGCAGCTGATCTGGGGATAGTAGCCTGCCAGACAGACCAGGTTCTCCGGCAGGCGGCAAATCAGTGCGTCAAAGTGGGCCGCGGCCAGCGCCTCTCGTACCTGCCGCTCCCGTTCGGTATCTACAATCACGGCCTGACCTCACTCCGGAAACAGAGCAGGAACCTGGGAAAGATCGATCTGCCGATAGGCACGGATGAAGGCGGCAAGGCGGCTTGCCGCAATGGCGAGGATTCTCTCCCCTTTCTCCGCTGTGGCGCGCGTCGGGTCACCGTGAACGCCGGGTGATCCTGCACGGAAGACCGCTGGGAAGTCCATGCCGGCCGCGCGAAAGATCGCCTCATCGGCCGGGACGATGTACGAGGCCTCCTCGTGTTGAACGGCAAGGTTCATATCCACGCCAGTCGGATCCAGGGCAAGATAGCACGAGGTCTCCGCCTCACAGGCGTGCCCGACCCCTTTGAGCATCCCCTCGAGGATCTCCCGAAAGTCGTCGCCCACCAGGTTCCACCACGACGTCTGCGCGATTGGCCGCCCGCTCGTGGTGAGCTTGTTCGCCAGCGCGGCGAGATGGCCGACGTTGCCGCCGTGGCCGTTGATCAGGATAAGGTGGCGGAATCCATGGTGCATGATCGAATCGACTACGTCGGTGAGGAGGGCGGTGAAAGTCTCGTGCCGCAGGGTAATGGTGCCCGGGTTCTCCATGTGGTGTGGCGAATAGCCGGACCAGATCGGCGGAGCGACGAGAACCGGGAACTCGGTCACCTGCTCGGCCGCGCGCACGCAGACCGCCGTGGCGGCGGCAATGTCCATATCGACCGGCAGATGGGCGCCGTGCTGCTCGGTCGAGCCGACCGGGATCAGCACGACCGCACCGGCATCGCGTGCTGCGGCGATCTCGGGCCGACGGAGCTTCTGCCAGAAGACAGAGCGGAGCGGCATCGTCCTCGACCTCCAGGAAAGGGTGGAAGGCGGCGCTTATTGTATATGCCCGACCGCGCCCGGACAAGGGACGACCCGCGGTCAGCCCTGCGCCTCGCCCGGCTGGGCGAGGGTCGCCTGCCCACGCACGGCGGCGATGATGCGCCGAAAAGTCTTCACTTCGTCTGGGGAGAAGAGCTGAACGCCCCAGGCCACCGCGATGTATGCCGCCGCACCTAACAGCACGGCCAGATGGGGCTCGAACGATCTTCCGAGCCAGGTCACTCCCACCATAACCAGTCCAGCTAGTGCGGGCTTCCCTGCTGTCCGATACCACGGCAGGGAGCCAATGCTCTGGCGAGTGGCATAGAGGAAGGGAATCATCAGGACGATCTCCGAGGCTACCGTCACGACGCTGGCACCGTAGAACCCGAACCGCGGGATCAGGAGAACGTTTGCCAGGATGTTGAAGCCTGCCGAGATGATGAAGGCGACGGTGATGAAGCGCTGGCGGCCGACGGCGATGAGCGCGTACTGGGTCAGGCCGTTCAGATAGCTAAACGGGAGGAAGCAGATGAGGATCGCCAGCGCCCGTGCCGACTCGGGGTAGTAGGCCTGTCCACCGAGCAGGAGGATCAAATCGCCGGCCAGGGCGGCGACTGCGATCGCGAGGGGGATGCCGATGGCGAGCAGGATGCGCGCCGAAACCTCGTACGCGGCCCGCAGGCCGCTGTCCGCTTCCTGGGCAAAGCGCGCCAGCGCCGGGTAGACGGCAAAGGTGAAGGTTGAGGGGATGATCAGGAAGCCGTCGAGCCATTTATAGGCTGTTGCATAGTATCCGACGCTCTCGCTCCCCTTGAAGACCTGCAGGAGCAGAATGTCGATCTTGAAGAACACCGTGACCAGGACGTGGTTAATGAGCAGGGGAAAAGACTCGCCGAGCATTGCCGCCAGATCGCCGCGGGCGGGGCTCTGAAGACGCACCTGGAGAGCGCGTCGGACGATGATCGTGAAGATGATCACCAGGGCAATGTTCAGCACGAGGGCAATTGCCGCCAGACCGATGATTCCGGCGCCCACCAGCAGTGCTGCCGTACCCAGCGTTACCCGGGCCAGGTTGATCGCCACACTTACCCCCGCCGGTATCTCGATTCGCTCCCAGGCGTTGAAGAGGGCGGTCAGGGTGGCGCTGATGTTTCCGGGAATCAGCGCAAGGCAGAGGAGGACAAACGCTGTGATCCCGTGCGTGCCCAGCCCCAGCCAGGCCCGACCAACCAGAGCCAGCCCCGCCACGATGGGCGCAGAGAGGGCACAGAGGCCGAGCCGCACCGACAGGGCATTCGCCAGATACCGACCGGCGATCGAGCGATCCCGGGCTACCTCTCGCACGATCAGCGCGTTCAGTCCAAAGTTGGTCAGGATCTCGAAGTAGCCCATGAGGATGATCGCCACGGTATACTCGCCGACATCACCGGGACCAAGGATCCGGAGCATAAGAGCGGCAAAGCCGAAATCAATCCCCTTGTTGAGGAATGAGGTAACCATTGGCAGAGCGGCGTTCCGCAGGACGCGCTCGGCCTGGCCAGTATAGTGGCCGATCAGGCGCCGCCAGGCCGGCCAGCTCGCGACGAGAGCCAGCACGATCAGCCCCAGGCCGGTCAGATACGCGCCGACGCGGAACGACAGCGGAGCGTAGCGGAAGATAACCCGGTGCCGACCGTCGGTGAGGTAGACCGCGCGCAGATCGCCATCGGCCGTCCAGACGGTGGCTGGCTGGCCATCCACGGTGGCCAGCCAGCCGGGCGCGTTTGCATCAGTGAGCACGAGCCACCCTGCTCCCTCCACGTCCGCCGTGATCTCCACCCGATTCAGGGTTGAGGCAACGATCACCGCACTGCCTCTCCCCCCACCCGCCGGACCGGGCGGCCCCTCGAGGATAACGAGGCGGTCCGGTCGGAACGCCGGGCTGGCCATGGCTCGGAAGGCCGCGTCGGCATCCGGGACCCAGAGCGCCTGACCAACGATGAAGGCGCGTGGGAGTGCCGTCGGACGTTCGTAGACATTGATTGTCCCCACCCTCCCGATCTGGCGCACGGCAGGCGACTCGATGCTCGTGGTACTCAAGACATACCGCACGCTGAGGAGGTCGAGGATCGGACTGCCGAGGGACTCGACCCGGTGCAGACGGCCGATCTGGTTGAACGGCAAATCCACCGGCGGCTCGACCAGCGACCAGAGGCGGACAAAGCGGGAAGGGATGATCGTATCGTATCCGGCGATGGTCGGGATACCGAGCAGAACCCCCAGGTTCGCCCGCAGAACCCACGGGTCACCAAGGCTGGCAACGCGCGGTCCGGTCAGATCCGGTCGGATCACGGCCGTCAGATCAGCATGCTGGTCCAGCAGGGCCGCGGGCTGCTTTGAGGCAAATGGCATCCCGAAGAAGAACAGGTCACCGACGCTCAGACCAACGATAAGAACGGCGCAGACCGTCCGGATGCTGTCCCACGCCCGGCGGGGACGTGTGGCAGCAGCTGGGTTTGATCGTCCCTGCCCGAGCACGGCGATCGGAATGCCGCCCAGAGCGAGCAGGGCGAAAAAGATCGCCAGGTTTCGGAACTCGTAAGAGTAGAGCATCGCCCCGGAGGCGAAGGCGCGAGCGAGAGCAGGCTGGTGCACGAGCAGGCGATCGGCAAGGGCGATGCTCCGATCGCGCGCGATGAGGCTCAGGGCAAGCAGAATAAGTCCCGCTATTCCCAGGAGGGGCGGAATCCACCAGAGAAGCCGCCTGGTGGCCCAGCGCCCGGGCATCAGGGGGGAGCACCGGTCCAGTCCCCGCTGCCATAGCCAGTCGGCTCCGAGCCCGGCTAACACCGCGGCTGAGAAGTCGAGCGGGTAAACCCAGCGAAATGGCGTTCGAAGCTGGCTGAAGAAGGGCAGGCCGTAGTAGACCAGCGCGTAGAGCGGCGTACCGAAGGCGAGGAGAGCAGCGAGTACCACGAAGCCGGTAAAGAACCAGCGGTCCCGATGCCGAGAGCACAGCGCGCCGATGATTGCCAGCAGGAGCGGGACGACGCCAATGTAGGCGCCGGCCTCAACATAGTTCTTTGTTCCCCAGAAGATCGTATGAGGCGGATCGGTTGGCTGTCCGAGCGCATTGCGCCCGACCGGTACCCACTGGAAGCGGGTGAGATCGAAATACTCGTGAGTTGTCGGATTCCCGAAGAAATCGGGCATCAGAAAGCCAAGAACCTGGATCTTCGGGAAGGCGTACGAGATGACCTGCTGATAGGTCGTCTCGCCCTGACGGTTGTTCGAGCGGAGCACCTCGAGGAAGGGCGCGAGCTGGACACTCCCGATCAGAAGACCGATTCCTATGACCCCGCCGGCAAGGCCCAGAAACCACAAACCGGGGCGGTAGCCACGTCGAACCAGGAGCACGCCCCCTCGGTAGAGGCCGTAGAATGCGGTGACGAACAGGGCGTAAAAGGTGATCTCGGGATGCCCTCCCAGCACGCTGAACGCTACGGCCAGTACCCCTGCCGGCAGGTCCAGTGCGACCGCGCGGCCGATCGTGCCATTCTCCACTGCCGCGGCGAGACCGGCCAGGCTCCACAGCATCAGGGGTAGCCAGACTGCCGCACCGAGAACCATGGGCCAGATATAGCTCACCGTCAGGAAGAAGCAGAAGGCAAAGGTAAGGCCGGCTACCAGCGCGGCAAGACGGCCACCGCCGAGCCGGCGCAGGAGCGCATAGCCGAAGCTGGCTGCCAGGAACTGGTGAAGCGCGCAGTACCAGCCATAGGCGCGGAGCGGTCCGAGCAGGAGAAACAGGGCGGTGAACGGGTAGAGCACACCGGTCTGCGCTGTGGCGAGATAGGGCAGACCATCCATCTCGTAAGGGTTCCAGAGGGGGATCTCATGCTGGCGGACCGCCTGCTCGAGGATGAGCTTCCAGGGATAGTTCTCTAGGAGCATATCCCCGATCAGCAGGTTGTGCGGCACCGCGTTCGGCGGCCCGAACCAGGGCGGCATCGTCCAGAGGTTGTCAAGGGGGAGGAGAGTCAGACCCCCGAGAAGCGCCGGCCAGTAGAAGACGAGCGCGGCGAGGGCAAAGGACGCCAGCGCTACCAGATCAATCCAGGCCCGACGCACGCACCCCACTCCCCCGCAGCGAGCCAGGCGGCCCCGGACGCGCGAGCATCAGAACTGCGCACCTGATCGACCACGCACCACCAGCCGCCCGTTACGCGCGCCGGGGCATTATAGCAGAACGATCAACGGGCCCGGGCAAGACGGCCAAGCGTCTGTTCGAGAGTGAGAGCGCTTGCGCGGCCGCCGATCAGGAGGATGCCGCCGATCAGGATATACGGATCTAGCATGCGCCCGATTGTTCGGCATGCCGCGCCCCATGCCCACCGCTCGCCAAGCTTGCCGAAACTCCAGCCACCTCGGGAAGAAAGAACGCCAGCCAGCCCGACGGTGCCCAGCACCAGGCCGGTGGACAGGAAGAAAAGAAGCGATCTCCCTATCGCCATGGCCCAGGTCATCTGCGTCGAACCAACCAGGGCTAACAGGCTCAGCAGCAGGCCGAGGACTGCTGGTGCTCCCCGCGTTCCCTGGTACAGGGGCACGGATCTAGTCGGCTGGTTTCTTCTCACCTGCTCGGACCTGGTCAACCGGTTGGGGCGGCCGGCCGGCCGCAGGAGCGCGGCGGCCAGAAGACCAGTCCCAAGAATCATCAGGAGCGCGGCACCGTGCTCGACGATACTATTCGCACGAAGTAGCCGCGCCAGGAGCGCGAGACGATCCGCGAATGGAGCAAAGGGCGGCAGGGGAAGCAGAGCGAGCACAGCAAGCGACCCGGTCCATTCCGATCCGAGCCCGCTCCCCAACCAGCCTAACCGATCAAGCTGCTGGTGCCCCACCGCACGCGTTGCCAGGCCCACGTGCATACCGACAGCCACGAGCGCGGCGGCAGTCGTACCGGCGCCGATCCATGCCGCTACTCGATCAGCCGGGGCGGCGGTCAACAGACCGAAGACGATCAGTGCCGTTTCTCCAATCGACAGGTAGGCGAGCCAGCCAAACGCGGTCTCCTCTCGCAGGGCTCCAATGCCGGCGAGGACAACGGTGAGTGCAGCGAGGACAGCGAGCGCCGATCCAACCCAGCCCGATGGCACGATCAGATCGCTCACCCGCCCGGTGACCAGCGCGCCGAGGGGAAGGGCGATACCAGTGATCGCCAGCGCGGCCGGTGCCACGGCCGCGCGACATCCTGCGACAACCCAGGCGTGAAGCGGGACCAGGCCGGTCCGGGTGAGGAGCACAATGCCGAGCGTTGCAATGAGCACGGTCCCGCTCGGCACTGCCATCCAGGTCGAGCGGCCCTCCAGATCCGTCAGGGCGGCCGTTCCAATGCGGGAGCCGAGGAGCCGTGCTATCACCAGCATGATCAGCGACGGTACCTCGAGGGTGACAAAGAGCCGCAGGGCTGCCTCCTGACCCTTGCTCCCAAAATCCAGGCCAATAAGGAGCATCAGCCCCAGGCTGAGGAGAAGGAAGCCGACATACAGCGCGAGCAGGTCGCCCGCCAGCAGGACAAGGTTGATCCCGGTTTCAAGGAAGAGGAGGAGCGAGAGGAAGAAGGTCGCATGGCGAGCGGCTCCCACGTAGGACGTGCTGTACCAGCCGAGTAGTGCAAGCAGCACCGCCGCCGGGACCAGCGTGACCGCCGTCAGCGAATCGGCAGACGGAGAAGGCATCAGGCTGATCGGTCCCAGCCAGACCACGGTGTGATCGGCCGAGGGGATCAGCAGGGCACGACCGGCCAGGACAACCGCCCCGGCGTGCCCGAGCGCCATGATCAGGAGGGACAGGCGTCGGTGGATAGCACTGGCGATCAGGGCGGCCAATGCCGCCAGAGACGGCCAGGCGATGAGTAGAAGTGGTACAGTCATACTTCCTCACCCCGAGGTGATGCGTGCACTGCTCGCAAGAAGGACAGAAAGAGATGGCGCGAGCGATCCGAGCAGAGCCAGGGCGCTCACGACAGTCCCGCTCGCCAGGACGGCTGGTAGTCGCCGCTCCGCACGCACTGGAAGCTGCAGCTCACCAAGAAAGAGGCGGCTAAACAGACGGATCAGGGAGAGCAGGGTCAGGGCATCCACCGCTATCCAGGTCACGGCACGCGCATGAACTCCGCCTGCGGCATCGCCCAGAGCTGTGGTCATGAAGCCCCCGAATGGCGGAAGGCCAGGGAGTGCCAGGGTGCAGGTGAGGAAGAGGGCTGCAGTGAATGGCAGACGCTGTGCCAATCCCCCGATCCGGTCGCCCAGCCGAGCCGTCGATGCCCCCTCGGCGGCGCTGACTGCAAGAAAGAGCCCGCTGAACGCAAGGGCGGCCGCGATCGCGCTGATAGCGGCGCCGGCCAGAGATGCTTGTGTTCCGCTCGATAGAAGAGCAACCACAAGCCAGAACTGGCTGAATGCACTACTGGTCAGAACCCGACGGTAATCGCTCTCGGCCAGCGCGGCGAGCCCTGTGACAAGCGCAAACGCAGTGCCAGACCAGAACGCTATCTCCCGCCAGTCGGTCGTATCTGCCAGGGTCAGGCCCAGTAACCGTAGAAGCGGCGAGGCGCCGAGCACGAGTACGCCCGCACCGGCCAGGGTTGGTCCGGCCAGGCTGAGGTGTCCCCAGGGGTGGACCGTCTGGATCTCGGCCAGGACCCCATAGGTCTTCAGGGCGAGGCCGACCAGGAGCGCAAGGGGCACGACTGTCGGAACCCTCTCCCCGGACGGTCCGAGACCAAGGTCATGGCGAGCGATAGCAAGGAGCGCCAGGCCGGTGATCACCAGGAATGACCCGAGAGCGCCTGCGGCCTGGAGCGGTACCACGCTCGCTGCGGCGCGATCGGCCCCGGCGTCGCGGCGGGCGATCCCCCAGGCGGCGAGCGCACAGACCTCCCAGGCGACGATCAGGGCAACCACGTTGGCTGCCGTGATCGCGCCGAAAGCGCCGGTGAGAAAGAGGACGAGGAGGACGACGTTCGAGATGAAGTCGTGCGTCGCCGGGGAGGCAAGGATCAGCAGGATTGCGATCAGCGCCAGCGTACCGAGGAGGACCAGGGCAAGTCCATCAACCACGAAGAAACCGGGGATAATCGGACCGAGGAGACCCGTGAGTGCCAACCCGGGCAAAGAGGCAACGGAATCAGTCGGCACGGCCGTTCCCTCCTTCATTGGAGTGGACCGCGTGCGGCCAGCTCCGGCCGCACGTCAGGCGGCTTTATATAAACAAGTGTACACCCGCCGCGAGCCAACTGCCAGCGTCACGGCTCTTCGGCCGCGAACTCCTCCGCGCTGATGAGGTGTCCGCCGGTCACCGACCGGCCCGATTCCTTCCGATTCCGATCAAATGTCAGCGATACCTCGATCGGTCGGAAGCATTTCTGGCCAACCACGCGCTTGGTCACGACATAACCGCTTGCCTGGTCCTCTCCCTCATAGACCGGACTGAGGTCCCAGAGCGGGTCGACCCGGAACCGGATCTTTTCACCGCATTTGTCACAACGCACGTAATAGTAGATGCCGCGATCGACGGGTGTTCGGCCGCCGACCAATCTCCGCAGCCAGTCTACGACTCCCATGGCAGTCGTTCCTCTATGACGCCGCGAACGCAGGCAGGATCACCTGAAATAGCGAGAAGATGCACAGCCAGTAGAGCCCGCACCCGGCAACGAGGAGCACCACACCGGTGTACTCCTGGCGAATCAATTCACCAATGCCCGCCACGGCAAGGATCGCCAGGGCGGGCAAGGCCGGAAACAGGTAGCGCCCCTGGGGCTGGAGATACCGGAGATTGTAGAAGACCACTCCCACGATCACAAGCACTGTCTCCAGCAGGAGGAGACCCATCGCCCAGCGGTAGTAGGCCAGCGTCCAGCGCTCTCCCGATGCCTCGCCTCCGTGTGCCTTCACGATGCGCCGGGCATGGAGCAGGACGCCGAGCGCTACCAGGGCCGAGATCGTCGCCAGGACATCATAGGTCCGATCGCTGTATGGGATGCCCATCCAGCCGAACTGGCCCCAGAAGCTGTGAAAGGCTGTCAACAGCATGCCCCGGATGCGTGGGAGATCGAGCGGACCAGTGAGCGGCTGCCCGGCAACGACTTCGGCATGGCGGCGTAGAGCAAAAGGATCCCCGGGCCCGTAGAGCAGCATGTTTCGGATGAACCACCATCCGCTGACGAGCAGGGCGGCACCCCCAGAGCGGATCAGGCGCAGTGGAACCCGCCGGAGGGCGCGCCACGGCTCCGGTGCAAGAAGCGCTGAGCCGGTGAATCCTGCCACCACTAGAACGGCGGCGATATCCCCGTCGAGTTTCGTCAGGGCGGCGAGCCCAACCAGGACACCGATTCGGATGTCGCTCCACCCCTCGCGAGGTTTGGCGAGATCCTCGACCAGCGCGATCATGACCAGACAGAGAAGAAGCTCGACCAGCGCGTCATTATCAATTGCTGCGTTCATAAAAAGGTGCATCGGCAGGAAGGCGACGAAGGCCGCCGCGGCGAGAGGATAGGCAGCTGAGCGCGGGAAGACCAGTTGGGCGAGGCGGAAAGTAGCGACGATAAGGAGCGCCCCAAAAACGGCGGTCACCAGTCGGAGGACTACGACCTGCCGCGCCGTCCCCAGCCCGATCGTTGCCAGGAAGACCGGTGCCGCGATCAGGTAGTAGAGAGGAGGCTGGTGGGACTCGTAGCGCAGCCCGTCGATCGGCTCCCCCGGCGGGAAGTGCTCGCTCATCAGGCGGGCCAGGGTGGTCTGATCGTAGTCACCGGGGCGCAGGATCGGGAGCTGGTGGTTGAGGGCGATGCTCCGAATAACGTTATAGTGGGCCGGCTCGTCCGGAGCGTTCCAGGTCGGAACGCGGATCGCGTAGAGGATTGCGAGACAGCTGTATCCAAGCAGGATCAGGCCGAGTGCCGCCCACACCCAGAACCGGGAGATCACTCGCGCGTCACTTCCGGAAGCCCGGGACGCGGCAGTCCGTAGCAACCGCGCCAGTCGTTGATCCGGACCTTGAATACGTCTGCGAGCATGCGCAGGGCATCGCGGATCGGATCAACCTTACTGCCGGGCGCGTAATACCAATCGATCCCGACCTCGGCGATGCGGTAGCCGAGCTTCTGCGCTAGGTACAGCACCTCGACGTCAAAGCCGGTCACCATAGGGCCCTTGACTGTCTGCTCATCGACCCGAATGCGCAGGCGCGGGAAGATATCCAGCGCGGCGTCTCGTCGGTAGCACTTGAAGCCGCACTGCGTATCGCGCAGTCCCCCGAGGACGAGGAGGCGAACGATCGAGTTGAAAACCCGCCCCATCAGATGTCGATGCGGGGGCTCACCGAAGCGCCGGGCGCCCGGTGCCTCGCGCGAGCCGATGACTACCCCGAAGCCGTCCTGAACGAGCGGGAGGAACTTGGTGATCTCCTGGATCGGCATCGAGAGGTCCGCATCGCACTGGAAAACGATCTCGCCGTGGCTTGCCAGAACGCCCGATCGGACGGCATAAGCCTTTCCCCGATGGGGATTCCGAAGGACGCGCAGATCCGGCCATTGCGCCTGCCATCCCTCGGCGACGGCTGCCGTGCGATCTTCGCTCCCGTCGTCGACGACGATGACCTCTGCCGTATACGGCTGCCGGCTCAGATAGTCGCGAATCGCCCGCAGTGTGACTGGAAGGCGGTTCTCCTCGTTATAGGCTGGAACGACGATGGAGAGCATGGGACGCACTGCCACGATCGTGCTCCGCGTGGGAATCCGGGACGATCTGCTCGACGACCGCCCCCCGCTCAACCACTATACGGCACCCCGCCACTCAGCGCAAGGATCGCACCTGATTGTGCCAGGATCTGCGCTCGGCGGGATAGTTAAAGAAGATAAGACATCCCAGCGCGATGATCAGATCCCCCACACTGATGACAACCGGTTCGCGGAACGGCAGGGGAACCATGATTCGGTCCCCCAGCCAGGCCAGGCGGGTCGCTGGCCCCATGGGAACGAAGGGCCACCACTGTCCGGCCGCACTTCGCTGGGCAATCGCCGTAAGGAACCCGCTTGCGGCGTACTGGTTGGGATCCCCCGGCATCTGACCGCCATTCAGAGCGATCACCGTGAGGTTCATCCCGAGACCAGCAAGCAGGATCACGAAGCCGGGGTAGCGCGCATTCGCGAGGAGGAAGCTGCCGACACAAATGAGCGATGCGAGGTACAGCCACGCGCCGAGGAAGAGGCCGGGCGGGGACGGCCGTACCGATAGGAAGGGCGAAAGGACTGCAAGGTTGACGGCAACGTGGAGGAGGATGCCGATCACCGCGAGCGGCCACAGCCGAAATGGTCCGCGGACGAGTGCTTCGATTGGAAGCCCCCGGACCAGAGCGAGGCCAAGTGCGGCGATCGTGACGAGGACGAAGAACATCCCCCGGTCCGCTAATCCCGGTCCTCGGCCAGCCGTCGGATGATCACCGACGTTGGCGGAGGGGTCTCATCAAGGATCTCGTAGACGGTCCGGAGCAGGTGAAGAGGGCTGAAGGGCTTGATAAAGTGCTCGCGGATCCCGAGTGCCTGGCTTCGGGCCAGGTCGTCCGAGCTTCCGCGGGCCGTCAGCATGATGATCGGAACGCCGACCGTCGCCGGGCGCGACCGCAGCGCCGTGGCGACCGCAAAGCCGTCCATATCGGGCATCATCACATCGAGCAGGATGAGATCCGGCGTCCGGGAAAATGCGTGCGCGAGTGCTGTTGCCCCATCACCGGCGACGACAACATCAAAGTCGGCGGTGCCCAGGGTCAGTGTGACCAGACGCTGGACCGACAGATCGTCGTCAACCAGCAGAATATGCTTCCGCATGAGATCGTTCCTCCCCGGCTTGAGTCGCGTCCATGCCGCGCCCGGCTCCACCTGTGCTCGTGAGCAGAGAAGGCTGACGCTCGTCTGGGGGAAGAATCGGCACAGTAAAGGTGAAAGTACTGCCCTGCCCCGGTTCGCTCTCCACCCAGATGCGCCCCCCGTGTGCGTCCACGATGTGCTTGACGATTGCCAGACCGAGGCCGCTTCCTCGGACCCGGTGGGCCAGGGCATTGTCCACACGATAGAACTTCTCGAAAAGCCGCCCGATCTTATCAGGCGGCAAGCCAATCCCCTGATCAGCGACCGAGATGGCGATCTCTTGTTCGGTACACCAGGCCCGGACATCGATGCGGCCGCCATCCGGCGAGTACTTGATCGCGTTCGTCAGAAGATTATCGAGGACCTGCCGCAGCCGGACCGCGTCACCGCGAACCCGCGGCAGGGGGCTTAAGCGGTGGTAGATAATCTGGTGCCGATCTGACTGACGGGAGAATTCGCGCACGGTCCGACGGAGCAGGGGATCGAGGTCAATCTCGATCAACTCCAGGCGCAATCGCCCTGCCTCCATATGCGATACATCGAGGAGGTCATCAACGAGGCGCTGCATGTGCTGGGCCTGACGGAGGATCTCCCCGGCCATCTCGCGCACGGTCTCGGTATTGGTATCGATCATCGTCAGGAGCTCGGCGAAGCCCATAATCGGGGTCAGCGGACTGCGCAGCTCGTGCGATACAGTCGAGACGAACTCGGCCTTGAGTATGTTCAGGTGATGGAGCGCGCGCGTCTCGGCCGCCTCCTTCTGGAGCCGCGCCTTTTCGATTGCCACGGCGGCCTGATCAGCGATCACCCCCAGGATGCGGAGGTCGTCCTCTGTGTATGCCTCGGGCTGGTCTGCGGCCACAACAATCATTCCGACCGTCCGCTCGCTGGCGGTCAGCGGAACGGCCAGAGCCGCCTCGATATGCTCCGGCGTCGCGGCCACCGGCAGCTCCTCAACTATAGCCCGTGCCTCCGCACCGGTCACGAGCACCGGCTCCCGCACCCGGGCGAGTCGGGGGGTCTTTGGCGCTTCTGGCTCATCTGCCGGTGCCGTGAGCGGGCTCCCGCTCAGGCGACCAAAGGCGAGGCGGAACGCGTCACTCCCCTCATCCCGCAGAAGGATGCAGAAACAGCGCGTATCGAAGACCCGTCCGGCCTGCTCGTAGATCACGCCCCAGAGGTGCGAGGGATCGGCCGCACGGGCCAGTGCGCCAGTGATCTCATTGAGAAGCGAGAGTTCGGCGGTGCGGCGTTGCAGCTCATCCATGCGCCGGAGCAGGTCCCGCTGGGTCGTCTGGAGCGACTCGGCCAGGGAGAACGAGACGTAGACCCCTACCAGGATAACCGCGACGAGAACCAGGCTCCAGGGCGCGGTCTCCCAGAGCATGGCGATGATGATCCCGACCACGACCATGGCCGCGTATTGGGCCAGCATCTCCAGGTTGGCGAGGTTCCAGACGTACAGCAAAGGGCGCCCCTGGGACAGGGCGATAACGGCAGCAACCAGGCCGGAGTTGATCACGAAGTAGCTTAGGGCGAGGACCACCAGAGCGCATCCTCCGGCGAGGGTGTTGAAGCCCGGTGCGGGTCCGCCGCCGAGCGCGATTGCGGTCGCTTCGTAGAGTCCGCTGGCCACGCCCGTTGTCAGGATATACTGGGCGACGTTGAACACCGCCTTCACTCCGGGTCGCCGCAGGATCAGGTGCGAACCCACCGTAGCCACCACGATCGTCGGCAAGGTAAGGGTCGCCCCCAGGAGGAGAATCGACGCGATGAACATTGCCGAGACGATCGTTCGCTGATCCCCGGCCGGTGTTGTGATCACGCGGAGCTCAGTGACCAGGGAAGCGATTCCCAGAATCAGCAGGAGAGGAATGATCTCGTGCGTCGGAACCCGAATCGGGGACGGAAAGCGGAGGAGATACAGGGATAGAAGGGCCGCCGCGATAACCACGGCGACAACGTACACCTGTGCCTTTCGGGGCAACGTCCAGAACAAAGCCCCTATCCCTTGTCCGCGTGGAGTTCCACCGCGTTCTCCGACCGAGTGCCCCGTCTGGGGCATACTCGACCAGGGAGCCTTATTCTACCCTACCAGCGAAAGCCGTGGCGAGCGGCCATCCTCCAGAGCCAGCGCACCAGCATCACCGAGTCGTCTACCCCTTCCTCGCCCCTGGCGATCACCACTGGGCGCCAGCCCCGGCCGCCGCAGCAATCGCCGCAACCAGACAGGCGACCACAAAAAGACGATACCCCACCCAGCCTATTCGCCTCATGACCCCCCCTCGACCCCATCCTCATACCAGGATGAGGATTGTAAACATCC
>JADGGD010000053.1 GCA_019690095.1 Chloroflexota bacterium
ATCAGTGAACGCGATTCCACGCCTGACCTCACTCAACGCAATCGGGAATAATCTCACCGCGTGCGTAGGCGGCCAGGAAGGCCTCGACGATCACCGGATCGAGCTGACTGCCGGCGGCACGCTGAAGCTCGGCCAGGGCATTCTCCACCGGGAGAGCCTGTCGATACGGACGGCTGGTCGTCATTGCATCGAAGGCATCAGCAACGGCGATCAAACGGCCGCCGATCGGGATCGCTTCCCCACGCAGGCCATCTGGATAGCCGGTGCCATCGTACCGCTCGTGGTGGTGACGGACATAGGGGATAACCGGGCGGAGGAAGGTAATCCCTTCGAGGATGCGAGCCCCAATGACCGGATGCTCGCGCATGTGTGCCCACTCCTCCGCGGTCAGCGGCCCCTCCTTGCAGAGAATAGCATCGCGAATGCCGATCTTGCCGATATCGTGCAGGATAGCGCCCATCTCGGCGATATTCAGATCTTCCCGGGGCCAGTTCAGCGCACGGCCGAGCGCGATCGTATAGCGGGTCACCCGCTCGAGGTGCCCGCCGGTGTAGGGGTCGCGGGCCTCGACCGCCGCGGCGAGCATGTGGATCGTTTCGAGATAAGCACGCTGGAGCTCCTGCCGACGCTCCCGCTCCGCCTGGAACGCGATGCGGAGATCGGTCGCGTATTTCATGAGCTGAGCCTGGGCTTCCGCGAGGCGAGCCCGGCCAGCGCGCTCGCTTTTGTAGAGGTGCTGAAGCTCAGTCGCGTAGATGAGCGCCTGCTCCTGCCAGTAGGCCACCGAGGCGAGCGGATCAGCATCCGTGCCGTTCGCTATCATCGGGTCGGTGTGGGTCTTGCCCGGTAACTGCTCGTCCATCGGTCCCCCGGCGAGTGATGCTACGACAGGAAAGGGTACTTGTCAAAGGGGCAAGCGCACGCTGTCACCTGCCGCGGCCCCGGGTGACCTCAGCGGCACCCGCTGACCCGTTGCAGGAACGTACAGGCCGACCTCGAGATAGGCGGCCCCGCCCGGCCGACCAGCCGGAAACGTGTGCGGATCGAGGACGACTTCGCCGGGCTTCCAGGTTGATGTGGGCATGTCTCCTCCTGCTGGCTCGCTGTCAGCACCGCTGAGAAAGCGCCCGGTCCGATCAAGGAGATGGACAAACACGGTGTACTCCCGATCAATGGGGCGATCGGTCAGCCAGTGCAGGCGCACGATCAGCGCACCATCAGCACCCTGTGTGAGATCGTAGCCGATCAGCCGAATCGCGGGCTGGAACTCGACTGCAAGGGGATAGGCTGGAGGCGGAGCCGGCGTAGGACGATCGATGCGGACCGGCCCGGCTGCGAACGCCGTACCGGCCAGATGGCCGGACGGATCGCTTACCGGGAGGCGGCGGCCAGTCTGTCGATCGAACACGCCGACATCGACATCGCAGACAGCGGGCGGCTCCTCCGACGCGATCGAGAGCTGAAAGCGAGTGATTACCCGATCACCACGGCGCCATGCCGACGGCGGATAGCCATCGTCATACGCCTCGGCAATCACGTGATGATCATGACGGTCCACCAGGTGCGCAAAGAACTGCCAGGAGCCAGATGGCAGGGTACCGGTCACCGTCCAGTGCACGGCAAAGCCGAGCGTCTGGCCCGGAACCACGACCGGCGAGAGATCAAAACCCGTGATGTGGATTGCAGATCCGATGAACGCACTGGCAGTGCGCTCCGGCGCGGGCGGCTCCAGCGGTGGATCCAGGCGACGCAGCTCTCCCTCCAGCCGCCCAAAAGGATCACGTGCCACTGCGACGACCGAGAGATGATCAAACTCGGGCGGCCGATCGTCCGGACGATAGTCAGCCGTATACAGGTAGAAGACTGGGGACGATGCCGCCGGGACCACGAAGTCAGTGCGGCCGTCAAACCCCCGTGCCGAGCGTGCCGCTCCGGGCGAGAAGACCAGGGGTATCGGTACGCCTTCGTAGACGCCCGTCGTGACAAAGACGGGCGTGCCGGCTGGCCGCCGGTCCAGAAGCCGCAGGGCGTCGAGCGCGCTCGATTGGAACGCGTCGAACGTATCGCGACGGTGTGCCCAGATGCCGAAATAATCGTGCACGGTGAAGAGGCCGATCAGCGCTGCTGCAAGAGCCGGTAGGGCTGCCGATGCCGGGGGCCAGCGGGTGGAGCACCAGCACGCTGCCGCGTCCAGACCGACTGCGGACAGGCCGAGGATAAAGGGAAGCTCACCGGCAAGCCGCAGCGCATGGGCCGGTTCCGGGCTCAGGACAGCCGGCAGGAGCATCGCCACACACCAGCCAAGAGTGAACAGGCCAGCCGGGCAGTCGCGCCGCCTCAACACCAGGATGCTCCCCAGCCCTACGCCCAGGGTCGCGATCGGATCGATCAGCGACTTTCCCGGTAAGCCGTGGCGTGGGTTTGGATCACCACTCCAGACTAGCGCCGCCAGACCAGTAGCAACAGACTGGACTGCTGAGCCCGTTGGTTCGACCCGGTGCAGGGCGAGGATACGGCCAAAAACGATATCCGGATGCTGGAAGGCATAGTAGGCCAGCGGAAAGGCGGCCGCGCCGAAGCATATGGTAGCCAGCAGGCCACCGCACCACAATTGCTTCTCTCTGACCAGACAGCCGCAGCCAGACCGGGCCAGCGCAACAATGGTCGCTCCCAGGAAAAAGACCGGCACCAGACGCGCCGGGATATAGGTATAGAGGTCGACGGCGAGAAAGAAGCCCGCCAGGGCGAAGTGGGAGAGGCGCCTTGCCTGCACCGCTCGCCAGGCCCAGAACACGGCCAGCGCGGAAACGAGAGGGACCGCAACTGCGCTGAAGGCAAGGCGGCTGAGGCTCACGTGCCAGAAGGAGACGGCAGTGAGTGCCTCCGCAATGAGCGCAACGCGCCCGTTGAACAGCACCCGGAAGAGGCTGTAGGTGGCCGCGATCGTGGCAATCCCGAGTGCCGCAGCCGGAAGGCGAAGCGCCAGAGGAGAAGGGCCAAACAGAGCAAGCGAGAGGGCCTGCAGGTAAATGAAGAGCGGCTCGCGCCCCTGGTTGCCCGAAAAGAAGATCGGCCGAACCCCCTCCAGTACCCGGAGCGCGTCAACCCCATTAGCTGACTCATCGTAGAACAGACCAGGCGGCAGATGCGCGAGGCCAAGAACGCGCAGACCCGCACCAACCAGAATGATCAGCGTCGCGAGATACTGCTCACGCGCCCGATAATCGGACTGGCTCACGGGTCGCCATGGACTCATTGATAGCGAGGGTGAGCTCCAGGGTCCGGACACCATCGGCAAAGGTCGATCGAATCAGTCCGTGGTCGCCTGTCTCGACCGCCTTGATAAACGCCTCATCCTCAACAAAGTGCATGGAGGGCTGAGGGCGCCAGGAGAACTCCTCGAGGCGATCTGGCTGGACAATCCGAAGTGACGATGCACGGATCTCGATAGTTCGTCCCCGGGTGAAAAGCTTCGTGTAGACATCGTATCCTGGCACCAGATCGCTCGACAGGACGACACCGACAGCCCCATTTGCGAACCGGAGCGTCGCCGCGCTGGCATCCTCGATATCGTAGCCTTCAACCTCCGAATAGAGGCCGGCAAAGCCGGCCGCATACACCACCTCGACCTCGCCGACCAGGTAACGTAGGAGATCGACCATATGGGTCGTTTGTTCGACGACCTGTCCGCCCGACATCGCCTTCGTCCGCCACCAGCGCGTACCGGGCAGCCCACCCAGCCAGACCGCCTCGGCCATAGCAATCACCTGACCCGCAACAGCCTCACGCGCCCGCTCGACCAGCGGCGAATAGCGCCAGTGGTAGCCGGCCGCGTTCAGGATCCCGCGTTCTTCGATGACCCGCGCTGCCCGACGCGCCGCCGCGAGATCGAGCCCTACTGGCTTCTCAACGAATAGAGCCAGGCCGCGCTCGGCCGCCTGGATCTCGTAGTCCTGATGCGCGAAAGGGGGAACGCAAATATACAGGGCATCGATCGGCGCCGCGCCGATGAGGTCCGCAGCGGAGGAATAGACCTGACATTGTGGGAAGCGGGCACGCGCACGTTCGCAGGCAGCGGGATCGACATCATAAACCGCGACGACCTCGGCCGCAGGAATGCGCTCCAGATTCGCGAAATGGAGGCCTGCGATACCGCCGGCGCCGATGAAACCGAGACGGACAGCCATTCCCAGCTACTCCCTCCAGAGCACGACGAAACTCAGGCGCGCCCATTATACGCGCCACGGGAGCCTCCTCCAACCATACGACGGACCATCGGCACATTCCTTGCAGCAGTGATCATTGTGCTCGCTGATCTGCTACAAGACGTCACCATCACCACCGCATATGGAGATCTATCGGTCGAGGTGACCGGGATCGCCGATGACAGCCGGATCGTGCGCCCCGGGGAGGTCTTCGTTGCCTGCACCGGGCACACCACTGACGGTCGACACTTCATCGCGGACGCCATTGCGCGGGGTGCAGCCGCGATCGTCTGCGAGCCGCCGGCGCCGTCGGCGGCGGTGCCAGTGGTCCTGGTACCGAATGCCCGACGAGCCCTGGCCGAGCTATCCGCAGCATTCTACGGCCACCCCTCTCGCCACCTGGGGCTCATCGGAGTAACCGGCACGGACGGGAAGACGACGACGACCCACCTGATCGCAGCGATCCTGCGGGCGGCAGGAATCCCGACTGGCCTCATAACAACCGTTGCGATCAACGTCGGCGGTGGCGAAAGGCAGAATCAGACCCTCCTGACCACGCCGCCAGCTCCGGTCCTTCAGCACAGTCTCGCCGAGATGCGGACCGCCGGGATGAGTGCCGCGGCGGTCGAGGTCAGCTCGCACGCCCTCGAGACCTGGCGCGTTCACGGGTGTGTCTTCGACTGCGCCGTTTTCACGAACCTGGATCCCGAGCATCTCGACTTTCACGGATCACTGGTCGCCTACCGGGCGGCCAAGGCGAAACTCTTTGCTATGCTCGACCAGGGGCCGGCCAAGCAGTGGGGGCGGCTCGCAGTCGTGAATGCCGATGATCCCCACTCCCCGGCGATCCGGGCGGCGTGCTCAGTCCCGGCGGTATCGTACGGTCTCGGTTCCACCGCGGACTACCGAGCGGAGATCCAGCGATCCACTCTCGATGGCACGGTCTTTCGCGTCGTCGGTCCGCCAGGTGAGGCAGTCATCACCACGCACCTTGGCGGCCGGCACAACGTGCTGAACTGGCTCGGGGCCATCGCTGCCGCCCACCATCTCGGCGCTTCGCTCGAAGACGCACACCGCGCCGGGCTCGAGTTCCCCGGCGTGCCGGGTCGTCTCGAGCCCGTGCGATGCGGCCAGCCTTTTCACGTCTTCGTTGACTTCGCCCACACGCCCCAGGCCCTCGCGGCGACCCTGGAGTTCCTGCGCCCTCACGTCCGGGGAAGGCTGATCGTGCTCTTTGGCCAGGCCGGACGACGTGATCGACGCAATCGCGCCCGCATGGCCGCCGCGGTTGCCAGTCGCGCCGATCTGGCGGTCGTGACCAGCGACGATCCCTACGACGAGGATCCGTGTGCGATTGTCGATGACATCGGCCGTGCTCTCCAGGAACTCGGCTGGCGCGAGGAGGAAAAGTTCTGGCGCATCGTCGACCGACGCACGGCGATCGCCTTTGCCGTCGAGCTGGCCCGCGCGGGCGACTGCGTCCTCCTGGCGGGCCGCGGCCCGGAAGAGACGACCGTCATCCACGGCATTCGAATCCCGCTCGTCGACGCCGACGTCGCGCGGGAGGTTTTGGAAAGCCGTCCATGGGTCCATGCCGGCGCACAGTCACCCCGAGCGCGCTAACCCCGCTGGCCCCGGACCGGGTATCCGCTTTGCGGTCTTACTCGCGGCCCACCTCTTCAGCCCTGATCGCAGAGTCCAGAATCGGCTGGAGCACGGCGATCATGCGGGCAAGACGTTCGGCCATCCGCGCTTCAAAGGCGCGTCCCCCGTCGTATGGCCAGCTCTCATAGAGACGCGCCCAGCCGCGGTCCCAGCGCTCGAGCTCGACCGTCTCACCCAGTTCATGCTTGATCTCGATGATGTAGCGATCGAAAAGATCGAAATACCGGGCGTTCTCTGCCGCGTCCTTCTCGAAGTGCAGGCCAAGCTCCAGGCGATTGGTCCGCCAGTGATACCAGGCCTCATAGTGAACACCGGGATCATCGTAGTAGAGCTGTACCAGGCCGCCGCGCGGACGTGCGATGAATCCGCGCAGGTCGGGGGGAAGGAGAGACCGTACCATCTCCGGAAGCTCGGCAAGAAACTGCCGCCGACGGTGTCCGAACTGGTCACGCGGATGCATCTCGCTCGGTCCGCATCAGGAAGGAGATCGGGAAAGGCGACATCCGGACGGGCTACCGCGAGTAGCGGATACCTGCTTCCGGGCGGTCATGCCCCATGGCGGTATAGCCGCCATCAACGCGGAGGTCAGTCCCGGTGATAAAGCTGGCCCCTGGACTGCAGAGGAAGAGGATCGCGTGAGCGACCTCTTCGGGCTCACCCACGCGGTTCAACATATGGTGAGCCCCAAAGATCGGCTCCCAGGTCGCGCGGTCACCGCCGGTCATGCGTTCGAGCTCAGCCGTCCAGATTGTGCCCGGGCTCACGCTGTTCACCCGGATATTATCACGGGCGAGATCCAGCGCCTGACAGCGGGTGAGAGCCAGAATCGCTCCTTTCGTCGCGTTGTAAGTCCAGCGATTCGGCTGGGCAATATAGCCTGAGATAGACGCCACGTTGACGATTGCGCCGCCCCCCGCCGCGCGGATCAATGGGAGCACCGCCGAGGCCATCAGGGCTGTCGCCTTGACATTGACGCCCAGGACAAGATCCCAGTCCGCATCCGTCGCATCTTCCCCTTTCGCCAGGAAGCTCGCGGCACAGTTCACCAGATACCGCACTGGCCAGCCAACCGCACTGGCCGCGCTCACGGTCTCCTGGCGGGTCTCAGGTTGAACCACGTCACCGACGACCGCGCTGGCCCGCCCGAGCTCCCGCAGGGTCGCGATCGCCCGGTCGCGATCGCGATCAACGATGATCACGTGAGCCCCCTCCCGGTCGAACGCCAAAGCAGTCGCTCGCCCGATACCGGATGCTCCACCGGTGACGATGGCTACCGTCCCGTCAAACTGCCCCATCGGCGCGCCTCCTCGCAGCAAGGTGAGCCGCGAACGCGGCTACGCCAAGTCTAGCGCACTGATCGGGAGTCGACCAGCCCGGGTCATTCTACCCGCGAGCGGCGAGCGGCACGAAGCGGCGGGGAGGCGGCCCCACGTACTCGGCTCGCGGTCGAATGAGCCGGTTATGTGCATGCTGCTCCATGACGTGGGCGGTCCAGCCAGCCACACGGCTCATGGCAAAGACCGGCGTGAACAGGTCAGTGGGAATGCCGAGCATGTGCTGGACGGGCGCCGAGAAGAAATCTACGTTGGGATACAGGTGGCGGGCCTGCCAAACGGCCTCGGCCACACGCATCGCGAGATCGCACCAGCCGCGCCCATGCTGTCGGTGCTGAGCGAACTCCAGGCAGACTTCCCGCAGGATTGCCGCACGCGGATCCTCGGTCTTGTAGACGCGGTGACCGAATCCCATGATGCGCTTCTTCTGCGCGAGCAAGCCATAAATAAATGGCTCGGCTCGCTCCGGCGTGCCGATCTGCTCGAGCATGGCCATCACTCGCTCGTTGGCACCACCGTGAAGCGGACCGCTGAGCGCGCCGAGCGCCCCTTCAACGGCTGCATAGACGCTGGCAAGCGTCGAGGCAATAACGCGGGCGGTGAAGGTGGAGGCATTGAGTTCATGATCGGCATGAACGATGAGAAGCACGTCCAGCGCACGGCTTTCCACGGGATCTGGAGGGGACCCCCGGAGCATGGTCAAGAAGGCGGTCGCGGTCGAAGCGTTCGACGGCGGCTCGACCGGCTCGAGATGACGCCGGCGGCGCTCATACCGCGCGATGATCGTCGGATAGCGCGCGACCAGGAGAAGGGCACTCTGCAGCTCGTCTGACGGCGTGACGCTCCGGGACGCCGGATCATCCACGCCGAGCATGCCGGTGGCAAGCGCCAGCGCAGCCATCGGGACGGCCGGTATCCTGGCGAGTGTATCAATCAGCGCGGCCGTCCGATGCGGGATCACGCGCTGCCGCGCCAATTCACCACGCAGCCGAGCGAGCTCAGCCGCAGTTGGAAGATCGCCATGCCAGAGGAGCCAGACGACCTCCTCGAAGCTGGCTTCCCGGGCCAGATCGCGGACGTCATAGCCGCGATAGTAGAGCTCCCCGGCGTCGCCATCCACACAGGAGATCGCGGTTGGCCCGATGACGACGTTTTCGAGCCCGGATGGGGCAACGGCCATGTCTCTCCCCCGTTCCGCCGTGAGAACGGGAGCAGGACACGTGCCGGTGCTGCCCGCCGCCAGTCGATGGGAAGGTGGCTGCCCCGGCGCCTGCCGGACGGTGCATCGAGCGAGTCGGGCCGTGATCTAGCTATCGAGCGGCAGGGTGATGGCCTGACCCGACCGCGCCGACCGGTACACCGCCTCAGTAAACTCCATGTAGCGCAATCCCTCCTCGAAATCTGGGGAGACCGGTGTCCCGTGTCGGATAGCGTCGATAAAGTCTGCTTCAGCCCGCCACTCGCGTACCAGATCCGGGGGTATCTCAATTGGGCGAAGCTCGCTATCACCAGCCCGGCCGCCCAGGATCCGGTGCGATGAGACATAGTAGATCAGGGTTCCCTCGCTTCCATACAGCTCGATGCGATTCTCCCCTCCGAAGCGGACCGCGCCGCTGAAATGAAAGACTGCCAGTCCACCGCTCCGGAGCGTTGCAACGATCCCCAGGCTGTCAGCGATATCGACCGCCACCTCCTGCACCGATCCCGCTTTGGGACGCCGAGGTGTGTGGTACACCGCCTGGGCGGTGACCGTCCGGAAGTAGCCGACCCACCGGTGGAGCACCTCGACGAGCATGCCGAGATTGAGGGTGTTGTATCCGGAGATGAAGGCATCCTGCCGCCAATGAAGCGGCGTTGTCGGGTCGGCATACGAGTCGGCCAGGCTGTGGACGTGAATCTCGCGGATCTGGCCGAGATAGCCCTCGGCCAGCAGTTTCTTGATCAGGTAGTCACCCCGCATCGCGTGCGGCGGAGGGCAGAGCATCGTCACTCGATCACTGCGCCGTGCCGCTTCGTACATCTCCCGCGCCTCGGCAAACGTACGCGCCATTCGAGCCTGACAGAAGACATGCTTACCAGCAGCCAGGGCGGCAAGGGTCGCATCCCGGTGCAGGTATGGGGGAGCGGCAATAAAGATTGCATCCACATCTGGCCGATCAATGACCTGCCGCCAGTCATCGCACACGTGGGCAAAGCCGTACTCCGCCGCGACCTTCTCGGCGGATGCCCGATGGCGGTTAGCAACTGCCACGAGCTCCACCCCGGGAATCTTCTTCAGACCCGGCAGGTGACGCTCGCGCGCGATGCCCCCTGCTCCAATAAATCCGATGCCAATCCGCTGTGTACTCACCTGTTCCTTCTCCACGGACGGTCCAGAGTATGGGCGGCAGTATTCTATCACGGCGCCGGTCGGCCCGCGCTTGACAATCCGTTCTGACGGCCAGTAGGATTGGTAGAAACCGCACGCCACCCCAGGGCCTTCCGGTGTCGGAAGGCTTTCTTGTGCCAGACGGAGCAGTATTCTGGCAGAACCCTGTGGGCGAGAGAAAGGGTTGATGAATGGTCCGCGCGGACAGCGTCCAGCTTGATTTTGGCAAGATGAATGGCCTCGTACCGGTCGTCATCCAGCACTACCAGTCCCGTGACGTCCTCATGGTCGGTTTCATGAACGAGGAGGCATGGGCCCGGACCCGTGAGATAGGACTGGTAACCTTCTGGAGCCGCGACCGAAAGACCCTCTGGACGAAGGGCGAGACGTCCGGACACGTGCTCCGCGTCAAGCGCATCTGGACTGACTGCGACGCCGATACCCTGCTCATCGAGGTCGATCCGGCTGGACCGGTCTGCCATACCGGTCGACCCGGCTGTTTCTACGAGGAGGTCACGCGTGATTGACCTCGTCCTCCCGAAGGGAAGTCTCGAGGCAGCGACGCTCCGGCTCTTCGAGGAGGCTGATCTACCGGTGCGGCGGAGCAGTGACCGCGACTACAGTGCAACGATTCCAGATCCCCGGATCGGCAAGGTCAAAATTCTTCGCCCCCAGGAGATCGCCCAGGCAGTGGAGCACGGTTACTTCGATCTCGGCATCACCGGGCATGACTGGGTGCTGGAGACAGACAGCGATGTCTACGAGGTCATGGACCTGGGGTTCAACCGGGCCAGCAATGGCATTGCGCGGATCGTTCTGGCAGTGCCTGGGGACTCACCGATCGAGCGGCCGGAGGATGTGCCACCGGGCTGGCGCATCAGTACCGAGTACCTGAACCTGACCCGCCGTTTCTTCGCGCGCCTCGGCATCCCGGTCGAGGTCAGCCTGTCCTACGGCGCGACCGAGGCGAAGATCCCCGAGCTCGCCGATGCCATCGTGGATATCACCGAGACGGGCTCCTCGCTCCGGCGGGCCGGGTTCAAGATCATCGGCACGCTCGCCGAGACGACGAGCCGGTTGATCGCCAATCACGCGTCCTGGCAGGATCCAGCGAAGCGGCAAGAGATCATCGAGATCCAGACCCTTCTTGCCGGCGTTCTCACTGCGCGGGGTAAGGTGCTGATCAAGATGAATGTCTCAGAGGACCGGCTCCAGGAGGTGATCAGCGTTCTGCCAGCCATGAAGGCGCCGACGGTCTCCCGTCTCTTTGGCACGAATTACTATGCGGTCGAGGCGGTAGCGGTCAAGGCGAACATCAATCTGCTGATCCCCGAACTCAAGAAGCGTGGTGCCGAGGATATCCTCGAGCTTCCCATCTCGAAGATCGTGCCGTAACCCCACCGCACCGGGCGCGGCGGCTAGCCGGCCCGGGCGTTCCACCGAACGCGAGCACGAGGGAGACCAGTAGGGATGTACTGCTCCGTGATCATTCCGGCGCAGAATGCACGCCGCACTATCAGCGAGTGCATCCTGGCCGTTCTGAGCCAGTCAGTCCCGCGCGATCTCTACGAGGTGATTGTCGTCGATGCCGGCTCATCTGATGCCACAGTGGCAATCGCCCGATCGCACGGCGTGCGTGTTATCCCCCGACCACCGATCGGCATGGCCGCCGCCCGGAACGTCGGCGCCCGCGCCGCCCAGGGTGAGATATTGCTGTTCCTCGACCCGGACTGCATACCAGCGTTGGACTGGATCGCCCAGATGACCGCGCCATTTGCAGATCCGTCGGTGGTCGCGGTGAAGGGAGCCTACCAGACCCACGAGACCGCTCTCCTGCCGCGCCTGATCCAGGCCGAGTACGAGGATGCCTATCAGCGCCTCGCCGAGGCGAATGCTGGCGAGATTGTCGGCACTTATTCGGCCGCGTACCGCCGCGCAGCCTTCCTCGCCGCGGGAGGGTTCGATCCGACGCTAGCCTCAATGGAAGACGTGGACCTCTCCCTCCGACTGGCCCGCTCGGGCCAGCGGATCGTCTTCGCCCCCAAGGCCCGGGTGTATCACGCGCACGGCACCCATCTTCGCCACTACGTTGCGTGCATGCTCCGTCGGGGCCTGTGGCGTCCGCTCGTCTACGCTCGCCATCCCGATCGGGTTCCCGGACAGAGCCCGGCTTCGGACGAGGTTCGAACTCAAATCCGGCTGGCGGCGCTCGCGGTCGTCTCGGCGCTCCTGGGGTCGCGGTGGCAGCGGCTCCGACCGATCGCGGGCATCTTTCTAGCCATCTTCACGTCAACGACTGTACCGTTTGCCTGGCGCGCCCGTCGAGCCGGCACGGACGTCGCCGTAGCATCGCCCTTTCTGATCTTCGTTCGCGCGCTTGCCCTCGGTGCCGGCCTGGCGGTCGGGAACGCCAGTCTGGCCGGCCGACGGGCCATCGATCGGCTGGCTCGCGCGGCCCGCATATTCCGCATAACGGGTTCATAGCCGTGCAGACTCAGCTCATCCTCGTTCGGCATGGCGAGTCCGAGGATAACCTCGCCCAGCGTCTCTCCGGCTGGACTGATTCTGATTTGACGCCGGTTGGGATTGAGCAGGCGCAGCGCACTGCCCGCCACGTGGCTCGCTCCTATCAGCCGACCGTCGTCTATGCCAGCCCCCTTCGTCGGGCACGCCGCACCGCGGAGCCTCTTGCCGCACTCACCGGCCTCCCCCTCAATCTCCATGATGACCTGCGGGAGATCTATTTTGGCCAGGCCGAGGGGTTGAGCATTCCAGAGGTTATGGAGCGGTTTCCGACAGACTGGCAGCACGCGATGGACGATGACGACCTCGATTTCGGCTTTCCAGGAGGAGAGACGCGCCGCGCGTTCTACGGGCGGATCGGACGGATATTCCGGCAGATCATCGACCGGCATGCGGGGGAGACGGTAGCCATTGTCAGTCACGGCGGTGTGCTCAGCGCGTTCCTGGCAATGGTCGCCGAAGGCCGCCCGCAGCGCTGGCGGGCGTTCTACAAGCAGAACTGTGCCATTTCCGAGGTCGTGGCCAACGGCCAATCACTGACAATCGTTCGCTGGAATCTCACCGATCATCTTTCTTCGCCGCTACCTGATACTCCCTGATCGGCACCCATTCACCCGGGGGCCCATCGGCGTAGCGGCTGATCCGGGCTGGAATCCAGCTGCGGGAAGCCGTTTGACGCGTAGGCCTCCCGCCGGTAGGATTAGAGCCCCACACGGGCATGGCGCGTGCAACCCCGCCATTCCAGGGTGCAGGAGAATCTCCGTGAGGAGGAACGACTATGATTGGAGTAGCAGTTCTTGGCCTCGGGCGCATGGGGCCGGCCCATGCGCGCACGGTGCGTGACAGCAGCCGGGCATCGCTCATCGCGCTCGCCGATGCAGACCCGGCGAAGCTGGATCGGGCAGCGCAAGAGTTCCCGGGCTGTGCCCTCTACCGGGATTACCGCGAGGCACTCGCCCGTGATGACGTCCAGGCGGTGATCATCGCCCTACCCCACTGGCTCCACGAGCAGGCGGCGATCGACGCGGTGCAGGCAGGAAAGCACGTATTGATCGAGAAACCGCTGGCAAACAGCGTCGAAGAGTGCCTGCGGATCGCCCGGGCCGTCACGGCGCACCCGGTCACGTTTATGGTCGGCCACACCCAGCACTTCTATCCCGTTGTTGCCGCGGCCAAGCGGGTCCTCGATTCCGGAAGGATCGGTCGGACGATTATGGCACTGGATACCTGGTACAAGCCGCTGGCGCCGGAGAGCCGACCGGCCTGGATGCTCGATCGGAAGCTTGGCGGCGGCATGCTCCTGATGGACGGTGTCCATATGATTGACCGTCTGCTCTGGCATCTGGGCGGCAAGGTGACCGCAGTCAAGGCCATGAACGGCAACCCGGTCTACCCGGAGATTCCGGCCGATGACACGGCGATGGCCTTCCTCCAGTTCGACACTGGCGTCGTTGCCACGATCAGCCGAATTGCCTACCGCACCGGGGTTGTCCAGTACGGCGCGGACTACTTCGGCACCAACGGGCAGCTCAAGTTCCGCCTGCCCTACGGCCGGCACGGCGAGCACGGCCTCTGGATTGGGCAGAACGAGACCTGGGAGGAGGTTCCCGTCCCGGACCGGAACTCGGTGGCGGACCAGTTCGACGCCTTCCTGGACAGCATCGAGCGCGGAACAGAGCCACCGGTCACCATCGAGCACGCCGTGGAGGTCATCCGCGTTATGGAGGCGATCGAGCGATCGGGAGCGACCGGCCGCGAGGTGCTGGTCGAACGGTAGCCGTCAGGGAATGGTACAATTCCATGGAAAAAAGCGAGAGCCGGGCCGGTGGCGGGGATAATCCCCGCCCGCCAGCGATTCGTGGAGACGAGAGTGGTACTGGCGAACAATCTTGGATACCCCCGGATTGGAAAGCACCGAGAGCTAAAGCGGGCGACCGAGGGATACTGGGCCGGGAAGGTGAGCGCCGAGGAGCTCGCCCGGACTGGCGCGATGATTCGACAGCAGAACTGGGAGGTACAGCGAGCGGCCGGTATCTCCCTGATCCCGTCAAACGACTTCAGCCTTTACGACCAGGTTCTCGATACCATCACCCTGGTCGGCGCAGTGCCAGAGCGCTACCGCTGGGATGGCGATACCGTCGATCTCGATACCTACTTCGCTATGGCCCGCGGAGCACAGCGCACCGGCCTCGATGTCACCCCACTCGAGATGACCAAGTGGTTTGACACGAATTACCACTACCTCGTGCCGGAGTTCGTGCCGGGCCAGAAATTCCGCCTCGCATCCACGAAGCCGTTCGACGAGTTCGAGCAGGCACGCGACCTCGGCATCATCACGAAGCCCGTCCTGCTCGGGCCGGTGAGCTTTCTCCTGCTCGGCAAGAGCCGGGTGGCGGGGTTTGATCCGCTTGATCTGCTGACAGCCCTCCTCCCGATCTATCGCCAGGTCATTGCCGCGCTGGCCCAGCGCGGTGCGGAGTGGATTCAGCTCGATGAGCCCTGCTTCGTCCAGGATCGCGGGGATCATGAGCGCCGCGCGCTGGCCGAGGCTTACGCGGACCTGGCCCGCTACCGCGGTAGTGCCCGACTCCTCGTTCAGACCTACTTCGATCACGTGGGCGACTCGTACGCCGCCCTGGCTGACCTGCCAGTGCAGGGGATCGGCCTCGATTTCGTGCGTGGCCGGCAGAACCTCGAGTTCATCCGGGCCCAGGGCTTCCCGGCCGATAAAGTGCTGGCCGCGGGCGTTGTTGATGGACGCAACGTCTGGGTAACCGACCTGGAAGCCGCTCTCGACCTCCTGAACGACCTCAGTGCGTGGGTGAGCGCAGACCGTCTCCTGGTGAATCCATCGTGCTCGCTCATGCACGTTCCCCTCGACGTGCGACTGGAGCATGACAATCTTGATCCCCGGCTGATGGAGTGGCTTGCTTTCGCCGAGCAGAAGCTCGGTGAGGTAGCGCTCCTCACCCGGGCCCTGGCCGAGGGGCGATCGAGCGTTGCCGAGGCGCTTCGGGCAAACGCGGAGGTCGTGCAACGCCGCCGCACGGCCAATTGGACGCGGCGCCCGTCGGTGCGCGAGCGGGTCGCGGCAATTCGACCGGAGGATACACGCCGCGGCGCGGACTATCCCCGGCGGCGCGAAGCACAGCAACACGCGCTGAATCTGCCCCCCTTCCCGACTACCACGATCGGGTCGTTCCCGCAGACGCCAGAGGTCCGGCGCAACCGAAGTCGCTTCCAGAGGGGCGAGATCAGCCAGGAGGAGTACGACCGCTTCATCGCCGAGGAGATTCGGAGGCTGATCGCCTTCCAGGAAGAGATCGGCCTGGATGTGCTCGTCCATGGTGAGTTCGAGCGGAGCGATATGGTCGAGTACTTCGCCGAGCGCCTGGACGGCTTCGCGCTCACCCGCCACGGCTGGGTCCAGTCCTACGGCAGTCGCTACGTCCGACCACCGATCATCTACGGCGATGTGGAGCGTCCGGGGCCAATAACGGTGCGCTGGTCCCGCTACGCCCAGTCGCTCACTGCGCGGCCGGTCAAAGGCATGCTGACCGGTCCGGTGACGATTCTCAACTGGTCCTTCGTGCGCGACGATCAACCGCGGAGTGAGACCTGCAAGCAGATCGCACTGGCCCTCCGCGACGAGGTGCGCGATCTGGAGGAGGCTGGCCTGCGGGTGATCCAGGTTGACGAACCGGCGTTCCGTGAAGGACTTCCACTACACCGGAGCGCATGGCCAGAATACCTGGACTGGGCAGTGACGTGTTACCGGCTGGCAACGGCGGTCGCTGCTCCGACAACCCAGATCCACTCGCACATGTGCTACAGCGAATTCGGCGACATTATCGAGGCCATTGCAGCGCTCGACGCGGACGTGATCTCGATGTCAAACTCGCGCTCGGATCTCGAGCTTCTGGATACATTCCGCCGCTTCCGATACACCAACGAGATCGGGCCCGGAGTCTATGACATCCACTCTCCGCGGGTGCCCTCGGTCGACGAGATCCGCCGCAACCTCCAGGCGACCTGCGAGGTGCTCGACCCATCCCAGGTATGGGTGAACCCGGACTGCGGCCTGAAGACCCGCCGGTGGGAGGAGGTCATTCCCTCGCTGCGCAATATGGTCCAGGCGGCCTGCGAGATGCGCGGCGCCCTGGTTCCCTCAGGCTCCTAACAACCGGTGGAGACGAGCGCTCGCTCGTCTCCACCGGTCCAACGGCCATCCCCGGACTCGCCCGGGCGCTACTCTCCCGAGTCCAGACGGGCGCGCAGAAGGGCATTGACGAGCCCCGGATTCGCCTTACCGCGCGAAGCCTTCATGACCTGCCCGACCAGGAATCCGAGCGCCTGGGTCTTGCCGGCCCGGTAATCAGCGACACTTTTTGGATTGGCTGCGATCGCCTCATCTACCAGGCGCTCGAGTGCCGCCGCATCGCTGATCTGGGTAAGCCCCATGTCCTCGACCACACGCGCGGCCGGCTCGCCTGTTCGAAACATGCGCTCGAAGACATCCTTGGCCGCCCGTGAACTGATCGTCCCCTGCTCGATAAGCGCCAGGAGTTCGGCCAGGCCGGCCGGGGTGATCCTGGCCTGACTGATATCGAGGTTCTCGGCATTTAGCAGGCGGAAGAACTCGCCGGTCATCCAATTCGCGACCATCTTTGGTCGGTTGAAATGGCGCACAACGTCTTCGAAGTAGTCGCCGACGGCTCGACTGGCCGTGAGGAGCTCCACATCATACGCGGAAAGTCCATACTGCTCGGCAAAGCGCTGACGACGTGCGGCAGGGAGCTCTGGCAGTCGAGCGCGAATCGCTGCAGTCCAGGACGGCGGCAGGGAGAGGGGAGGAAGATCGGGCTCGGGGAAGTACCGGTAATCGTGAGCGTACTCCTTGGTCCGCTGACTCACGGTGATGCCCCGCGTCTCGTCCCATCCGCGCGTCTCCTGGATGATCCGCTCCCCCCGCGCGACCGCGGCGAGCTGACGCTCCGCTTCATACTCAAGCGCACGGAAGACAGCCCGAAACGAGTTCATGTTCTTCACTTCCACCTTCGTTCCGAGCTCGTGCGCCCCCACGGGCCGCACCGAGACATTCGCATCACAGCGAAACGCCCCTTCCTCCATGTTGCCTGTGCTCACCCCCAGATACTGGAGGATCGTGCGGAGCTCCATAAGGTAGAGGCGGGCCTCCTCGGCGGAATGGATATCCGGCTCGCTCACGATCTCGATGAGCGGCACTCCCGCCCGATTTACGTCCACCAGGCTGTACGGCCGTCCGGTCACCGGATCAACGCGGTGAGTAAGCTTGGCGGTATCCTCCTCGAGATGAACCCGGCGAATTCCGATGCGCCGGCGCTGGCCGTTGTGCCCAATCTCCAGCCAGCCATTCCGCGCGATTGGATACTCGTACTGGGAGATCTGGTAGCCTTTCATCAGGTCCGGGTAGAAGTAGTTCTTGCGGTCAAAGCGCGTGAACTCGCTGATCGAGCAGTTCAGGGCAAGGCCGGTCATGGCGGTCAGTTCAACAGCCCGCTGGTTAATCACCGGGAGCGCGCCGGGGAGACCAAGACAGACCGGACAGACGTTGGTGTTCGGGGGTGCACCGGGCTGATTCGCACAGCCGCAGAACATCTTGCTGTTTGTCAGGAGTTCGGTATGGACTTCGAGGCCAATGACAACCTCGTAGGCCTGCTGTGTTGCTGTACTCATGCCTTTCGTCGTCGCACGTAAGAATCAATCCGGTGGAGCGCCTCCTCGATCTGGGCGAGCGAGGTCGCGTAGCAACAGCGGACGTGACCACGACCGCACGCACCGAACGCAGAGCCCGGTACGACCGCGACGTGCTCTTCGAGCAGGAGGCGCTCGGCAAACTCTTCGTCGCTCTGGCCGGTCACCGCAACCGAGGGGAAGGCGTAGAACGCCCCCTCAGGCTCGAGACAGGTCAGCCCGATGTCATTCAGCCCCTTAACGATCACGCGACGCCGCCGATCGTACTCAGCGACCATAGCCTGCACCGCCGCCTCGCCATTCTTCAGCGCCTCGATCGCGGCCATCTGGCTCGTGATAGGGGCGCACAGCGCGGTGTACTGGTGGATCTTGACCAGGCCGGCCATGAGATCACGCGGCGCCGCCACGTAACCGATCCGCCAGCCGGTCATCGCGTAGGCTTTCGAGAATCCTCCCAGCAGGATCGTACGCTCGCGCATTTCAGGCAGTGTGGCAAAGCAGACGTGCTCACGACCGTATACCAGACGATCGTAGATCTCGTCGGACACGGCAATGAGATCGTGCTCGGCAACGATCCGGGCGATCGCGGCAAGGGTATCGCGGTCCACGACCGTGCCGGTCGGATTGTTCGGGTAGCCAAGCAGG
>JADGGD010000285.1 GCA_019690095.1 Chloroflexota bacterium
GTGTGGGGGGGGTGGGGGGTTTTTTGTTATTTCCCCCCGCCCCCGGGGGGGCGGGGGGGGGCCCGACGGGAGGGTGCGATGGACGTGGAGAAGCTGCTTGCCCAGATCGAGGCCGCGCCGGCCGCGACGAGTGTGCGCACGGTGTTCGGCGAGCCGATCACCGTGGGTGAGCGTACGATCATCCCGGTGGCGCGCGTCGGCGGCGCGTTCGGGCTGGGGTTCGGCCGCGGGCAGGCGCCCGTTCCCGAGGGCGCGGCCGGTCGGGAGGGGGCCGGCGGTGGCGGCGGCGCTCGCTTTGCCGCTCGCCCGATTGCCGTCATCGAGGTGACCGCCGAACGGGCGCGGGTGATCCCGATCGTGGACTGGACCCGCCTGGCGCTCGCCGGCATGCTCATGATCGCCTGGAACGTCTTCTGGGTGATGCTGACCGTCCGCACGATCGAGGCGCGGCGCGCCGGCTGACCCGGCGTGCTGTGGGGTGGAATGCCGCTCCGATCGCATGACCCCAACCGCAGGCACGGGGCCCGCACTGCGGCACGGCCTGCCGGAGGGTTCTTGCGGCAATGACTGCCTGCAGTAATGGCTGAAGGAGGAAGAATGGCCGCGTCTGTCTCCCCGACCTACGTCTACGTCGGCACCTACACGACCACCCGCCCGCACGCCCAGGGCACGGCCGAGGGCATATACGTCTTTCAGCACGACTCCACCACCGGCGGGCTGATGCGCCTCCACGTCACGCCGGGCATCGTCAACCCCTCCTACCTCACCGTGGACCCGTCCGGGCGGTATCTGTACGCGGTGGCCGAGGTCCGCGACACGGCCGGCCGCGCGGGCGGCTCGGTCGCGGCCTACGCGATCGATCCGGCGACCGGCGCCCTGCGCTTCCTGAACCAGCAGCCGTCGCTCGGTGCCGATCCCTGCCACCTGAGCGTCGAGCAGACCGGGCGCTACGTGCTGGTGGCCAACTACACCAGCGGGAGCGTGGCTATGTTCCCGATCCAGGCGGATGGCAGCCTGGCGCCGGCCAGCGACTTTCACCAGCACGTCGGCTCCAGCGTCAACCCGGAGCGGCAGGAAGGCCCGCACGCCCACTCGATCACCGTTGACCCGACGAACCGCTTCGCCGTAGTGGCCGACCTCGGGCTCGACCGGGTGCTTGTCTACCGCCTTGATCTTGATCGGGGCAAGCTGGTGCCGCACGACCCGCCCGGCGCGGCGGTCGCGCCGGGGGCCGGGCCGCGCCACGTCGACTTCCATCCGAACGGCCGCTTCCTGTACGTCATCAACGAGATCGGCTCGACCCTGACCGTATTCGCCTACGATGCCGAGCGCGGGACGCTTGCCGAGGTCCAGACCGTCCCGACCCTGCCATCTGGCTTCACGGGCCGCAACCACTGTGCCGATATCCACGTCCATCCGAGCGGCCGCTTCGTCTACGGCTCCAATCGCGGCCACGACAGCATCGCCATCTTTCGCATCGATGCGGAGACCGGCCGGCTGACCGTCCTGGGGCACGAGCCGACTGGCGGCCAGACGCCCCGCAACTTCGCGATCGATCCGACCGGCACGTTCCTCTACGCGGCCAACCAGAACACCGATACAATCGTCGTCTTCCGGATCGATCCGGAGAGCGGCCTGCTCCAGCGCACCGGGGTGGTCGTGGCGGTGCCGACGCCGGTGTGCGTCAAGTTCCGGGTCGTGTGACGGCGGCCCCGCGCCGATCGGCCGGTCCATGCGGCTGACCTTCCTGGGGACGGCGGCGTCCGAGGGGTACCCGGACGCCTTCTGTCAGTGCAGCTTCTGCGCGCGGGCGCGCGCGTTCGGCGGGCCGAACCTGCGCAAGCGGAGTGCCGTGCTCGTCAATGACGATCTGCTGATCGACCTGGGGCCGGACCTGATCGCCGCGGCGCAGATCCACGGCGTCTCGCTGGCCGGGCTGCGCTACTGCCTCCAGACCCACGAGCACGATGATCACCTGGAACCGCACCATCTCCTTTCGCGCAGCCGGTACTGTGCTGTCGAGGGTGTGCCCCGCCTGCACCTCTACGCGACGGCGGGGGCGCTCACCGCGGCGGCCCGTCGGCTTCCGCCCCGGATCGTCGGGGCGGGCCTGCTGGATCCGGAGGTCGGCGAGCGGCTGAACCTGACCGCGCACGTTGTTGCGCCGTTCCAGAGCTTCACGGTTGGGCCCTATCGGGTGACCAGCGTGCGGGCCGCCCACGACCCGGAGAACCTGATTGCCCTGCTCTACGTGATCGAGCACGGCGGTCGCTCGCTGTTCTACTGCACCGATACCGGTCCGCTGCCGGAGGAGACGTGGGCGGCCCTGCGGGCCGGCGGCCATCGCTTCACCCTGGTTGCCATGGACCATACCTTTGGCCTCAAGGGGCCGGCCGCGGGGCACCTCAACGCCGATCAGTTCGCTGCGCAGATAGAGCGGCTCCGTGCGGAGGGCCTGCTGGCACCGGACGCACGCATTTTCGCCCACCACATCGCCCACCATGCCAATCCCGATCATGCGGCGCTCGTCGAGATCGGGCGCCGGCGCGGCTACGAGATCGCCTGTGATGGGCTGATCGTAGACGTGTAGGCCCAGCTCGAGATCCGGCCGGAGGCGGTGGCGGAGGGCTTCCGGATCGCCCGCGCAGCTGGCGTTCTCACGCTGCTGAACCCGGGGCCGTACCGCCCTCTGGACGATGCTCTGCTTGCGCTGGTGGATGTGCTCACTCCCAATGAGACCGAGGCGCGCCAGCTGGCCGGCCTGGCGCCGGATGATGATACGCCGCTCGACCTGGTGGCGCGGCGACTGCGCGACCGCGGCGTGGGAACGGTGCTGGTCACGCGCGGGGCGGACGGTGTACTCGCCGCAACCACCGACGGCGTGTTTGCGGTGCCGGGCTTTCCGGTGCGGGCGGTTGATGTGACCGGGGCGGGTGACAGCTTCAACGCGGCGCTCGCGGTGGCACTGGCCCGGGGCCGTGCGCTGCGCGCCGCCCTGGTCGAGGCGAACGCAGCCGGCGCCCTGGCGGTGACGCGGGACGGCGTGGTGCCGGCCCTGCCGACCCGCGCGCAGCTCACAGAGTTCCTGCGCGCGCGGGGGGCCGACGGCTAGACCCGCCCGTCCACCCGCCGGTCCCGATCTTGCCCCGCCTGCCGTCCCCGGGTCGCCGACTGCGGCCGGGGGATCGTTCGGCGGTGAGGTGGACCGTGCTGACACTGGGCTACAAGGCGTCGACCGAGCAGTTCGCGCCGGACCAGCTTCTGGAGTGGGTTGTCGAG
>JADGGD010000054.1 GCA_019690095.1 Chloroflexota bacterium
GCGCGATGCCTACCCGACCGGCAAACCGAATCCGGCCCTGCTGACCGGCTTCGACCTGGAGATCTGGGGCATCCCGACGAGCGCGCCCGCCTTCGATCCCCACAACCAGAACTTCGTCTACCAGCGCTTCCAGCGCGGCATCCTCCACTATGACCGCACCAAGAACGTGACCCAGGGCATCCTCCTCGCCGATTACTTCAAGGCGATCCTGATGGGCGAGAACCTGCCGCCCGATCTGCTCGCCCAGGCCCGGAACAGCCCCTACTTCGCCCAGTACAACCCCCTCAAGCCCGGCTGGGTTGACCGCCCCGACCAGCTCCCGAATACCGACCTGACCCGGGCCTTCGAGCCTGAGGCGATGGTGGTGCTGGATCCCGGTCACGGGGGCCGTGAGATCGGTACCTCACACACCTTTTCGGACGGCACTCTGCTGACCGAGAAGGACCTCAACCTGACCATCGCCCGGCGCACCGCCGCTCTTCTCCAGCAGAAGGGCTACCGGGTGATCCTCACGCGCACAACCGATTCCTGGGTCGACGCGGCCATGCGCGACGTGACCGGCGACGGAAAGGTCGACCTTGCCGACGATCTCCAGGCGCGCATCGATATCGCCAACAACGCCCACGCGACGCTCTTCCTCTCCATCCACCTCAACGGCAGCCTGCGCCCCGAGCTGAGCGGAACGACTGTCTACTACGATGCCGCGCGTCCGTTCGCCCTCCGGAGCCAGTACTTCGCCGCACTGCTCGACCAGGAGACTGTGGCGGCACTGCAGCAGGCCGGCTACACGCCGGTCAATCGCGGCGTGCAGACCGACAGCCAGGCAATCGGTCAGGACGGACACTTCTACGTCCTCGGGCCGGACGCGGTCCGCCCGATCCAGATGCCGGGCGCTCTGGTCGAGGGGCTCTTCCTGACCAATGATCGGGATGCCCAGGCCCTGCGCAACCCGCGCATCATCGAGGCGCTGGCCCAGGCCTATGCCCGGGCCATCGAGCGGTACTACGGCACCTGACCAATGACGGCGTCCGCCGCGAGGTCCGAGCCGGACAGCCGACTCGCCTCGCGCCCCACGGGAGCGAAGGCAGGCCGGGGGGAACGGCCCCGGTCCCCTCTCCCGGCGGGACAATGACATCGGCCAGGACCGGGAGGCCGCTGTCCCCGGCTCTGCCGGAAGCAGCGGAGACGTGCGGTCGATTCCCCCGCGGCTTTTCCTCGATCGTGCCCCGGGCTGCTGGCCAGGAGGAGTACAGCCCTACCATGCACCGATGGATTCGTTTGAGCGCGACGATCCTCTTACTGATCGGGATCCTGCTCGGTGCGGCACCGCTCGCCGGCTCGCCAGCCCGGGCCAGTAGCGAAAGCCGCTTCGGGCTCGATTTCGTCAGCCCGCCCGGCGATGTGGCCGACAGTAGCCGCTTCGGTCGTGCCACCGATCTGGGCGTCGGCTGGGATCGCTTCCCGCTGTACTGGAGCTCGCTGCAGCCCAGCCGCGATGCCCCGATTGACTTCAGCGATACCGACGCCATCGTCGACGCGGACCTCGCCCACGGTCTGGCAATTGACGCGATCCTCGTCGGCGCCCCCTCCTGGGCCGTTACCGCGGAGGGTGTTGATCTCGCGGCCTGGTCGCGCTTTGTCTCCCAGACAGTCGCCCACTACCGGGGGAAGATCACCTACTGGGAGATGTGGAACGAGCCTGATCTGCTTGACGACCAGGGGCGAGGCAAGTTCTGGCCGTGGGGCGTCTCGGCCTACTACCAGCTCCTGAAGGCTGGCTACCAGGCAGCCAAGGCCGCCGATCCAAATGCAGTGGTGATCCTCGGCGGCCTGGCCTTCCCCTATACGAACCAGGACTTTTTCCCACGTCTCCTGGAGGAGATCAGCAAGGACCCCGATGCGGCCAGCAATCACGGCTACTTCGATATCCTCGCCTTTCACAGCTACGACCGTGTTGCACGGGCCTACGAGCTTCCCCTCGGCTACATTGGCACGCCCAGCTTCGCTGGCTTCCGCCCCTTGCTCCGCCGGGCCGGCCTGAATCCGCCGATCTGGATCAACGAGCTCGGTGTGCCGATCTGGGATTACCGCACTGGCCAGAACGCGCCCGGCCGCGCTACCCAGGGTGAGCAGGCTGCCTACGTGATCGAGTCGCTTGCCGACGGGCTGGCGGCGGGAGTGGAGAAGTTCTTTGTCTTCCAGCTCTTCGATGACGGCGCAGGTGCGGTCGATCCGCGGACGAACGCACCGGCCGAGTTTTTCGGGCTGATCACCAACGACGGCGCGGCGCGCCCGGCCTACGCCGCCTACCGCACCGCGATCACGCTCTTCTCGGGAGCACAGGCGGCCACCCACCTCATCTTCCAGCGCGGCTCCAGTTTCGCGAACCGCAAGGGGATCGAGGTTGTCACTCTGTACGGCACGCCCCGCGGAACGGTCACAGTCGCCTGGAATAACGACCCGGGCAGTCCGGCCACGCTGAGCATCCCGGCGATTGCCCCTTCAGCGACAGTCCTGGATAAACTGGGGAATACCGTTGGACAGGTGACTGCCGCCGGCGGTGCCTTCACGATCAGCCTGCCCGGCGCGACGAACAACAACAACTTCGACTGCTATACCCCGCACGGGTGCGATCCGAATGACTACATCATCGGCGGCGATCCGGTCATCCTGGTCGAGAACGATCCGGAGGTGCCCCCGGTGGTCTTCGATCCCCTTCCCTTCGACTCGGTCGCGCCTTTCGCTCTATCCTGGCACGCCACGCGCCCGCTCCCCGCGGGAGCAACCTTTGATATTCAGTACCGCGACCTCGCCGATGGGACCTGGCACGATTGGCTCACCGGCACGACCGCCACTACCGGCCTCTTCGGTAACGGCTCGCTGGCCCTTCAGAGCGGGCACATCTATGAGTTCCGCGCTCGCGCTCGCGACGCCGCAGGACATCTCATCGATGGGCAGGACTACCCGGCCCGCGCCCTCGCTGCGACGGTGGTGATCGGCGGCAATGTTATCCGCCCGCCCGCAAAGACCGATACCAAGATCGAGATCGTCTGGCCCCAGGGCAACCGACCGGTGAGCCAGGCAACGCGTGCGAACATCACCGCCGCCATGTTCGCGCACGGGACCACCACCTCCGTGAGCCCCTCCTTCTCGGGGACGCTCCGGCTCTGGCGATCGCTGAACAACGGCGTGGGCGAGCCGGTGGCGACCGGCGTGAAGCGGCTGGCCCAGGCCGGCAGTTTCAGCTACCCGGTGTGGGATTTCAATGATGTCGATGTCTCCGCGGCGCGCGACCCGAAGAACAAGTACTACTTCTGGGTCACGATCGACGGCCAGGCGACCAACTCGAACATCTGGGCCCACGGCGCCGATGCCCGCACCTACTTCCCCCAGCAGGACGTGCCGACGGCGGTCCTTGACGCTCTCCCGACCGCCGTGGATGCGAAGATCGAGATTGTCTGGCCGCACGACAACCAGCCGGTCACCCAGGCGACGCTGGCCAATATTGGCGTCGCGGTCTTCGCCCATGGTACCCTCCAGTCGGTGCCGACGAATGCGAACCTGATCGTCCGGCTCTACCGGGCGGTGAACAACGGCCCGCTCGAACTGGTCGGCTCTGGCGATAAGGTCGTCCAGACCCGCGGCGGGATCACCTTCCCGACCTGGCAGTTCAACGATGTTGATGTGAGCCCGGCACGCGATCCCCGCAACCGGATCTACTTCTGGGTGCAGGTGGCGGGTATTCCGACCTACAGCAACGTCTGGACCCATGGGGCCGACGCCCGCACCTACTTCCCGCACCAGGATGTGCCAACGGGTGTGGCTCCCTGAGCGCTCCTGTTTCCCTGCCCGGTCGCCCGGTTGACCCGACGGGCGCGCCCCGTGTATCATGGGGGGTGTGGGAAGGGGAGTAGCCCGCCAGCCGCGCGCTGGAGGGCTGGCCGTCAGGACGGGGTTCCTCCCCGGCCAGCACCGGGCGGTGATTATCGTTCGGGGCGAGACCTTCCACGACACGCGATGTGGTCGTGGAAGGTCTCGTCTTTTTCTGCCGCGGGCTCCACGACCGGGGAGAGAGCCATGGACGCACACCTGCTTTCGATTCTCGCCAATGCGCTGAGCATCGTTGTGCTCGACCTGGTGCTCAGCGGCGACAACGCCGTAGTGATCGGCCTGGCGGCCCGACGGCTCCCGCCTCGTCAGCGGCGGTTGGCGATCCTCCTGGGCGGCGCCGGGGCGATCGGCCTGCGTGTGCTTTTCGCCGCCCTGGCGGCAGTCCTGCTCGCCGTCCCGCTCCTGCAGGCGGTGGGTGGGGTGCTCCTGCTCTGGATCGCCTGGAAGCTGCTCCACGATGAAGGCGAAGAGCACACCCCGACCGAGGGGGGGACGCTTTTCCAGGCCCTCCAGACGATTATCCTCGCCGATGCTGTCATGAGCCTGGATAACATCCTGGCGATCGCGGGCGTCTCGCACGGGGACATCATCCAGCTCCTTCTTGGCCTCCTGCTGAGCATGCCGATCATCCTATCCGGCAGTGGCCTGGTCGCCATGCTGATGAATCGCCTGCCCTGGCTGGTCTTTGTCGGGGCGGGTATCCTGACCTGGACCGCCGGCGGCATGATCCAGGAGGATGCGGTTGTTGGCCAGCTGATCCCGCTGGACGGCGGGTTCGGGCTGATCGTCCCCCTCGCCCTGACCCTGGCCGTACTTGTCCCGTCGGTCGGGCGCCTTGTCCGCACGCGCCCGGCGAACCGGGACCTGCTTGCCCCGGTCGGGCGCCTCGATCCGGAGGCCGGCGGAGACCGGCCCGCCGGCCGCTGAGCAGACCGGCCCGCCGCACCTCCCGTCTGGCGCACATCTTGCCAGGTTGTATACCGGCCGCGCGGCGAGATCCACCGCGGATCGATCGTCCGGCGGATCGCGGGATCTTCACCAATCGTGTATCCTGAGGGCGGCAGAAGGTCCTCGCTCGCGGAGCGCGGCACGTGACTCGCGTGCGGATCGGAGGTTCGAGCGATGTCACGCCTGGCCTCGCACCTGCCCCGGCTGCATCCCCGCGGCGCCTTCTTCCCCTTCCCTTCTTCATCCCGGTCTGCCTGCGGCGGTCACTCCCCGCAGTCCCCCGATGTGCTGCTCGAGTGCCCTACCGACTGACCTCCGCGGCAGGACCGCCGTCCAGCAGGATCGTCGTCCAGGAGGAAGGCCGCAATGGTAGCGCCGTTCAAGGAAGAACGGATCGGTCCGATGATGGCATCCGACGGTAGCTTTCCGGCCTCGCTCGTCGGCGGTCGGGCCATCGCAGCGGCCCCCGTCGGGATCCTCTGGTTCGAAGGACCGGACGGGACGCGAGTCGCGGCGAATGCGCGCGCTGAGATGCTCCTCGGTGCGCCGGTCCAGCCTGATGGGGGCATCCACCAGCACGCCGGCCGCCTGCTCTATCCGGATGGCCGGGCCTGCCCGCCGGACGATCTGCCGGCCGCGCGTGCGCTGCGGGGGGAGATCGTCCACGGCGCTGAGATGCGCGTGCGCGCCGCGGGCGGGCAGGATGTCTGGGTGCTCGTTCACGCCGCGCCAGACCGGGACGCCGCAGGGAACGTGACCGGCGCTCTGGTGATTCTCGACGATATCACGGCTCTGCGCGAGCTCGTGCGCCTTGATCGGGAATGGACGGTGATCATCGCACACGACCTGCGCCAGCCGGTCGCGGTGATTGTCGGATATGTCGAGCTCCTGGCCCGCCGTCTCCGCGACGGCGATCCAGCGCTCGTGCGGCCGCTCGATCACATTCTCTCCTGCGCCCGGCGGCTCAATCGGATGATCAATGATCTCCTCGACGTCTCCCAGATCGAGACCAATCGCCTCTCCCTCGATCGGCGGCAGGAGAACCTGGCCGTCCTTATCCCGACAATCGTCGAGCGGCTCAGTGAGGTCACGGCTGGCCACGCTGTTCGGCTCACGGTAGAGCCGGACCTACCGCCGGTGCGGGTAGACCCGAGCCGGATCGAGCAGGTGCTTGGCAACCTTCTGGCCAACGCCGCACGGTACAGCTATCCTGGAACCGACATTACGGTCGAGGTTCGGCGCACCGGTGAGGGGGTCGAGGTGATCGTCCGCAACACCGGCGATGGGATCACTCCAGAGGAGATGCCGCACCTCTTCGCGCGATTCCACCGGACCAGCACAGGCGCGGCCCGGCACGGGCTCGGGCTGGGCCTCTACATCTGCCGCGGGCTCATCGAGGGGCACGGGGGGCGACTGTGGGCTGAGAGCATCCCGGGTGAGACGACCGCTTTCCATTTCTCTCTGCCCGCGGAGACAGCCTGATGCGCCGCGGCGGGCCAACCCGCCGTGCGGCCCTGCGTGCCCTGGCGACTGCCGGTCTGGGTCTGCTCCTCGGCTGCAGCCCTCCCCGCAGCCCGGCGCCGGGCCCGCGGCCGACAGCTGCACCGCCGTCCAGGGGCGGGGCCTCACGGCCCACGCCGACGGCGGCTTCTCTTCGGCCAGTTCCCCGAAATCACACCCTGATCACAGCCGGCGTGGGCGGCGAGGCGCCGGTCCGCTTCGAGGATGTGAGCCTCCAGAACCCTTTCCTACCGGGTATCACCCGCAGCGGCTACCAGGTCGTCATGGAGCCGCTGTTCTACTACAACGCCTACCACACCTCGACCGTCTGCGGGCCGTCCTGGGCGATCGGCTGTACTGACGGCGAGATCCCCTGGCTTGCCGTCTCCTACCAGTACGGATACGACTACCGGTCGCTGGTGATCTCCCTGCGCGACGGCGTGACCTGGAGCGACGGCCGACCGTTCACCGCTCGTGATGTCATCTTTACCATCGAGATGCTGCGAGACAGCGCCCCCGATCTGACCTGGTCGACCGATATGCGGCAGTGGGTGCAGGATGCGACCGCACTCGACGAGCATACCGTGCTGATTAACCTTACCGCCCCCAATCCGCGCTTCATGCTCGCCTATTTCATGCACCACCAGGACTTTGGGATCCCAATCGTGCCCGAGCACGTGTTCCGCGGACAGGACCCGCGCACCTTCACCAACGCCGCCCCGGACCGGGGCTGGCCGGTCGTCACCGGCCCCTACCGGCTGATCTATTCGGATCCCACGCGCAAGGTCTGGGACCGGCGCGACGACTGGTGGGGTGCTGTCACTGGCTTCCACCCCCTGCCGGTCCCTGAACGGCTGATCTTCCTGCCGGGAGCCGACGAGGCAACCCTGGCCGACCTGATCATCCGCAACGAGGTCGATACGACCCTGAACCTGAGCATTCCGAACATCCGCCGCGTCCTTGCCGCAAACCCCCGGATCACCACCTGGACCGATGCTCGTCCTCCGTACGGCTACGTTGATTACTGGCTTACCGGCCTGGGGTTCAACGATACGATTGCCCCGTTCAGCGATCCGGATATCCGGTGGGCTATCAACTTCGCAATCAATCGGGATGAGCTGGTCGGCGTGGGCTATCAGGGGGCGGGCGCGGTCGCCCTGCTTCCCCTGATCGACTATCCCGCCCTGCGGCCGTACGCTGCGGCGGTCGCGGACCTCCTCCAGCGCTACCCGGTCGGACGCTTTGATCCCCAGCGCAGTGCCCAGATTCTGCTGTCCAAGGGATACACGCGCGACCCGGCCGGCTTCTGGACGCGGAACGGTCAGCGCTTCACCCTCCCGATCGTGACCTACTCGGTGGAGGAGGATATCGCCCGGGTGCTGGTGAGCCAGCTCCGACGGGCCGGCTTCGACGCCACTCTCACGCTTCCCCCGGACTTCCTGACCCGCATCTATACTGGCCAGGCGCCGGTGTACGTGTTCGGCCATGCCGGCGGCGTTCGCGATCCGTACTTCACCCTGCGCATTTACCAGAGCCGCTACAGCGCCCCGACTGGCCAGCGTGCCGTCCAGCCCTACCGCTGGCGGAATGACCAGTTCGATGCCCTCGTGGACCAGATGGCGACTGTTGCGCCGTCCGATCCCCGGCTGCAGTCACTCTTCCATGCGGCGATGGAGATCTGGCTCCGCGAGCTTCCGGATATCCCCCTGGTCCAGTACTACCACCGGATCCCGGTGAGCACTGCCTACTGGACCGGCTGGCCGAACGAGGCCAATCCGTACATTAACCTGGCCAACTGGCACCGCACCTTCGAGCTTATCGTGCTGAGCCTGCGCCCGTCCTGAGGGCTCCTCAGCTGTCCAGGGGAAGGGTGACCACGCGTCCGGTCTCGTTCGAGCGATGCGCCGCAAGCACGATCTCCACCGCCTTCCGACCGTCGATGTCACTGGCCCGAGCAGTCGCACCGCTCTCGATCGCCCGGGCATAGTCCTCCCACATGCGGCGGAAGTCCTCAGCCGGCCCGGTCGTCGGTGGAACCTCGATCTCCCGCAGGTCGGTATCACCATACACGCGCGGCGAGATCATCCGGAGAACGTGTGGTCGGCGGGGATCCCCGTGGCGCGAGTGCACCTCCAGGTAACCGTCATCGCCGTACAGCATGATGCCGTGATCGAACGGACCGCGGCGGAGGCCGAAGGTCGCGGTCATCTCGGCCAGGACGCCGGCCGTGAACTCGAGCGTCGCGATGGCGGTGTCCTCGGCGGCCATGTCGACAATCTTCTGGCGCCCAAACAGTGCCGAGACGCGCGCGACGTCTCCCAGGAGCCAGCGGAGGGTGTACACTGGATGGACTGCCTGGGCCATCAGCACGCCGTTGCCGGGCCGGGCAGTGCCCAGCCACGGCCGCACGCCCACCGTCTCCGGCCCCTCGAAGCCGGTCGTCTGGGCCAGGAAGACGCGCCCGATCGCGCCTTCCCGGAGGTGCTCATACATCACCTCATAGGCCCGGTAATACAGGCGGTTCTGGACGATAAACAGCCGCCGACCGGTCCGCCGCGCCGCCGCGATCATCGCATCGCACTCGGCCAGGCTCGCCGCCATCGGTTTCTCGCAGACGACGTGCTTGCCGGCCTCCAGGGCCTCGACCGTGTATCGGTGATGGAGGTCGTGTGGGAGCAGGACGCCCACCGCGTCCACCCGGGGATCGGCCAGCAGATCCTCCCACTGCTCGTAGACCCGCTCAATGCCAAACTCCCCGGCCCGGCGCGCGGCCTGTTCCCGCACGGCATCGTACAACCCGACCACCCGGACGGTCGGCGAGTTCGCCAGAGCAGTCAGATGGACGCGAGAGACGTTGCCCGCGCCGACGAGTGCCACACTGAGGGACATTGCCTGATGTATCCTCCTGCGATTCTGATTCTGCGCGAACAGTGCACCGTCCCCGGGGCGAGTGGTCCAGAGAATGCCGCCGGACGGCTACTGTTGATCGATCTCGCGGGTAACGATGTCAATGAGCCATTCGAGCGCGCCCGGGACCCGGACCCAGGCCTCTGCGCTGTCTGCCACGTAGGCGACTGCTTCGCTCTCGTCGCCGATACTGATGGCGTCCGGAAGCTGGTGCGGCATCCTCTTCGCCCCGAGGAGATAGAGGGGAACGAACGGGTTGATCGCGAAGGCCGCCTGGAGACGATCGGCCGCCCCCGGACCCGGGCCGTCCCTTCGAAAGGTCAGAAGCGCCCGGGTGTACGCCCAGGTTGCGCTGTAGTCGTCTGGATAGGTCGTCAGCAGACGCTCCAGCTCGTCGAGATGCTCCGTGATCAGGAGCCAGTTCGCCAGGGTGTAGCGCACGCCCTGGTGATCCGACGGGTTCAGCCGGAGCAGATCCGTCAGGTGCGCGATCGCTGCGTCGCGTTCATCGAGATACCAGAGCACCTCGGCCAGCCCGGCACGCGCCCGCATGTACGGGCGGGTCTCAAGAATGCTCCAGAAGTGGCCGACTTCGTGCTCGAAGATCGCTGGTCCGAGGGCCCGCTCGCCCGCCCGCACCCCTTCCTCATAGAGGTGGCGCGCCTTCCAGGGATCCCGGCTCTGCTCGGCCAGGATAACGTAGGCGTCGGCGCAGTCCGGCGAGACCGTCAGCGCCTTGCGCGCCAGCGCGGTCCGTCGGCGGCCGGTCACCTCGAGCGCGGCGTACACGATCTCCTGGGCCTGCTCGAGCGGTGTCGTCGGCTCCACGGCGGGAGGCTCTCCCGCCGCCATAACCTGCTGTAGGTAAGCATTCGCCTCTTCCACAGACTCGAATTCCTGCGACTCCAGGAGCCTCCCGATCCGCGCCAGCATCCGCTCGGTCAGCCGACGGTCCGGCAGGGACGGCGAAGGAGAGGACGCCGTCTCACGTCCTCGGGGGGACTCTTTTCTCTTCCGGGGCACGGCATCCTCCCTGGTACCGCGCGGCAGACCGCGCGGATTTCACCCGCCCTCTGGCGGGCGCGGCCTCCTCAGTATACTCCTCGGCCCGCCGCCGCACCAGCAATCTGCCGCTGTATCTTGCCCTCTGCCGCCTGGCACCCGATAATATTCCTGAGTCTGGCTGGACTTTCCCGGTCCCGCGCCGGGTGTTACCGCGCCGCCTTTCTATCGCGGGCGGCAGATGCCGCCTGTGTCCCTGCATCGGGCGGCCTGGCTGTCAGCCAGGAACCACGCCCGCCAGCGGTGTCTCGTCCGGCCACGATGCTCCTCGAGCGCGCATCTCACGTGGAGGTCATGCGTCCATGAGTCCTGCTCGCCCCCAGGGACTCTCTACACGGCTCGACCGCCGCCGTGCCCTGGCTGTGCTGGCCGCGGCCGGTCTTGGCATGGTCAGGCCGGGCCTGGCCCGCGCGGCTTCCGCGCCGCCTGCTCCCGCTTCCTCCCCTACGTTCACGCCCTGGTGGGTTCAGAACTTCCGCGATACCCACCTCTGGTCCGGTCCGACCGATCCGGCGGTGGACTACGGCGTGATTCCTCAGTGGAGCTATCTTCTGGTTGTCCGACCGCAGGATGGCCCCCGCCTGTATGTCTACGTGCCCTGGACCAAAAACTACGCCTACGTAGACGCGGCCAGTGTCGGGCCGAGCGGGGCCCCACCCCCTGGCTGGACGCCGCCGCCGATGTCCTCGCCCAACTGGCTCGGGCGGGTGGCCGTCGACACGCTCATCCTGCGCACCGCCCCGACGACCCGCGCGCCGATCGTCCGGACCCTCCCCGGCGGCACGCGGATCGAGGTCGTGGCCTGGGTCGCTGGAGACGAGGTCGTCAAGGGGAACTGGACCTGGGCCCGCCTTCCGGACGGCACCTACGGCTACAGCGCTGCCCTGACCATCGTCCCGCCAGAGAAACCGCCGCCCCCGCCGGCCAATCATCCGTCCGGTCGCTGGATCGATATCAATCTCCTGCATCAGGTCGCGGTGGCCTACGAGGATCAGAGGCCCGTCCACCTGGCGGTGGTCTCGACCGGCAGTCCTGGCTGGGAGACGCCCACTGGGACCTTCCAGATCCTCCGACGGGTCGCCGACGAGACCATGCGCGGCAGTACGCTCACCCGACTCGGGCTCGATGCGCTCCAGCTTGCTCGGGCCGACTACGATCTCGCACACGTCCTCTACACCCAGTACTTTGACTGGCTCGGCGATGCCCTCCACGACAACTACTGGCTCCCCGACTATCAGTTCGGAATCCCGCGCAGCCACGGCTGTGTCGGAATGCGTCTGGCCGACGCGAAATGGTTCTGGGACTGGGCCGACTACGGAACACCGGTCGTCATCCACCCGCGCTGAGCCAGGCTCAGGCCTGTTCCTCGCCGAGCTTGATCGCCTCGGCCAGGTGCACGCGCCGCAGGAGGAGCAGGCTCACCGGGAGAACACCCCCGAGGCCGGCCCCGACGATGCCGACCAGGCGCGCGATCGCGCCCCAGGCGATGAGGACGCTCGTCGGCGGACCGCCCGGACCCTCCCGGAGCTGGAGGAAGGGCACGTAGAGCCAGGAGGCGGCCAGGCCGATCAGCACGCCGGCTCCGATGCCCGCCGCGATCAGAACGAGCTGCTCGGCAAGAAAGAGGGCTGCCACCTGGCCGCGTCCGAGCCCGATCGCGCGCAGAATACCGATCTGGATCACGCGCCGCCGGAAGGACAGGGAACTGTAGACCAGGAAGCCCAGGATGCTCAGGCCCGCACCGACCAGGAACCCGACTGCCAGAAGCCCAAACACTCCCTGCCGGCTCGGAGTCGTCTGCCCGGCCAGCACGAGTGCCTGTCGCGACCGCGGACGGGTGACCGGCAGGCCGATCCGGTCGAGCGTTGCCTCGATCATCGATTCAGACGCACCCGGCAGGAGGCGAAGCCAGATCTCGGATGGCTGGGGACCGATCTCGTTGAGGAGCTGATCAAGCGTCACGATAACGAACGGCCCGCTGTCCGATGAGACGGTGGGGAAGTAGTCCGCGAAGCCGGCCACTACAACATCAAGGGTCTGGCCGTTGATGGTGAGCGGGAGGTCATCCCCAATGCCGATCCGGAGCGTTCCTGCCAGCCGCCGGTCCAGGAGGGCGCCGGGGCCGGCAGCCGCAAGGTCGCTCATCAGATCCACCAGCGGGCGATCGGCGTAGTTGTCGCGCCAGATGACCACCTGGAGGAAGCTCGCCGGATCCACCGCCAGGATCTGCAGATCGCCGGTGCTGGCACCAAGCCGCTGCTGGCCGGTCACCCGGATGACCCGGGAGGCCGCAGCGACGCCGGGCGCCCGGAGATACTCGCCGACCGGCATCAGGGCCCAGGATCCACTCGTCGGATCCAGCGTGCCGACCTCGTCCAGGCGGAGATCCGCCCCGACCTGATAAGCAGCCAGGCTGGCCTGGTTGGCATCAATCGTCAGCGCCGCCGAGGCGCTGAACACGCCGAGGCTGAGGGTCATCACCAGCAGGAGGACAAGGCCCCGATAGTCGTACGGCTGGCGGGCAAGCTGGCGAAGCGCGAGCAGGAGGGCCGGGCCGGCGATCCACCGACCGATCCATGCCGTGCCTCGCACGAAGGAGGGGAGGAGGCGCAGGAAGAGCAGGGTTGCGGCAAGGATGAACAGGGCCGGCGCCGCGAGCAGGAGCGGATCTGGCACGGCATCACCCGCCGCCCCGATTGGGATAACCGATCGCTGCTGCTGGAGGGCAAGGTAGGCGTAGCCCGCAATCGGCAGGGGAAGGAGATCCAGAAACGCCCGCTGCCATACGGGCGCCCGCAGGCTCCGGGCAAGCTCCTGGCGGTAGGTCGCAATACTGGTTCCGGCGGCCTGCCATGCTGGTCGAACGGCAGCCAGAAGGGCCAGGAAGGCTGCCACTCCGGCGGCGACGAAGGCATCGCGCTGGAGTGCAATCGGGAGCTCCACTGGTGTCCCCGGGCTGAAGAAGCCTCCGAGGCGGCCGACCGCGGCGGCCAGCAGTGCGCCCAGCGGCGGCCCGGCGACGACAGCGAGCAGTCCCAGCAGGATGCCCTCCGCGCTGTAGATGCCCAGCACCTGCACCGTACTCGCTCCCCGTCCTCGCAGGGTAGCGATCTCACCACGCTGGTGCTCTACCCGCATCCCGGCGGCCATGCTGACGAACTGGAGGATGATCAGCATCAGCGGGGCACTCAGGGTCAGCAAGAGAAGCTCGAGCAAGACTGTCTGGCGCTGATAGCGGTCAAGGAGATCGTCCGGCGCGGCTTCTAGCTGAAGGCCTCGCCAGAACTGCTGGGCTTCCACCCGAAGGCGAGCAATCCCTGCCGCGAGCCGTCCGGCGTCGCTCGCCCGGATCGTCCGCGGGTCTACCTCAAAGTACCAGGTGAACTCGCGCCCACCCGCTGGCACGGCGCCGCCGAGACCGGTGAGAAAAGCCTGCTCTGGGATGATCAGTGCCAGGGCGTAGGTCTCCGGCGGATTGAACCAGTAGTGATCGGATGGATCCCGCGGATACCACCGTCCGACAATCCGGACCGGAATCAGCCGGCGATTGATCCCCTGGCCGACCGCAACCCAGAGACGATCGCCGACGTGGATGCCGAGCAGGTCCACGCCAGCGGTGAGCAGCGCGGCCTCGACAGTTCCATCGCCCGCGGGCGCCGCCGCGGGCCAACGCCCCTCCAGCAGGAGGGCGTGGGCGGGCAGATCGTCGAGAAAGGCGAAGAAACCGTACTCTCCACTATCACGCTGGGCGCCGGGTGGGCCCAGGAAGAGGGGAAGGCGCTCGCTCTGCCCCATACGCACGCGCCGGCTCACCGGCACTGCCAGCAGGCCCGCAACGCGTTCCTCCAGGAAGTGATCAACACGCCTTACGTCTGACGGAGAGAGGGCCGTGCCCGGCCCGCGACTGATGTGGTGGAAGAGCAGAGCAGAGGAGGGAAGCTTGCCGTCCGCCGTCGCCGACAGCGTCTGCCGCAGGCCGAGAGTGATCACGGCGTCGCTGAAGAGCGGTACGCTCGCGACCAGGGCGGCGGCCACCGTCAGTCCCACGGCGAGAAGCGCCGCCAGAAGGGCGTCGGCACGCAGGCGCCGGACAAGGAAGCGGAGAATGGCGAGCGAACCCAGAGACGGCCGTACCGGCCGCCGGAGGGCGAGGGGCAGAAGCACGGCTATGGTCCGGCCAGGATGACCTGGCCCTCCCGCAGACCGCTCACGACCTCCGCGTACTCGTCCGAGACGATGCCGACCTCGACATTCTGGGCCCGGCGGATCTGGCCGTCCATGTATTCGACGAACTTCCGGTCGCCGACGGTCTTGATCGCTCGGAGCGGCACGAGCAAGGCATCTGGTTTCTGCCGGACCAGGATCGAACCGCGTGCGAGCATGCCGATCTGCACCCTGGTCGCGGCACCTGCTGGCCAGCTGACCTCGATCTGGACCGACTGATCGGCTCCCGGCGCGGGCCGGCCGGTCAGTCCGCCTGGCACCGCTGCAATCCGACCGGTGAGGGTCTGTCCGGGCAGGACATCAACGCCCAGGCTCACCGCCTGGCCAACCGCGACCAGCGGGAGATCGGTATCGGCGAGATCCGCCCGCACCTCGAGCGCGCTCGGGTCGGCGATGCCGATCACGGCCTGATTCGCTTCCACCGGATCGCCGGCTCGGATCCGCACGTAGAGAATCTTTCCGTCAAAGGGTGCGAGGAGCCGGGTTGCCGCTTGCTTTGCCAGGAGCTCGTCCAGCGCCACTTTTGCCTGCTCGACAGCATTCTGGAGGAGCTTCAACTCGACATCGTCCTGGGATGGTGCGGCCGTCTTCTGCTCGTAGGCAGCTCGGGCACGCTCGAGGCCAAGCTGGGCCGCCTCGACTGCCATCTGGGCAGTATGAACCTCCGCATCCTTCGGGGCGCTCCGGGCCGCCTCGAGATCCGCCCGAGCCTTGTCGACCGCCGCCTGGGCCTGGGCAACGCTCTGTTGAGCCTGGAGCTCGGCGATCTGCGCCTGAGCTCGCGCGGTATCCAGCTTCTCTTTCGCCGCAAGCAGGTTGCTCCAGGCCATATCCAGCTCCTGCTGACTTGCTTCCCCCTTGTCGAATCGTTCTTTGACCTTCCCGTAGTTGACCTCGTACCAGTTCACCTCGTATTGCCGCTCCCGAACGTTCTTTGCGACCTCCTCGCTCTTGTCGGTGATGATCTTGTTCTGCTGGGCGAGCTGAAGCTGGAGCTGGGCCTGGGCCAGTGCATTCTCGGCGGCGGCCACCGGATCGGGGGCGGCCTTCGCCTTGGCCAGGTCGGCCTGGGCCCGGGCGAGCTGGGCCTCCGCCTGTTTGACATCCAGCTCAGCCTGCTTGACGTCGAGCGCGTGCTGACGGGCGGCATCGGCGGCCTGAGCTCGCGCCTGATCTACCCGCAGCTGGGCCAGCTGGACATTCAGCCGGGCCTGGGCGATCTGCACCGGCAGGTCGCCTCCGTCAAGCTCGGCGAGCACCTGCCCGGCCTTGACCGCGTCGCCGGGCTTCACCGCCACCTTTGCGATCTGCCCCGGTGCCTTGAAGGACAGGTCGGCTTGCCGGACTGCGGCAACCCGACCGATAAAATGGATCGCCTGGCTGATCGGCCCGCGGGTGACGACCGCCGTCGCCCGGGGGACCGGCGTGATCTTGAGGGCCGGGATGGGGGTCGTCGGTCCGGGCGGGACGCGGGAACAGCCAGCACCTACGATCACGGCGGCCAGGAGAACGCTCCCCGCCAGCCGCCTCAGCGGCAAGCGAGCGCGACCATTGATGTGTGCCCAGGTACCCACGGCGACCTCCTGAGCATTTAATTCGACTGATTCAGTGCGGCATCGAAGGCGGCCGCGGCGGCGCGGGCGATCTCCTCCGGCGTCTTCTCGCCCTGCTGGATGGGCTGGAGGAGCTGCTGATAGAGGAGCGGCAGCAGGGCCGACTGAGAGAGCAAGGGGAGAGAGCGGGCGTACTCAAGAGAGGCGGTCAGTACGGCCGCATCATCACTGGCGATAGTTGGATGAAGCCTGGCGAGATCCTTTGCCACAGACCGGGCGGCCGGCACGATCATCTCCTTCTGCATCTCGGCGGCGAGGAGCGCCGCGACCCGGAACGCTGCACGCGGATCCCGCGCTTTCTGGGTTAGGGCCAGGATGCCGGTGATCGCGAGCATGGTTGCCTGGCTCTTGCCCCGAGGTACCTCGGCGAGCCGAAGGGAACGGCCTCCCGCAGGGATGCCAAAGGTCATGAACTGGTTGTAGCTCAGGAAGCGCATGGCAACCCGGCTGCCATTCGGCCCATAGAGCGGAGGAGACTCGCCGGGCCCGACCGCGGTGATCGACCGGGCCACGGTCGCCTTGTCGGACGGACCAGAAGGCGGGACCGCCGCAACCTTGTGCGTGTGGATCAGGTCGTAGATGAAGGTCAGCGCCTCAAGCGCCGGCGGCTCGGCGACGAGCGCACGCGTGCCGTCCGGGCTGACGAGATCGCCGCCATTCTGCCAGATGAAGATGGGAATGACATCGGCCTGTCCGGTCAGATCGACCCCGAACTGGCCGGCGCCTCCATTGGCTTCCGGGCTGGTCAGGGCCTTGGCGGCATTGAGGAAGGTCGTCCAGGTCCACGAGCTGTTCGGCGGATCCACGTGGGCCGCGTCGAAAAGGCGCTGATCATACTGGAGCACCGTCGGCTGGACGGCGAGGGGCAGGCCGTAGACCTGTCCGTGGTCGCTGACCGCTTTGACCGCGCCGCCGAAGAAGTCTTCCAGGCTGGCAGTCCGCTCGGAGCGGAAGAGCGGATCAATCGGCTGGAGGAGGTTCCTCTGCAGGGCGAAGGCGAACTCGATCCCGGAGTCGAAGAGAACGACATCAATTGGCGGCTCCTGATCCAACGCCTGTTCGAGTGACGATACCGTCGGCGGCTCGACTATCCGTGGGATGCCGCTCGCGGGCTTCGGTAGAGGGCCCGGTGTCGGCAGGCTCGCGGTCACTGCGATGACGTTCAGATCGTAGTCCTGGGCGTGCGCCCGCGTGACGGCGAGCGCTGCCTTGTACAGCGCGAGCGTACCGGGCTGGAAGGAGTTCGGATAGGTGATGAAGCCGATATTGACCGCGGGACGCTGGCGCGGCCCCAGGGCGGGAATGCAGCCAGCCAGGCCCAGTGCAGCAAACGCTCCGAGCGTGCCACCCAGTAGAGTGCGGCGGTCGAATCGCTGTCCCATGGCTCCCCCCGTGTGCGCGGATAACCCACCGCTGCCATGCCGAATCCCGCCCCGGCGGCCTGGTCAGGCCGCACGTGGGCAGATCCCGCCCGTCCCCGGAACCGCGGCCGTGCGAACGTCATCGGTGGATTCAATGTCTCGCCGTGTAAAACGCACGAGGGGGCTGACAGGTTCCCGGTCCAGGGCAGTCGATTCGGCCGCCCTGGATCGTCCCCTGCGGGCATCGGACAGCTCTTCCTCCTCCTGCTTCCTCGTCGCCGCGGCCGCGCCCGGACCGCGCGGGCTGGATGTCGGTGGTTCGGTGACGGCACGATCAGGCTGTCCGCGGCGTCCCACTGAGAATGATTACAGAATGATTGCAGGTGGTCGCCACCGCGCCGGGCGCGAGCATACCACTGCGCTCGACTCTGCGGGGAGCCGAAGCATTCCCGAATGTGCTCGCGCGCGCCTGGCAGACCTGCGGCCGCGGGCAGGAGATCGTCCTGACCCGCACCGGGGCAGGACCGGCCGCGCGGTGCTAGAATCAGATATCACATACACGAGCCGGGAGGGTCACTGATGCAGCCGATCTGCCAGGTTGCGGTCATCGGCGCCGGCACGATGGGTGCAGCCATCGCCGCCCACCTTGCCAACGCGGGACGAACTGTCCTGCTCCTGGATACCCCGTCCGCAGAGCCGACGCCGGCCGAGGCGGCCCGCGGTCTCGGACCGGGCGATCCGGCCGTCCGCAACCGCATCGCCCTGGCCGGGCTTGAGCGGGTGCGGACGGCCCGCCCACCGGCCCTCTTCACCCCCGAGACCGCCCGCCGGCTCACCAGCGGCACCATCGAGGAT
>JADGGD010000286.1 GCA_019690095.1 Chloroflexota bacterium
CTCCTGCCGACCAACCCGGTCGAGGAGACCCTCCAGAACGTCTCGGCGACGGGCTATACCGATCCGCGGGCGGTGGCCGATTTCAAGAAGGCGCTCGAGGAGCTGTACGGTCTGCAGGGGACGCCGCTCGAACAGTACGTGCGGTTCTGGGAGCGCCTGGTCCATGGGGATCTCGGCCCCTCGCTGAGTGCCTTCCCGACGCCGGTGACGGCGGTGATTCGGGATGCCCTCCCCTGGACGGCCGGCCTGCTCGGGACGACGATCGTTATCTCCTGGCTGCTGGGACTGGTGCTGGGGACGCTGGCCGCCTACTTTCCGAACCGCTTCCTGACGCGCCTTCTCGCGAATGGTCTGGTGACGATCTACCCGATCCCTTACTTCATCCTGGGCCTGCTGCTGGTGATCGTCTTCGCCTTCTACATTCCGATCTTCCCGCTGGTCGGCGGGGCCGCAGGCACACCGTCGCTGAGCCTGTCCTACATCTTCAGCATTATCCAGCATGCGGTCCTGCCGGCCATCTCGCTGATCCTGCTGGGCACCGCCTTCCGGTTCATCATCGCGCGGGCGCTGGCGTCGGGGATTATCTCCAGTGATTATGTCACCTATGCCGAGACGGCTGGCCTGCCCCGGCGCACGATTATCTTTAACTACGTTCTGCGCAACTGTCTGCTGCCCCAGGTGACCGACCTGGCGCTCTCGCTGGGGGCGATGTTCGAGGGCGCGCTCATCACCGAGGTGGTGTTCTCCTACCCGGGGATCGGCTATCGGCTGTTCACGGCGATTCTGCAGGCGGACTACAACCTGATCCTGGGGGTCACCCTGTTCTCGATCGTCGGGGTGGCGACGGCGGCCCTGCTGATCGATCTGACCTACCCGCTGTTTGATCCGCGGGTGCGGCACACCTAGGGAACGGCGCCGCCGCGCGGAAGGCAGGGAGGAAGCCCATGCAACGGTATCGCACCGCGACGAGTGTTGTCGTGGACCTGTTTCGCTACAGCGCGGCCTTTCGATCCGGGATCATCATTCTGGTGATCCTGCTGGGCATGGCCGTGCTTTCGCTCGCCTCGCCCTATGGTCCGAGCGATCGGAACGTCGTTCCGGTGAACCGCCCGCCGTCGCTGGCGCACCCGTTCGGGACGACCGCGCTCGGGCAGGATGTGTTCTGGCTGACGACCTTCGCGATTCGCAACTCCCTGTTCGTCGCCGGCCTGGCGGTGCTGATCGGTCGGTCGATCGGGGTGCTGCTGGGGTCATTCGCCGGCTATGTGGGGGGGACGGTGGACCGCCTCCTCTCCTCGCTGACGGATACGTTTATCGTGATCCCGCGCCTGCCCCTGCTGATGCTGATCGCCTTCATTCTCAAGAGCACGATCAGCCTGGCGGCGCTGGCGCTTCTGCTGGGCCTGCTCGACTGGGCGTGGCCGTCGAAGCGCTATCGGGCGCAGATTCTGAGCCTGCGTGAGGAGGAGTTTACCCAGACGGCGGTCTTCGCCGGCATGAGTACCCTGCGGATCATCCTGCGCGAGCACCTGCCGTTTCTGATCCCCTTCCTCCTTGCCGACGCGGTGAGCGGCTTTCTCTACGCGATCGGCATGGAGGTCACGCTGGCGGTGCTCGGACTGAGCGATCTCCAGATGCCGACGATTGGGACGATGATCTACTGGGCGACGTACTATCAGGTTCTGCTGACGCGTCAGCTCTGGTGGCTGGCGGCGCCGGTCGCGGCGGCGGTCCTGCTGGTGGTGGCGCTGTACTACCTCTCCACCAGCCTCGGCGACTATCTTGATCCACGGACGCGGCTTGCGCGCCTGGTTCCCCGGGAGGCAGGGGCAGGATGAGCACGATTGCCGAGATTGCCGATCTGCGCGCCTACTACGTCACCCGCGCCTACGGCGTCGAGCGGACGGTGCGGGCGGTCGAGGGGGTATCGCTGACGATTCGGCGGAACGAGGTGTTTGGAATCGCGGGCGAGTCGGGGTGTGGGAAGTCAACCCTGCTGAAGGTGATCCTGGGCCTGCTGCCGCCGGCCCTGCGGATCGTGAGCGGGTCGGTGGTCTATCACGCGAACGGTACGGCGCTGGATCTGTTCGCCCTGCCGGAGGAGCGGCGCCGTCAGCTTCGCTGGCAGGTGGTCTCGTACATCCCGCAGGGGTCGATGCACGCACTGAACCCGGTGCGCCGGATCGGGGATGCCTTCCGGGATGTCATTCGGGCTCACCGCCGGGTGAGCGTGCATGAGGCAGACGGAATGGCACGGGACTACCTGGCTAACCTGGGCCTGCCGGGGAAGGTCCTGGATTCCTATCCGCACCAGCTCTCCGGCGGGATGCGCCAGCGGGTGACGATTGCCCTGGCGACGATCCTGGCGCCGCCGCTCATTCTGGCCGACGAGCCGACGACGGCGCTGGACGTGGTGGTCCAGCGCGGGGTGCTCCAGTTCCTGGAGGCGATTCGCCAGCGGCAGGAGAGCACGCTGGTGCTGGTGACCCACGATATGGGCGTCCACGCGAACGCGGCAGACCGGGTGGCAGTGCTCTATGCAGGGCAGGTGGTGGAGGAGGCGGAGACGCCGATCCTCTTTGCCCGGCCCCTGCACCCGTACACGCGCTACCTGATCCAGTCCCTGCCGCGGCTGGACGACCGGGGCGAGCGGATGAGCATTCCGGGGCGGCCGCCCGCGCTGGACGATCCGCCGGCCGGCTGCCGCTTCCATCCCCGGTGCCCGCACGCGACGGCGCGGTGTCGGGCGGCACCGCCGCCGCTGGAGGAGGTTGAGCCGCGCCACCGGGTGGCGTGCTACCTGGTCTCGGGAGGGAGCGATGGAAGCCGCGCCTGAGGAGAAGCTGCTCGAGGTGGAGGGGCTGAGCAAGGTCTTTCGGGTTCGCCGGGGCCTTGTCTCGACGCCGTTCGCCGCAGTTGACGGGGTGAGCTTCTCTCTCTCGGCCGAGCGCCACGAGATCCTGACCCTGGCCGGTGAGAGCGGAAGCGGCAAGACGACCCTGGCCCGCATGATTCTGGGGCTGATCCCGCCGACCAGCGGGCGGCTCCTCTTCCGCGGTCGGGATGTGACCCGCCTCTCCGATGCGGAACGGCGGACCTGGTTCCGGCGGGAGGTGCAGGCGGTCTTTCAGGATCCGTACGCGACGTTCAATCCCCTGCGGCGGGTTGAGTCCTACCTCTACGAGACGGCGGTGAACTTTCAGGTCGCCCGGCGGGCGGAG
>JADGGD010000287.1 GCA_019690095.1 Chloroflexota bacterium
GAGGCCTTCCGGGAGGACAGCCCCTACCGCCCGCGGACGCCCTACAACGCCTCCAAGGCGGCCGCCGATCACGTCGTGCGGGCGTACCACGAGACGTTCGGCGTGCCGGTCACGATCTCGATGTGCGCGAATAACTACGGCCCCTACCAGTTTCCGGAGAAGGTGATCCCCCTGTTCACGACCAACGCCCTGCAGGGGAAGCCGCTCCCACTCTACCGGCACAGCGAGAACCGCCGCGAGTGGATTCACGTCGTGGACCACTGCCTGGCGATCGAGCGGATCCTGGAGCGCGGCGTGGTCGGCGAGACCTACCACATCGGCACCGGCGTTGAGAAGAGCGTCGAAGAGATCGCCGATGCGATCCTGGCGGTGCTCGGCCTGCCCGCCTCGCTGAAGACCTACGTCGAGGACCGTCCGGGACACGATCGCCGCTACCTGCTCGATTCCTCGCGGATCCGCCGCGAGCTCGGCTGGAGCCCGACGATCGCCTTCGAGGAGGGGCTGCCGGCTACGGTCGAATGGTACCGGGCGCATCCGGAGTGGTGGCGTCCACTCCTCGAACGGCGCCCGGTCCAGGAGACGGCCTGGGGAGGCTAGGGGCCTTCCCAGGCCGCGGCCGGCTCAGAAGCCGAGCGGCTCTCCCACCAGGACGAGCGAGATCCGCCCGGGCCGCTCGCCTTCGTAGATCACGATCTTGTTCAGGCGGGTGCCACTGCCGCCGCTCTGCCGGATCCGGGCATCCTCGAGGGGCACGGCGACCTCGTGCAGTCGGCGAAAGCCGTCCTCCAGGGTGGGGACGAGCTTGTTGATCCCGGCCACCCAGATCACGCGCGGCGGTCCGAATACGTAGAAAGCCTGCCGACTGCCGCTTCCATCCGCGCCGATGACCCGACCGTCCTCAGTGATCGCCTGGACACTGCCGAGGAAGTAGTCCGCCTCGGCAGAAAGCCGCGCCCGCAGACGGGCACGCCGCTCCGGGTCATTCTCGGCCAGCCACTCGGCGTTGAGGTAGCGGTAGGGAGAATCCGGCCGCTCCAGGTAGTCGACCAGTCCGATCTCCTTGAGGGTCATCGAGCTCCCGTGGGCGACCGCCGCGCCAGGGGGAATGAGGCCGAGGACGATGCGCAGGGCCTCGGTGCGGTCGCCGGCGAAGACCGGTTCGACGCCGCGGCCCCGCAGGGCGGCAAAGGTTCGCTGGATGCGTGCCGTGTCGGCAGGAGAGAGAACACCGGTTGACAAGCTGCAATCTCCTATCGTGGACATGCTCTGGATTGCATCCCGCGCGGCGGACGCCGCGCGGAGTGACCAGGAGAAGCGGCCGCGCCGCGAATGTCTCGCGCGGGCATGCCCCCGCCAGGGCGCTGCCCTATGAGGCGAGCTCGCCCGGCAGGCCGTCCAGATCGAGCGGACGGGTCACCATCTGGAGCTGACCGTCCGGGGTGCGCGGCCAGAGAGAGGGATCGCGGTCAGCGTAGAGCTCGATGCCGTTCCCGTCCGGATCATGGAGGTAGATCGCCTCGGAGACGCCGTGGTCGGCGGCCCCGTCGATCGGGACGCCGTGATCGAGGAGCCGCTTCAGCGCGCGAGCGAGCTCGCGGCGATTCGGGTAGAGAATGGCGAAGTGGTAGAGCCCGGTCGAGCCTGGCGGCGGGGGCGAGCCCCCGCGGCTCTCCCAGACGTTGAGGCCGATGTGATGGTGGTAGCCGCCCGCCGAGAGGAACACTGCATCACGGCCGTAGCGCTGGGTGACGGCGAAGCCGAGAACATCGCGGTAGAAGCGCTCGGCCCGCGCCAGGTCGGCGACCTTCAGGTGGACATGACCGATCCGGGTCGCCGGATGGATGGACGCTGTCTCGGTCCGCGGCTCGCGTGGACTCTCTTCGGTCTCCGGTGACATATCTTCCTCCCCGGGCTCCCCCGGTGGGTGCGGGGAGGACTGGCCGCGCGGCCGAGCCTCCCCGCCGCGCTCACTGCTTGCGGACGGCCTGCACGTCCAGATTGATCCTCACCTGGTCGCTGACCAGCACACCGCCGGCCTCGAGGGCCACGTTCCAGTTCAGGTTGAAATCCCGGCGGTTGATCGTCGTCGTGGCGCTGAGCCCGATCCGGGTTCCACCCCACGGGTCCTTCGCCTGGCCGAAGTAGGTGGCGTCAAAGACGACCTCCCGCGTCACCCCGTGCATGGTGAGATCCCCGATGACCCGGTAGGTGTCTGGGCCGGTCTTCTCGATCCGCCGACTGGTGAAGGTGATCGTCGGGTACTTCTCGGCCTCGAAGAAATCGGCCGACCGCAGGTGGGTATCGCGGTTCGGGTCACCGGTGTCGATGCTGGCGACCTCGACCGATGCGGTCACCGATGAGCGGGTCGGGTCTGCCTCATCAAACCAGATCTCCCCGCTGACCCTGGTGAACCGTCCCTTGACCGTCGTGACCATCATGTGGCGGACGGTGAACTCGACCATGGTGTGCGCGGGGTCAATCGTGTAGAGGACGGTGCCGGTCGCACCCGGTGCGACCGGGTTGGACGCGCTTGCCATGCCATGCTCCTGGTCAGGATAGTCTCCGCGACCCTGACGCGGTGGCCTCCCGCCCGGCCTGCCGTCGGCCCGCCGCGTGCAGTCGCTACGAAAACCATACTAACGTTACTTCGAAAAGTCAAGTATTTTTAGCGCGGGCCGTGCTATACTCTCTCTCGGAGGAGGCTGCAAGGTGAGCGGCGAGCTGTGTCCCATCGCCGAGGCAGCGAAGCTTCTGGGCGACAAGTGGACCCTGATCATTCTCCGGGACCTGGCCGCCGGTCCGCGACGCTTCAAGGATCTGGTCCACAGCGGGGAGGGGATCAGCCCCAGTATGCTGGCGTCCCGCCTGCGTGAACTGGAGGAGCAGGGGCTGATCATCCGCACCAGCTACCACGAGATCCCGCCACGGGTGGAATACACCCTGAGCGAGAAGGGGCGCGATGTTCTCCCGGTGATCGAGGCGCTCCGCGCCTACGGTGAGCGGTGGCTGGTTCCCACCGATCCCCCGGCGCGCTGACCGCGCCGGCCCGTGCGGTGCCCGCTCCTTCCCGCCCCGAACCGGAGCGCCGTTCCCGCGGCAGTGAGGAGAATCGCCGCCGCGAGGGCCCGGTCCAGGAGCGGCCGGGGCAGGCCGCCGGTGGCGGGCAGGCGCGGTGGGGTCGGGGCGGCCGCCGGA
>JADGGD010000288.1 GCA_019690095.1 Chloroflexota bacterium
TGACCTGCGGCGGAACTCCCTGCTCGCCCGTCGAGATCAGGACCATCGCGGCCGGGCTGCTTATCCTGGTCGCGTATATGTTCAGCGTCATCCTGGCGATCGGCGCCGCCTTCGTTGCCGCCCCGGCCATCGCCGGCGAGATCGAGTCGGGGGTCATGCTCGCGATGCTCCCGCGGCCGATTCGTCGGGCCGAGATCGTGCTCGGCAAGTGGCTCGGCCTGGCCATCCTGGTTACCCTCTACGCCGGCCTCACCGGCGCACTGGAGTTTCTCGGGATCAAACTGGCTATCGGCTATGTCCCCCCTCAGCCTGTCCTGGCACTCCTCTTCCTCATCGGTCAAGGAATTGTCCTGCTTACCCTTGCCCTCTTCTGCAGCACTCGCCTCTCACCGATCACGGCGGGCGTTGTGGCGGTCATCCTCTTTGGTCTGGCCCGCCTGGGAGGAATTGCCGAGGCGATCGGCCTCGCCTTTCAGAACGAGACCATTGCCGCCGTGGGCACGGTTATGAGCCTGCTCCTGCCGACCGACGGCCTCTGGCGAGGCGTGGCGTTCTTCATGGAGCCGGTTGCGCTGATCGCGCTGGCCAGCAACCAGCGCGCGGCCGCGGCCAACCCGTTCTTCGCCAGTTCTCCCCCAACGACGGCGTTTATCCTCTGGGCGGTTGGCTGGGTCGTTGTGGTGCTCGGGATGGCCGTCTTCAGCTTCGACCGCCGCGACCTCTGAACCGGTCGGCACGCGTGGCCTTTCGGGCCCGGAGCACGAGCTTCTGATCGCTGAACGACTCGACCTGACCGCTTGCATCGACCTTGATAGCGAAGGCCGCGCGGACCGCAGGGGGCGCGGAACGGAAGGCCTCCTCGACCTGTCGGCGGACCTCTGCGGGGACGCGTGCCCGATCGCACCAGCTCGCGAGGGCATGGGTCTTTGGGAACAGTCGGGTGTCCTCGATGTACAGGTGGGCATCCTCGATCAGCACACGCCATTCATCAGTGGAGAGCGATCGGACGTGGGTTGGATCACGGAGTCTCTCCACGTCATTCAGGAAACTGGCGAGATCTGGCTCTCTCGGCACGACGCTGTCCTCGAGCAGAAAGAGGCCACCCGGTACAAGAGTCCGCCTGACCTCCGCCAGGAACTGGTCGATATGGTGGAAATGGTGAGGCGCGATGCGGCAGGTGACAACGTCGAAGGATTCGTTGGCGAAGGGAAGATTCTCGGCGTCGGCGTGGCAGACGATGATGTTGCTAATACCGCGTTCCCGGGCCGCAACGCGGGCTGTCATCAGCATAGGGGTGGTCAGGTCGCTCGCGATCACGCACGTGAACAGCGGAGCCAGTGCCAGTGCTGTGTGACCGGCACCGGTTGCGATGTCGAGTACGCGTCCCCGCGCACCCTCCGCGGCCCAGGCCACGATCTGAGCCAGGTCATCGCCTGTGGCATGGGTTGGTGAGGTGAGATAGTCCTGGGCTGCGGCACCGAAGCGGGCCTGGATGCGTGCGTGGTGGGTATTCCTATCGGTCATCGGATTCTCCTCCCCGCGATTACCGGGGAGAGTATATAAGGTTTCCACCGTGGCTTTACTTTAAAGTCCTGGCTCGGCAGTGCGGTTGAAGGCGGTGCGGTTGAAATGGTCCAGGCCGCGCTGTTACCATGGCCGCCGCGGCGGTGGGATAGACCCGCGCATCTCGCCGCACGCCTCGGAATCGGTGAGGAGTCATGGCCGTCCGTCTGAACAAGGTGATCGCACTACTCCAGGAGGGCAAGGTCGCCTTTGGGACATTCCTGCCTGCGGGCTCGATTCCCGATGCCTACTGGATCGCTACCAGCCCGTATGACTTTGTCGTCTGGGAGATGGAGCACAATCCCTATGATGTCTCGGATCTGCGCCTCTCGCTTCAGTTCATGCTGAACCGGAAGCAGATCGCTGAATCGGGCAGTGTGGCCCCGGCGGTGGTGCCCTTCGTGCGGATACCGATCAACGGCCGCGAGAATAACGAGTGGATTGTCAAGCAGGTACTCGACTGCGGCGTGTACGGGATCGTTTTTCCGATGATCAACACGGTCGAGGACGCGGAGCACGCTCTCCAGGCCGCGCGCTATCCCCAGGCGAAAGGGGCAGCGGACGCCGAGCCAGTGGGGCGGCGCGGTCACGCTCCGGCCAACGCGGTCCGCTACTGGGGGCTGACCCAGCCGGAGTACTATGAAAAGGCCGACGTCTGGCCTCTCGACCCCAATGGTGAGATCCTGCCGATTCTGCAGTGTGAGACCCAGCAGGGTGTCAGCAACCTCCGCCAGATTCTGCGCAAGATCCCCAAGCCGGGGGTGATTCTAATCAGCGAGAGCGATCTCTCGGTTTCCCTGGGCTATCGCGGCCAGTTCACGCCGGAAGTCCGGGCAGCGGTGCTGGAGGCGGTCAACATCTGCAAGGAGTTCGGGGTCTACTACGGTTCTCCTCAGGCGAATGCTCAGAACATGGCCGAGCGCATCGCCGACGGCTTCCAGCTGCTGATGCCCGCACCCGGCCGTGATCTCTCCGGCCTGGAGATCGGGCGTTCGCTCGCCGGGCGGGTAGAATAAGAGACGATCGGTCTGCCTGACGATGTGCCGGGAGATCGTCAGGGTCGGCCCACGCGTTCTGTTTCTTCAGTCAGGTGGGGCATCGCCGCCGCGAGCGGGTCACGGCTAAGCGGATAGTTAAGGGGAACCGCCCGGATTTTCATTGACCTTTTGCCTCCCGCAGGGTACGATGCCGCCACTGCCTGGCACGGCTGGTGCCGGAGAGTGAGCGGCACGTTGTTCCGTATTTGATCAGATTACGGCTGTTCTCTTTGCGTGGTGGCGGGAGACCGGCACCGTGCGCGCGAGTGGGGTTCCCGGGGATCGGAGGGTAAAGAAGTCATGGGCTGGCGCGCGTGCATCCTCATTGTGCTCCTCACCGTGCTCGCGGCCTGCGGACCGGCCGCTAATGCGGTGGAGCCGGCGGCCGGTGCCGCATCGACCGGCACGGCCCGTCCGTCGCCGACCGGTAACCCATTCCTCGCGGCGTCGCTGACCCCCTCGGTCAGCGCGGCCAGCCCCACGCCCGCGCCGCCGACCTCGACGCCGATACCGCCCAGCCCTACCCCAGCCCCCCCGACCGCAACACCCCTGCCGCCCACGCCGACCCCCATTCCA
>JADGGD010000055.1 GCA_019690095.1 Chloroflexota bacterium
GCTCACGGGGGATCTCGTCCTCAATCTCCAGCCAGGCCAGCGGCAGGAGCTTCCGGTTGACGATCTCGATCTCCAGATCGATTGTCTCCCCGAATGTCGCCCGATCGGTGCTGAAGCGCCGCCGGTATTCCAGCCCGGCCAGACAGTAGCGCTCCCAGAGCCGGGAGAGGCCAGCCGCCCCGAGGAGGGTCAGCGAGAGCAGGAACAGGGGAAGCTGATGGGCGATCGCGCTCAGGACAAGCAGGGCAGCGAACACGATGAGAGCGCCCGGACTGAACACTCAGCCCTCCTCTCCAACGACCTCCTCGACCGGGGCCGGTACTGCCTGGATGATCTCCGCGACGAGATCGGCCCCGCGGCGTCCATCCAGCCCGGCCAGGAGCAGGCGGTGGCCGAGGACCGGCCCGGCCAGGCGCTTGACGTCGTCCGGTAGGACGAACGATCGCCCTTCGAGGGCAGCGAGGGCCTGGCTTCCCCGGTAGAGGGCGAGGGTGGCCCGGGGGCTCGCTCCGAGGGTGATGCCCGCATGGGCCCGCGTTGCCCGAACGAGATCAACCAGATAGCCCTCGACGGCCTCGCTCACGAACACCTGACGGCACAGACTGGACAGCTCCTGGATCTCCTCGGCAGCCAGGACCGGCCCGAGCCGGTCGAGGGGATTGCTCGCCTGGAAGCGGCGGGCAATCGCGCGCTCTTCCTCCCGATTCGGGTAGCCGAGGGAGAGCCGCAGCATGAAGCGATCGATCTGGGCCTCGGGCAGGGGAAAGGTTCCCTCTAGCTCGATCGGGTTCTCAGTCGCCAGAACAAGGAAAGGACGAGGCAGAGGGCGGGTCTCGCCGTCGGCGGTGACTTGCCGTTCCTCCATCGCCTCGAGTAAGGCCGATTGGGTGCGCGGGGTGGCCCGATTGAGTTCGTCGGCGAGCAGAATGTTCGTGAAGATCGGACCGGGGCGGAACTGGAACTCCTGGGTCTTCTGATTGAAGAAGTTCACGCCGGTCACGTCGGATGGGAGGAGATCCGGAGTGAATTGGATCCGCTGGAAGGTCAGGGAGAGCGAACGTGCCAGCGCCTTCGCCAGGGTTGTCTTCCCGACCCCCGGCACGTCCTCGAGGAGCACGTGGCCCTCGCAGAGCAAGGCGACCAGGAGGAAGGTTGTTACCTCCTCCTTGCCAACCACGACCCGGGCGATATTCTCCCGAACGCGGCGGGCCGCTGCGGCTACACGCTCGACGGATCGTTCGACCACGGTATCACCTCTCTTCCTCGGCCGTCGCTGGCGGCCTGTCTGCCGGCGGTCGGGCCACGGCACCTTGATGGCATAACGGCTGCCCGAGCGTGCGCCGGGTGGCTCGCAGGACGGCGAGGACCGCCTCACGCTGGGGATGGTCGACTGGGGTCGCCATCTGCCGAACCGGCCGACCGCCCGTCTGGCGCGGCTCGCAGGGGCGGTAGAGAAGGGGCAGGAAAAGCGCCTTGAGGCTCGGCCAATCGGCTGGGGTGAGGTCGTCGAGCCTGCGGTAGGGGGTTAGCGCTGGGTCAGCGGCCGGTCCATCAACAACCGCGACCGCGGATGCCGATTCAGCCAGGGCAAGCGGGCGCACCCGCACCATCGCACCGGGGGAGATGTACTGTCGTGTGATCACAATCGCCAGGAGCGGCTCTCCGTCGGCGGTCAGCGTAGTAGGGACAATCCCCCGATCAACCCCGCGGTGGTCAGGAGGATGGAGGACCTCTACCAGGCGGATCGCTCCGATCCGAGCATCATCGATGTAGCGGTTGCAGTCCCCGCCGCTCTCTACGACGGGTACGCCGACGTCGGTGGAACTGGGCTCCTCGGGCATCGGCACCTCACCTCATCCCGTCAGTACGGGGATGCCCGGAGAACACAAAGGGCTCCTACCAGGCATCACCCCGGGTAGAAGCCATCAGCCACTCGTCGCGGCGGTATAACCAGGAGACGGAGGATCCGTCCGAGCAGGATGGGCCTCATCACCCTGCTCATCTGGCATTGTACACTGGTCGGTTCCCGCTGATCAAGCGCAGAGATAGCCCCGCCGCTCCCCCGGGGTGTCCGTCAGAGCGGATGGGCAGGCAACTGCTGAATAACGCGTGCAATCTCGCCGATCCGCAGAGCGAGGTCGGCCAGATCCCGCCGAAGCGCCTGTTCCTCGGCCGGATCAAGCGGTCCGTAGTGGACGAGTTCGTCGACCAGTCGCGGGTTCAGGGCGTCGCGCATCCGGTACACCTGGTCGATGAGGATGGGACGGAGGTCGTGGGGATCGCCGGTGAGGTGGAAGCGCGCGGCGAGGTCGCGGGCCGCCTGTCGATAGTCCTGGAGCAGGGCACGGGCGGCCGCGATATCCGTCGGTGTGGAGCCCTCGTCCGGAGCGAAGAAGCCGAGCAGCGCCTCGACGAAGTAGCTGGTCCGCACCGCCACTGCGTATTCAACGCTCAGTTGAAGGAGCTGGGCCCGGTTCAGTCCCATAGCTCTCACGCGCTGTTTCCCCTTGACCGGCCGTTTGGGGCACTGCGGTCCACCCTGTCTCTCAGGTCGTCGCCCCAGCGCGCTGGCGCTGGCTCACGAGCAGGAAGAAGATAATGGCAGAAAGCTCGATCACGACCGAGAAGATGATCACGGCGGGGATCGAAGCGTCGTAGAGGATCCCCATCAGCGCACTTCCCACAAACCAGGCGATGCCGTAGCCGGTGTTGAAGATGCCGTAGGCTGACCCGCGGCGCTGGGCCGGCACCATCGTTGCGACCGCCGCGGCCATAATCGACTCGTGCACGCCCATCCCGAGACCCCAGAGAGCGGTCCCGACCAGGGCCAGGCCGAAGCCGCCCAGGAAGACAAGCGGTGCGAACAGAGCCGACGCGATGGTCAGCGGGATGAGCACCACGATGCCGAAGCGATCGAACGCTCGTCCGAAGACCAGCGAGCCGGCGCCGCTCGTGGCCATAGCTACGGCGTAGAAGATGGGTATCCAGGGGCTCTGGACTGTCGCCGCCTTCTCGAAGTGATAGGAGACGAGCGAGAAGTCGGCAAATCCCGCCGCGACCAGGGCGGCCCCCGCGAGATAGAGCCAGTAGACGGCCGGCAGGCCACTGGTGTCCACATCCGGCGGTGCCGCCTCGAGCTCGCGCGGACGAGGATAGAGGAGGCGTGCCGTGACAATCAGAAGGAAGGTCAGGATCGCCGGCACCAGGAGGATGGCGAACGCCAGACGGTACTGCCCGCGGCCGTAGAGGACGGCTGCGGCAACAAGCGGCCCGACGAGTGCCCCGGCCTGGTCGAGTGCCTCGTGGAGGCCGAAGCCCCAGCCGTGCCCGATCTGCTTCGTCGCATAGGAGAGCATCACATCGCGCGGGGGGTTGCGAATTGCCTTCCCGATCCGCTCGGTGACGATCAGGGCAGCCGCGACCTCCCAGCGCCCGGCCAGGGCGAGCAGGGGAACCGAGGCCATCTGGACGGCATAGCCGAGAAGGGTGATCGGCCAGTACTCGCCGGTCTCGTCGGCCAATCGCCCCGAGACCATGCGCAGGCCGTATCCGAGGAGCTCGCCGAGCCCTGCAATGATCCCGACCGCGGTCGCGCTGGCCCCGAGGATGGCTAGGTAGGGCCCCACGATACCGCGTGCGCCTTCGTAGGTCATATCGGCGAAGAAGCTGACGATCCCGATCAGAACGACGAACCGGAACGCGCGCGCAACCGCTGCGTTGCCGGTGGCCGGTGCTGCTGCCCGGTGTCCCGTCTCCTGGCGCACGGTGCACCCCCTCGCGATTTGCCCCATGAGCGTCCACGGCCGCCAACCGGGGACACTGACCGCCGGTGCCGCTCATGAAAAAAACTCCGTGTACGGTCCCGGAGCTACTGCGGAACCGATACAGGAGTCATCAGTCGCTCTCTCAACGACGGTCCGAGCCTGGAGGCTCTGGCGGACTCCATCGCCTGTCTGTGCCGCAAGTATACTGGGCACGAGAACAGAGGTCAACGGCCCCGGGTCGCATGTCTCTATGCGGGGGCGCGAGCAGGCGCGGTGCGGGCGCGCGCTGGGACTGCTCTCTGCCACCATGCACAGGCATTGCTCTTCGATTTTGTACTGGCTGACCGTGGACAGGGAGTATATGAGTAAATAGACTGATAATGTCAGGTTTGGTCCGGCGCGCTATCGGCAGTACTGCTGGGGGCGCCAGGCCGTAGTGGACGACGCCGTCCTCTCATCGCAGCCGCGCTGGCGCGGCTGGCCTGGCACACCTTGATTCATCTGCAGGAGGGATCATCGTGGATCCCATTGAGCTGGGAATCACCGATGAACCAGTCTACCGGGCCGGTGCGCGGGCGCCGGCCGGAGAGTACGCCCGGGTTGACCGGCCTGGGCCGATCGTCGCGCTGGCTGAGGGCGAGCGATTGCCTCCGTCGTTCGATGGGACTGTTGCCTGCTATACACGGCTCCGGCGTCTCAGCCTCCCTCACGGCCGTCTGCGAACGTCAGGATCCCCTTGATTACAGTGTCCTTGTGCTGGTCAACGAACTGGAATCCTTCCGGTGCCTGCGCGGCCGCGAACCGGTGCGTGATCGGCGCCAGCAGGTCAACCCGGCGCGCGGCGGCCAGTCGGAGGGCAATCGGATGCTGGTGGGCATAGCGGAAGCTTGAGCGCACCTGGAGGCCGCCGCGGACGATCCGGTTCGTGCTGAGAGGAATGGTCGGCTCGGAAGCGATGCCAACCAGGGTGATGACACCCCCGCGGCGAACCAGGTCGAAAGCCTGGCGGATCGTCGCCGCAGCGCCGACCGCCTCGATGACAATATCAGCCCCGGTTCCGCCGGTGATCTCCTGGACCAGATCGACCGGGCTGGCCTCCCGCGGGTTCACGGTAAAGTCGGCACCGAGGCGACGAGCCATCTCCAGCGGCCGATCGGCCAGATCGATCGCGATGAGCGGACCGGCTCCCCGAATACGGGCCGCCTGGAGAATCATCAGGCCAATCGGCCCGGCCCCGAGGACGACAACCGTCTGGCCGGGGGCAACCCCGGCCTCGTGTGCGGCCTGGAGACCGACTGCCAGGGGCTCGATCATTGCTCCCTCGGCGTCGCTCAGCTCATCGGGCAGGTGGTGGACCCAGCGGGCCGGCACGCGCACCCGGCTGGCCATAAGCCCATCAGTCGGGGGAACCCCCATAAAGCGGACGTGCGGGCAGAGATTATAGCGGCCGGACCGGCACCAGGCACAGCGGTCGCAGGCAAGGCCCGGCTCGACGATCACGCGATCTCCCTCCTTGAGCTCGGTAACCCCCGCCCCGACCGCCGCGACCCGGGCCGCGGCCTCGTGGCCGAGGACGAGCGGGCGCTCGAGGATGCTGTCGCCAATGCGCCCTTCACGGTAGAGGTGGAGGTCAGACCCGCAGATCCCAACGACCTGCGGGGCAACAATGACCTCGCCAGGCCCCGGATCATCGCATGGGCGCTCTTCCAGCACGATCTCACGCGGACCTCGCAGGACCAGGGCCGTGCTCGTGATGCTCATAGCATGGGCCTCCTCGCGGGAGATGGATTCGGCCGGCGTGCCTGGCGCCGGGCCGCTTCTATTTTTTCTTGCGCGGCGTGGGGAGCCCGCGCCCCGGAATCTCCCCGATGACCGGCAGACCGACCAGGCGCGGCACATCGCCGGGCTGGACCGTGTCATCCAGGTAGGCAAGCAGGAAGGCCAGACCGGCCCCAAGAATGAGCCCGACGAGCGATCGTGCTCCGATGTTGAGGATGGCATTGCGGCCGGCCGGGCCCGAGACGATCCGGGGCTGATCGATCACCGTCACCGTCGGATCCTGGGCGGCGCTAATCGCATCGAAGTACTTCCGCTTTGCGTCAGGCGCGGTGATCTCGTCAACGACTGCCTGCGCCAGCGCGCGGGCGCCCTCGGCGGTTGCGGAGGTGACGGTCACCTCGATGATCCGGTGGGCTTTTTCCCCGGTGATCGTGCCGGTGGGAGGGCCGCCGGGGAAGCTGGCGAGGCGGCTCCGGACCGCCTGAAGGAAGTGGTCGCTTTCAAGAACTTTGATCAGGTCGTCGTTGAAGTACTCCGAGGCGACGTAAGCGTAGTAGCTGTCGTAGGTGTAGTAGCTGCCGGTACGCGGCTCCGGCCTTGGCTCGACAGCAATACTGAACGTAGCGGTGTAGGGCGTGGCGACCTGGGGGATCAGGAAGACGCTTGCTGTGGCGGCGATGATCCCGACGAGGAAAGTGCCGATCACGATGGCCGCGTGATCGGTCAGGATCTGCCAGTACTGCCGAAGCTCCACTCAATATGCTCCGTGTCCGGAGATCACGGCCGGCAGGGTGCGCAGCAGGATCTTCAGGTCGAGGCCCAGGGTCCAGTTCTCAATGTACCATAGATCTAGCAGGGCTGTCTCGTCGAACGGGAGATCACTGCGCCCCGAGACCTGCCCCAGGCCGGTGATCCCCGGCTGGACCTGGAGCCGCCGACGATGCCAGTCCTCGTACTGGGCGACTTCCCACGGGAAGGGCGGCCGCGGTCCGACGAGGCTCATATCGCCGCGAAGAACATTGAACAGCTGGGGGATCTCATCGAGGCTGAAGCGCCGCAGCCACCGTCCTACCCGGGTTCGCCGGGGGTCGTTGCGGATCTTGAAGATCGGGCCGTTTGCCTCATTCTGGTGGATGAGCGACGCCAGCTCACGGTCGGCCCCGTCACGCATTGAGCGGAACTTGTAGAAGTTGAACGGCTTTCCCCAGCGCCCGATCCGCACCTGCCGGACAATAATCGGGCCGGGCGAGTCGAGCTTGATGGCGATCGCGATGATGACGATCACCGGCGCCAGGAGAATCAGCAGGAGCGCGGCAAGCACGACGTCGATGATCCGCTTCAGCACCTGCCCGCTGCTGGGGAGAGCGCCCTCGCGGACCCCGATCAGAGGAATCCCGTTGATCTCGGCGACGTCGACCTGGTTGAGGCTGAGCTCGTAGAAGTCGGGAACGATCCGGAATCGGACCTTCAGCCGCTCGCAGGCGAACAGGATCTCGCTGATCTTCTGGTGCGATGCCGACGGGAGCGCGATGATCACCTCGTCGACCTGGCGCTCGACGACCAGCCGGGGGATGTCGGCAGTGGTGCCGAGGTACTCGAAGCGTCCAAGCGAAGGACGAGGTTCGTCGTCAACGAAGCCGACGATCTTGTAGCCAAGCTCCGGCTGGGCGACGATGTTCTGCATGATCAACCGCCCGAGGGATCCCTCCCCGACGACGAGAACCCGTCGCAGGCCGATGCCCTTGCGACGGAGGTGCGCGCGCCAGGCCCGATCAACGATCCGCGCCAGCGAGAGAAGCAGGACGATGAAGGCGAGGGCATAGATGAAGACCAGGCGTGAGTAGCCGAATGGGCGCAGGTAGAAGACAGCGACGATCATCGCCGCGACGCCGACGACCGCGCCGGAGGTCAGCCCCGCTACCTCATCGGCCCAGCCCTGGTGCCGCCGCCGCCCGTAAACGCCGTTCAGCCGGTAGATCACGAGCAGGCAGACGGTCAGAAAGGCCTGGATGCCGAAGTAGCTGCTGATGGGGAGAAAGTCTGAGGCCGCGACCTCGCGGAACAGCTCGAGCCGGTAGCGCAGGTACCAGGCGATGCCGAAGCCGAGATTGATGAGGATAATGTCAATCGCCGCGAGGAGAAAGCCGGGCGGACCAGGAATCCGCTTGCGTGCCACCGCCAACTCTCAGTCTCGCCTCATCACGGGGATTGCTGAATGGGGGCAGGCCAGCGCCTCGTGGTAAATCGTGACCGTGGCCCGCGCCGCGGCCTCCCAGGAAAAGTGTCGGGCACGTTCGAGGCCGCGCCGCGCTAGCTCCCGCCGCAGTGCCTCGTCGCGCAGGACCGATACCAGCGCTGTGGCAAGCTTGTCCACGTCGTCCGGATCGACCAGCACGCCGGCATCCCCCACGATCTCTGGTAAAGACGCCCGGTTAGAGGCGACAACCGGCGTTCCACAGGCCATCGCCTCGACCACCGGCAGGCCGAAGCCCTCGTACCGTGACGGGAAGGCGAACAGCGTGGCCGCATTATACCACAACGGCTGCTCGTCTGATCTGATAAATCCCGTTAGACGGACGGAAGAACGCAGTCCCAGCTCGTCAAGCACCCGAAGGATCGGCTGGACCTGCCAGCCGCGCCCGCCGGCGATGATCAGGGGCTCGGTCACGCCACGCCGCCGGGCCTCGGCGTAGGCGTACAGGAGGCCGCGCAGGTTCTTGCGTGGCTCCAGCGTGCCCAGGAAAAGGATGAACCGATCGGGCAAGCCTTTCTCCTGACGGAACCGGGCGAGGCGCGCGGGGTCCGGCTCCGGGCGAAAGCTCGGATCGACGCCGTTGTACACCACGGCCACATCCTCCGGGCGGATACCGAGCAGTCGAATGACGTCAGAGCGGGTGCATTCCGAGACGGCGATGATGCGGCGCGCCCGGCGCGCGGCGAGGCGGCTGAAGGTCTGGAGGTAGAACCGGTTCTGGCGGTTGAAGGCCTCCGGAACAAGGTAGAAGCTGAGATCGTGAAAGGTGATAATCGTGGGGCAGGGGCTGGCGAGAGGGGCGACGTAAGCCGGCGCGTGCAGGAGGTCGGCGCGCCAGCGCCCGAGGAGGAGCGGCAGGGCTATCTGCTCCCAGGCGATTCGCACGACTGGATGGCGCGTCGGCAGGCGAGTGCGGATGATGCGCAGCCCGGCGAGCGACGGGGCGCCGATCGGTACGTCGGGCCCGACGAAAACAGCCAGGCGCTCCGGATCGAGGAGTGGAGCCAGGTGCGCCAGGGTCCGATCGATGTAGCGGCTGATGCCGGCGCTCCGGTACCACTGGCGATAGCTGAGGAGCTGGGCGTTGAAGGCGATGCGCGGACTCACCCTGACAAACCAGTCCGTTCGCGGTGATCTGTGGATCGTGCACGCAGGCCGTGGGGCAATCCGGTTCCCCTGCCGCTGTCGTGTGCCGGTCACCGGACAGGAGTCGCGATGCGCAGATCGCCGGTCTCCCGATCCCACCCGCATTATAGCGGCGCACGCGCCGACCGGGAAGCGGGCCCACTGGCCGCCACGGCCCCGGCACCCTCTCGCCGCGGCAGACGATCTGGGGATACGCTGGGGACAGCAAGAGACGCAGGTATACCACACACAGTGCGTATGCGGAGGAGGGGACGATGGCCGAGCGAGCGACGTTGTTAGCCAGTGATGATTTCTGGCTCGATGGCGGGCTTGCGGATATGCGCCGCCAGGCGCTCCAGGAGATTGCCATCGCACTGCTCCTTGCAAGCCTGGCCGCCATCCCCTTCCTGCCCGTGATCTTCGGGCTGGTCTCCGGTCGCTCGGTCGGCGTGGTCATGGGGCTCCTGATCCTGGCGCCGGTTGTCTACCAGACGAGTAACCGGTGGCCGCGGCTCGCGGCGCTCCTCCTCGTCGGCGGCGGCCTCGTCATCCTCGGGCTGGGGATCACCTTCGTCCCGGAAGCGGCAATCCTGCCCTGGTTTGCGGTGGTGGTCCTGCTCGCCGGCTTCCTGATCGGTCCGGCAGCCGGCGCCGGCCTGGCCGTTCTCGGAACGGTGGTGCTCGTGACGGGGGAACCCCTGAATCGGCTCGGTCTCCCGTCTGGCTTGCGCCTGAGTTCGTCCTTGCTCCTGTGGGCCGCGGCCGGTCTGAGCTGGCTCGCTCTTCGGCCGTTGTTGATTGCCCTGCGCTGGTCGTGGCAGAACTATCTGGAAGTTCGTCAGGTCAATGAGCTTCTGAAGGAGCGGCAGGGGGAGTTGAATCGAACGGTCAAGAGCCTGAATGAGGCGCTTGATCGGCTGGATGAGCTCACTCGGGAGCTCGATCGGGCCCGGCGTGCGGCGAATCAGGCGCGTCAGCTCAAGTCGGAGTTCGCGGCCAACGTCAGTCACGAGCTCCGCACGCCGCTCAATCTGATCATTGGCTTCAGCGAGATGATGGTCACATCCCCGCAGTCCTACGGCGGCCAGGCTCTGCCGCCGGCCTATCGCGAGGATGCGATCGCGATCTATCGCAATGCTCGCCATCTCTCTGACCTCGTCGATGACATCCTTGATCTGAGCCAGATCGAGGCCGGGCATATGGGGCTGCACCGCGAGCTGATTCCCCTTGACGCGACGATCGCTGAGGCCATCGAGACAGTCCAGGTGCTGTATACCCAGCGCGGTTTGAGCCTGACCCGCGATGTCCCGCCGGATCTGCCGCCGATCTTCGCCGACCGGACGCGCCTGCGCCAGATCATCATCAATCTTCTGAGCAACGCCGCCCGCTTTATTGACCAGGGAGGCGCGCACGTTGCGGCGCGCCTGGAGGAGCGGGAGTTTGTCATCAGTGTCAGTGATACCGGGGTGGGGATTCCCCCGGATGATCTCCCGCACGTGTTCGATGAGTTCTGGCAGGGGCGCGGACCGCGGCGGGCTGGCGGCAGTGGAGTGGGTCTGGCGGTGAGCAAACGGTTTGTCGAAATGCACGGTGGATCGATCTGGGTCACAAGCACCCCAGGGCAGGGATCCACCTTCACCTTTACGATCCCCCGCTCGACAAACATTCCCGAGATGCTACCACCGCGGCCGTGGGAGACGTGGGCTCGCCCAACCGGCACGGCGCCCACGCGGCCTGGCGTGGCGGTGGTGAGCGATGATCGTGAGCTCTTCCACGTTCTGGAGCGCCATCTTGACGAATATACCCTTATGCCGTACGAAGATATCGCTGCCCTCTCGGCCCATCCGCGTCGGGCCGATCTCGACGGTGTGCTCATCCTGGCGCCCGACAGCCTCACCGCGCTCCGCCGCGGACTGGTGGCGCAGACGGCCTTGCCGGGGGTGCCGATCATCGCCTGCGGTCTGGTGAACACGAAGCAGTCGCTGGCCGAGCGCCTCGGGGTTGCCGAGCACCTCGTGAAGCCGATCAGCCGGGAGCAGGTTGCCCACATTCTCGAGCGCCTCGGCCGGACTGTGCGGCACGTCCTGGTCGTCGATGATGACCCGGATGCCGTCCGTCTGCTCGCCCGCATGATCCGATCGACCTCGCGGCGCTACCGGGTATCCACCGCGCTGAGCGGAACCCAGGCGCTTCGTCAGATCGACGAGGACCCGCCAGATGTGATCTTCCTTGACCTGATCATGCCCGAGATCGATGGCTATACACTCATCGAGACGATCCGCAATCGCGTGGACTTAGAGCGATTGCGGATCGTAGCGGTGTCAGCCCAGATGCTGAGCCGGCGGCCGCTGACCAGTGATGGGGCCATCTTCCTGCGCTCTGACGGCCTGAGCCTGGATTGCCTCCTCGAATGCATTCGGCAAGGGCTTCGTATCCTTCCGCGGGGTGAGGAGGTCATGGCTGGAATCAGCACGCCTGAGGGCCATCTGCTGGCAGGTCGCTGAGGGTGCGAGCGGCCGGCACGTGCCGGCCGAGAGCGCCGAGAAGAGCCTGCTGGCTGATCGGCTTGGGGAGGAAGTCGACGGCGCCAAGCGCGAGCGCGAGATCCCGGTCACGGAGCACCGAACAGACGATGACCGGTATCTGGCGGGTTTCCGGCCGCACCTTCAGCGCCTGGAGGAGCTCCCAGCCGTCGCGCCGCGGCATCATAACATCGAGGGTGATGGCATCGGGCTTCTGCCGCTCGGCGATCGTGAGGGCAGTATCTGCATCGGCGGCGTGGATCAGGCGGTATACCGTGCCGCTGAGGTAGCGTTGGAAGAGTTGCACGACCTGGGGATTATCTTCGACGGCCAGGACAACCGGCGGCACGCCGAGGGGAAGATAGGCTTCGACGGCGGCAGGGCGTCCCGCGAGCAGCTGGCAACGGCCGCCGAGTGCGCCGAGGAGGCGCTCGGCGATGCGCAGACGGCGCGCGATCATCGATCGGGCCGGCGGTGGTAGCGCGGGGGGATCCCGATCGAGCGCAAGCGTGAGTCGAGCGGCCGGTGGGCTTGGGATGCCTCTCACCAGGAGGCGAGCCGGGCCGCCGCCCTCGGCGACAGCAAGACACAGCTGGACCACCGCCTGACGGAGCAGGTCGTGGGGGGCGGTCCCATCAGCCAGGGCCGGATCGATCTGTATCTCGGCCTCGATCTGCCGCTGGGCAAGCACGGGGTTGATCGTTGCGACGGCACCCTGCACGATCGCCGCGAAGGACTCGACCTCACCGCGTTCACTCGCGAGGATTGTCGCAATCTCATCATCGAGCACGCGTTCGTCATCGCTCGACGTGACGTGCGCGGCGGATGTCAGCGGGTCGGTCTGCCCGATCGGGCGGCTTTCACGCAGGAGGGCGGAGATCGCGCCGAGGGCGATTGTGTGGATTCTCTGTTCCTGGCGCGGGCTCAGCCCAAGTTCACGGGCGGCGGCGCCCGCGTTGAGTGCGCGGACGTAGCGCAGGAACAGGGAGCGATACGTCTTCCAGGCGAGGGCATCTGGAGCCACCTCCCGCGGTGGCTTGAGCTGCTCGATCGCCTCCACGAGGAGACGGTGGAGAGCGGTCCCACCCCCGCCGTCGCGGCGGAGGCCGAGCATGTCGACAAGGGGTGACCGCTGGAGAAAGGCGAGATCATAGAGATGCGCAAGCGCCTCGTGAACCAACTCATCAAAGGCGGCATGATCGATTGCGGCCAGACTCCCGGTTTCAGCCATCTGTCCTCGCGAGCGGCTGATAGCGGCCCCTCGGTTCGCCGCGGTCACGCGCGGGATGTCCGATGCATGGCGCGGACATGACGTACCGATGACCGATCGTCTGTTGAGGGAAGCCCTGCGACACACTATGTTACATCCTGCCCTGGCGACCGTCGAGTCGGAGCGCCAGCGGATGGGTTGACTGCGTCGCACGCAGTCCCGAGGCCATGGATCGCGGCACTGATAGGTAGGAGTTAAGGAGAGGCGGGAGTCATGACAACTGATCGCGCGCGTGGTGCAATGGTCTCGCGGCGCGGGCTAATCCGCGGGTTTGGACTGGGCGTCGCGGCGGGAGTGGTCGGATCACTCCTCGCGGCGTGTGGCGGCGGTGCGCCGCCGTCACCGACCGCGGCCGCGGGTGGAGCGGCGGCAACGCCGGCCCGGGCGCCCGCAGCACCGACAAGCGCCCCGGCTGCCCAGCCAACGCCCGCAGCGCAGGCGGCGCCGGCAAGCGGTGCTGCGGTAACAATCGTCGTCTGGGCAGGTTCCCTCGCCCAGACCGATACGAGCAAGCCCGGTGGGCAGTGGGCCAAGTGGGTGATTGATCATTTCCAGGAGAAGAATCCGGGCATTAAGGTGAAGGCCGAGGATCACGGGTGGGATCAGGCCCTGCGCACAGCTCTCCTGACGGCCATCGCCGGGGGGACGGTGCCCGAGATCACCACGGGTGAGGCCTTTGTCCACGAGTTTGCCAGCCTCGGCGCCTTTGCTGATCTCCGCGGGGCGGGTGTTCAAGCGGATATGTTCGCACCGGGGCCGGTCAAGGGATCGATCTTTAAGGGGAAGCTGTATGGGGTTCCAATCTTCACCTCGCCCTTCGCCCTTGAGACTAACGTTCGGGTTGCGGAGAAGGCCGGCCTTGATCCCCAGTCGCCGCCGAAGAGCTGGGACGAGCTGGTTGCTAACTCGCAAAAGGCCTACAAGGCCGGGCAGGCGGCTGACCAGAAGTTTGTGGGCTTCAATCTGTATGGTCCGGCCCCGAATCGCATCTACGGGTGCGTGCTGCGCACCCTGCCTTGGATCAACCAGACCGGCCACCCCCTGGGAGACGATGACGGGACCAAGGCGTTCATGAATGATCCCGGTGCCCTCCCCGCGTACGAATTGAGCCGGAATCTCTTCAAGACGGCTGACCCGGGCAACACGTTCAGCGGTGACGAAGGAAAGCTGTACGCCTACCTCTGGCAGGATAAGGCGGTCTATCAGGCGTCGGCTACCTGGAACGTCTACAATGCGATCGATGCCAAGGCCGAGTGTGTGTATCACCCGCTCCCACGGAAGGACCCCAACGTGAGCGGCAACGTTGTCCTGGGGAATGAGGTCTACTCACCGCTGGCGAAGGCCAAGAACCTCGAGGCAGCCCTCAAGTTCGAAGCTTTTATGGCCGAAGAGGAGACCCAGAAGCAGGTCGGGAATATCCTGGGCCAGCGGCTCCCGACGCTCAAGAGCCTCCTGCAGGACCCGAATCTCACCAAGTTGCCTGCGTATACGTCCTACCAGGGGGTGTCGATCGAGAACGCAATGCGCACGTTCGCCGACATCCTGGTCAAGGAGGACGTGCACCCGGTCCCGCCCTACGCCAAGAATCCCGATAAGATCTGGATCGCCTGGGGTGATGCCTTTGGGAAGATCCTCCAGGGCAACGGGTCGATTAAGCCGATCCTGGATGAGCTCCAGGCTAACGTGGAGAAGCTACTCGGGTGAGGGAAGGCCCAGGCCGATCTGACGGAGCGGGCCGCAGGGGCGTGGAGAGCCTGCGGCCCGCTTATCTGATCTCCTCACCGCCGGTTTCAAACAGCCGTACGAACGCTCGATCAGGGGAACCTGGACTATGAGCTCGCCGCCAGCCCTGGATGCCGCGCGCGCGGTTGAACGCGTTTCCCCATCGTGGAGAGTGCGCTTTGCTGCATGGCGATGGCGTCATCGCCAGCCGGTGATCGCCTATACGATTCTGACCCCTATTCTGCTGTACTTCTTGCTGTTCACCTGGGTTCCGATCGTCGTCCTGGCCTTTTTCAGTCTGACCGAGTGGAATGTCGTCCAGTGGCCCCCGACCTTCGTCGGGTTCGCCAACTATATCCAGGTCTTTACCGACCCGTATTACCACAACGTTATTCGGGTGACGATCACCATCGGCGGAATTACGCTGGTGGCGAATATGGTTCTGGGCCTCACGATCGCCCTTCTCCTCAATGAGCCAATCCGTCTCCGCGGGCTGTACCGGACGATCTGGTATCTGCCGGTGGTCATCTCCGGGGCGGTCATGGCGCAGACCCTGGCCATCTTCCTCTACCCAGGCCAGAATGGCGTCTTCAACAGCCTTATCGGGCTCCTGGGGCTGAAGCCGGTTATCTGGACCCAGAGCACCTTCTGGATGCCGGTCTGGGTGATCCTATTCAGCGTGTGGCGAGGAGTTGGGTCGGTCGTTATCTTTTTCCTGGCTGGTCTGCAGTCTATCGATCCATCTCTCTACGAGGCGGCCAGGGTCGATGGAGCAGGACGCTGGCAGACATTCCGACACATTACGATTCCCCAACTTGCCCCGATCACCCTGTTCGTCCTGGTTACCCAGTGCGTCGGTTGTCTTCAGATCTGGGAAGCTCCACTGGTCCTGACCTTCGGAGGACCGGATAACGCCACCCGGACGATGGTGTACAGCTTGTACAGTGATGCGTTCGGCAATCTGACAATGGGATTGGCAACAGCCCAGTCAGTCATCCTGCTGGTCATTCTGATGGCGTTGAGCGCTATCAATCTGCGAGTCTTCCGGGTCCGCTACTGATGGCCTATCCACGGTGCGGGACCGGCGCCGGTTGTACTCCTCTGGTGCCGGGAGGCGAACATCCTCGCTCCGGGAGGGGGAGGCAGCTGGAGAACGGCCGGTTGCCGTGCTGGATGTGAGGGAGAGCGATGAAGCGTCCAGTCTGGCTGAGCATCATTATCTATATCATCCTGACGGTCACGAGCATCGTCATCCTGTATCCACTGGCCTTCATGGTCCTGGCGACCTTCACCTCCCCGGCGCGCTACTATCAAACCTCCTTCTTTCCGATCCCTGATTTCTTTGATTTTCGCAATTACATTCCGATCCTGACGGATTGTAGCCAGGGGTGTATCTACGAATCCATGCTGATCACCGGCCTGCGCGAGGCATGGTACATCTTCTGGATGCTGGTGGTCTCGATCTTCGGCGGCTATGTCTTCGCGCGGCTTAACTTCCCGGGTAAGAATGCGTTGTTCCTGTTCCTGCTCTCCGGTCTCATGGTCCCGAGCATCCTGATCATGCTTCCGCTCTACATCATGCTCGCGCGCTGGCCTCTCGTAGGGGGTAATGATCTGTTCGGGCAAGGTGGACACGGTTTCATCAATTCATGGCCCGCGCTCTTCATGCTCGGCATGGTCGATGTTCTGGCTCTCTTCCTGGTCAAACAGAACTACGAGATGATTCCTGCTGACTATGAGGAGGCAGCGCTGGTTGACGGCGCGGGTACATTCCGGATCATCTTCCAGGTATACGTCCCCATGCTCCGTCCGGCGCTCACGGCCCTGGCAGTTCTGGTCTTCATCGGCGTCTGGAATGATTACCTTGGCCCACTCATTTTTGTCGGGGGCAACCGGGATATCACGCCGATCGCTTTGACTGTGCAGCGGCTGATCTACAGCCTCACCCAGCGTCAGGCGGAGACGCTCGCGGACTTTCCCTTGATCTTCGGGGCGACGACGCTCATGAGCCTTCCCCCGATCCTGGTGTACTTCGCCCTTCAGCGGTATATCGTTCAGGGCCTGGTGGGGGTCGGGATTAAGGGATAGCGAGAATTGGGGTTGCGGCTTATCGGGGCTGAGGGGTGGCAGGATAGAGGGCTAGCAGTTCAGTGATCACGCGAGCGGTCGCACCCCAGATGATCTCGCCATGCCACACGTACGCCGGCGTGACCTCCCCCGGCCGGTGCGGATGGGGGATCGGGCGCAGGGTGCTGGGCTGACGGAGATCCCGCAGGGGAATTCGAAGGATCTTGGCGACCTCGGCGCTGCTGCGCCGTAGCCGTGGACTGGCCGGGAGTCGCACCCAGAAGGGCTGGATCACGATGCCACTGCTCAGTGTGGCGACCGGCGTCAGCGGCACAGGGACGGTGGTCGGTGGAAGACGGAGGCCGATCTCCTCCCACGCCTCCCGAACCGCGGCGGCGAAGGGACTGTGGTCGGTCGGCTCGATCATCCCGCCGGGGAAGCTGATCTGCCCGGGGTGCCGGCGGAGGGAGGCTGGCCGGCGGGTGAGGATGACCCGCGGACCGCGCCGGGTCTCATACGTCGCGACCAGCGTCGCTGCGCGTGCGAAGGGTGCATGCTCTCCCGGGCGAGGGATCGGCGCGTCCGCACGGAGATCGGCTGTCATGGACCTAATCTCCCGATATCACGCCGAATGCGGCCAGTGCGGCCACCGGCTTCCCTTCTCTCCTGACCCGCCCCGGGGTGTGCGTCAGTCGGCACGTCCTCCTTCGGCGTACAGCTTCTGATCAGCCGGTACTGCTGTCGCCATGCGCCCGATCCGCCGCAGGGTAATCTGCTGTTCCTCGATTGGATCCGGTAGGCCGGTCGCCGCACGCCGCTGGGCGATCCAGGCATCAAGGCGCGCAGATAGCTCCGCGACGACTTCCGGCCGCTCGAAGGCGAGGTTCCGCTGCTCACGTGGATCAGCGGTCAGATCGAAGAGCTGGATCGGAGGGAGACCGTGGAAGTCCGGCTCCAATGCCCGGATCAGCTTCCACTCGCGGGTCCGGATGCCCCGCTTGCGCATCCAGGTGCACTCGGTCAGGTAGAGTGCCTCGGGGCCAGCCGCACCTGCCAGGAGGGGCAGGATGCTCTGACCGGTCATCCCCCGCTCGTGGGCGAGGTCGGTTTCGCCGAGCAGGTCAAGGATCGTCGGAGCAATATCGAACAGCCGGACGAACTCCTCCACGATGCGGCCAGCCGGCAGGCGCCCGGGAAGCCGCATGATCAGGGGGACGTGCACGTTTGCGTCATAGAGCCCATGGTGATCGAAGTACCCCTCGTGATCATCCAGGACCTCGCCGTGGTCAGCGGTGAGGATGACCAGGGTATCCGCCGCCAGTCCCAGCTCTTCCAGCCGGTTCAGGACCTGGGCGACAGCCACGTCCACGTAGGCGATCTCAGCGTCGTACTGGGCGACCGGAAAGGCGATGTCGGTTACCCCACCCATCCACTGCATGAAGTAGTCCCGGAACGGTTCGAAGGCGAACACGGGCTCCATGCTGTGGTGTGATGGATCGTAGGGGTTGCCTGTGTAGAACATGCGGTCGAAGGGCGGGGG
>JADGGD010000289.1 GCA_019690095.1 Chloroflexota bacterium
TACCAGGACCTGCGCGAGCAGAGTGCCCGCTTCATCGGAGGACTGCCGGTGTTCGGGCTGGCCATTGGCGGGTCGCTCGGCCGATCCAAGGAGGATATGCACCGGGTGCTCGAATGGACCATCCCCCTCCTGCCGGCCGAGAAGCCGCGGCATCTCCTGGGCATTGGTGAGCCAGAAGATCTCTTCGCCTGCATCGAGCGCGGCATCGATACCTTTGACTGTGTCGCCCCGACCCGTCTCGCACGGCACGGGAGCCTGTACACCGCCACCGGTCGGTTAAACATCCGTGCCGCAGTCTACCGCGAGGACCCACGCCCGATTGAAGAGGGCTGCACGTGCTCGACCTGCCGCCGCTTCAGTCGGGCCTATTTGCGGCACCTATTCGTTTCTGACGAGATTCTCGGCTACCGGCTGGCGACTGTGCACAATCTGCACTTCATCCTGACCCTCATGCGCCGCATCCGTCAGGGGCTGGCTGATGGGAGCTTCGATGCTGTCAAGGAGAGCTTCCTCGCGCGCTATCAGGGAACCCCGGCAGCTCGCGGGTAAAGACAGCAATGCCTGTTCCGCCGGATGCTCAGGGGGCGGGTCACGAAGGAATGGACCAGCGGCCTATCCATCAGCGTCGAGCCTCGCGCGACCAGAACTCGACCTCGACCTCCGCGACATCCTGGAAGTGCACCGCGACCTCGACCAGCCCTTCGGTGGGCTGACGTGCTGCGAAAGAGCCTCCCGTACCGCGAACGGGTCCAGGGGACCATCCCCGTGGGATCGCAAGCGTGATCCGGCCATCCCGCCGTCCGGCAGCTCCGATGGCCAGGTGCAGACGACAGGCGGCGGCAATGAATTGGACACCCTGCAACTCCACCGCGCCCATGGTGAGGTGCAGTGAGGTCCCGACAACCCGGGGGATCGCCTGTTCAGGGTGCAGGGCGACCACAGCGCAACCGCCCGGGGCAATGCGCTCCAGGACAAGATATTCCGAGACGCTCCCCAGGTAGGACTGGCTCCAGAACTCGAAAGCGTCATAGCATCCTGGCGCGAGCGGAAGCCGGCGCAGCGCGATGGTCCGCGCGATCGGTGCCTCCGTTGGATTAAGCACGACGAGGAGGAACCAGTCGCCCCACGGGCGATGGACCGAGCAGCCGAAGAGGGTCGGCCCATCCGGAGCGAAGGGATCCAGCGGGAGCACCGATCCCTGATCGAAGGGCGGGATGCAGGATTGGATGACCGCGATGCGCTCCGGCGGCAGCCGCCGCGGATCACCGCCGAACAGGGCGATTCCCCCGCCGAGGCAGGCAATGCTGGCAGCCGCTCGAACCTCGTCGATGGTCTGGTCCGGGCCGTCAACCACTGCCCGCACCCCGACCGGTGTTCCGGACTGGGCCAGGAACGCCCGGAGCAGGGCTGACGGTTCGGCACGGCTCACCGGCCTTGACGAGACCAGCATGCCGTCAACTTCACCGAGGGTTACCTGAACTGGCGCATCGCCTGCCAGGAGCAGGCGTCCCATCGTGGCCATGCGCAGGGCGCGGAGGGCACGGCAATACATCGCCGCGGGCGGAGAGACCCCATCGGCTCGCCAGCCCGCCACAGTGAGCGCTTCGAGCATGTCGAGCAGGATCACTTCAAAAGCCCACTCATCTCCAGGCCGGCGACCAATCGCACGAAGCCAGTCGATGACTGGACTGCTGGTCGCGTCGAGGGCAAAGAGATCCGGCTCACCGACCAGGACCGGTGCACCGTCGGGCGAGCGAACGAGCCAGGTGGCGTGCTCGCGAAAGGTCCGAGACGACCGTGCGACAAGTGCGGGTGCCAGGCCGATCCCCGGCCGAAGGCCTCGACTGCGGAAGACGTCGGCAACCGCACGTAGTCCGCGCGGGAATCGCTCTCGATCAGGGGTCCAGTCGCCAACGTTCTCCTCCCAGCCGCGATCGATCAGGGCCGCATCCACAGCCGGATCGCGAAGGGCTTCCAGCAAGGCGTGGAGCCGATCGAGCACAGTCCGTTCGGTCGTGCGCTCGCTCGGTGCGGACAGAGACCACGCCGCCAGCGTTGGACAAGCGGCGGCGGGAGCCTCACGGTGCCACCATTGGGCATAGCGAATAAGGGCATCCGGTAGCCGGGCGGCACTGAGCCAGAGCGGCCCTCCAGTAACCCCGGCTGGCCGCAAATCAAGTGCATCGAAGGCCGAGCTCGCCTCCAGACGCATCGCCCCCGGGCGAGACGAACCGGCAATGCGGAACGTTCCGGCGACCGCATCACCGGGGTAAAAGCCCAGCGTGATCAGAACCCCGTTATCCGCCCGTCCCAGCGCCATCAGGCCGGTGGCCTCGACTGGTTCGTGGTTGGTCAGGGCGATTGCCCGGGCCGCTTCGGCAGTCGACCAGCCGAAATCGAGAAGCCGCCAGGGGATATCCTGCCCTCGCCCAGCCGGGTCATCTTCTCCTTCGTGCCAGGAGCGGGCCAGCAGGTTCTCTGCAAAGCCCGGTGGTGCCGCGAGCAGGTCGAGTGATTGAACAGCAAGGGGATAGCCGCGCGGGGTGCGGAGCGCCAGCTCGATCTGGAGATCTGGCGCAACAGCCGAGAGCGTAAACTGCTGCCGCACAATCAGCCCATCCGGCCACCCGCGGATCACCTGGAAGCGCCAGACCGAGCCATTCTCGGCTCGTTCCTGGCGGCAGGAGATCAGGGCCGCGCTGGCCGTATCGCGGGTCTCACCAGCACCGAACGGATCGACAAGCCTCACTCGACTTCGCGCGGCACACGTCCAGACCATGTTCCCACTCACCCCCTCCACCAGCCAGAGCGCATCATCGAGATGGTATGTGAAGGAGAGGCCCGGACCGCGTGCGGTAACGCACCCGGGGCCAGACGAGGAGATCTTCGCCGCCCGCAGTTTCATCGAAGCCTTCCCACGGTGGAAGAGGGTGCCGCTGTCAGAGAGCTAACGATCAGGATATGGTGCAAGAGCCGCACCCACGGCGATCGCGTATAGTCGAATGGATGAGTTGCGGGGAAAGGCCTCGAACAGTATAATGAGGACGGCTCCTGCGCGCCGAGGTGGCGGAACGGAAGACGCAGTGGACTTAAACTCCACCGGGGGATGACCCCGTGCGGGTTCGAATCCCGCCCTCGGTACCCTGCCCTCAGAGAGTA
>JADGGD010000290.1 GCA_019690095.1 Chloroflexota bacterium
CTGCTGCCCACGCGCAAACTCGTTTGGAAAGTTTGGCGCCACGTTATAACCCGCCCGCTCCCACTGATCGCCATTACGTTTCGTCGTTCGCGTTGCCATCTCGGCGAGGTCGTGCCAGTTCTTGGGCGGTGTTTCAGGATCGAGCCCTGCATCCGCAAATATATCCTTCCGATAGAGGATCGCCCGAGTATCTGCACCATATGGCAATCCCCAAGTTTTGCCACGCATTTTGCAGGAACTCATCACATTATCGTAGAAGTCCTTAGCACCATCCCAGGTAGCAAGGTACCCATCTAGAGCGAGCAGATTCTCCTTTCCCGCCTTGCCAATGAAGAGAGGAGTCCACTGCGGGGCTGACTGAAAGATATCTGGCCCGACTCCTCCCGCCATGGCTGTCAGCACCTTCTCTTGGACATTGCTCCAAGTCGTGTATTGGAGGTCAAAGGACAGGCCGGGATATTTCTGGGCGAAGGGAGTGATCACTTGCATCCGAAACGGCTTATCCTGCTCTGGAGAGAGCTGGATCAGCCAGAGGGCAAGCGTCACCTCCTCCTTGGTTGTCGTCCTCATAGCAGCCTGGGGGGTTACCGCAGTCGTGGTGGTCAGATTGGATACCGTGGTCGGCCCATTGGCGGCAGCTGATCGCGTTGCCGCAGCTGTCGGGACGGATGAGGACGATTGGCATGCCGTAAGTACTGCACCCACCACCGTAGTCGCAACTACTGAACCCATACGGGTAAGAAAGACACGTCGGTCTACCAGCGTCATCCGTGCACCCCCCATCAGAGGATCTATCGTCGCAGGCCCCTCATAGGCTTCTCTCCAGAAGAGGCAAGAAGCGCAGATAGGTTTACAGTGTGACGAAGACCTGGCTTTACTCTACTTTCCCAGCGATGTTTCTGTCAATAGGATATATCTTCCGAATATCGGAAATTAGGATGCCGTTGGTGTTATAACTATCCTCAGGAATACTGGGAAAAATTCGCGGAAGCAGGAGGGATAAACGATGCGGCGGTCAGGCAACCAAACGCGACGCGCAACCGGCCACCGTCCGGACGGGGTAGCTAGTACGATTGGGGCTGGTCTACGAGTGCTCAGTCTTTTCAACCATCTAGAGCCGGAATGGACAATTCGGGATATTGCGGTGCGATTAGACCTGCCGTACTCGACGGCTTATCGCTATGTCGCCTCACTAGAAGCGGAAGGGTACCTTGTCCGGCATAGGCCTTCTGGCACCTTTCGGCTCGGTCTACCGCTGATTGAGTTGGCCGGCGTAGTGCTGAATCAACTCGAAGTACGTGTACAAGGGCTCTCTCTCCTCGATCAGCTCGCTGATGCAACTGGCCTCAATGCGAACATGGCTGTTCTCTACGAGGGTGATACGTTTCATATCGCCTACGCGGTACGTTCGGCAGTGCCACGCATGTACACCGCCCTCGGCCGGCGTGCGGTTGCACACTGTACTGCTCTGGGGAAAGTACTGTTAGCCGATCTACCCTTTGAAGAGGTCCGACAGCTGATCGAGCGGTATGGCTGGCGTCCCTATACCCCTCGGTCAATCCAGAGCTTCGATGTACTTGCGCGCGAGCTTGAGGAGGTACGCGCGCGTGGCTATGCCGTCGACCGCGGTGAACGATCGATTGCGACACGCTGTGTCGCAGCGCCAGTGCGTGATCGCAGTGGGCGTGTAGTTGCAGCTATCAGTATCAGTGGAACCCAGGAGAGCATGCCAGAGGAGCGCATTCCCGATCTAGCACTGAAAGTCCAGCATTACGCAGCTCAGATATCCTATCGACTTGGCTATGACCAGGCTGATCCGGCACACGTTATCCCATTATGCTGAGCGTTGGTAGCATATTCACTGCTAAACGGCTCAGGCGCTCCATACCACGTGCCCTGTGGAGCAGATTCTGAGCAGAGGGATGCGGGATGGACATCTCGAGCGGGGCAACTCGACAAGCACAGTACGAGCAAGCCGACCTTGACGAGATGCGTGCTCAGGCCCTCAAACTGGTTTCTATTTCGCTTTTGGCATTTGTGTTTGTTCTTCTCATGCTGGCAACGATCGATTCGACACTCCGTCGTCCTTCCATATGGCTTATCGTTGTCCCAGTTCTGATAGCAGCACTGATCGGCCATTTCAAGGCTTGTGACAGACGCTGGGCACCTTTCCTCATGATCGCTCTTCTCGGCGCTACGATCATTGAAGTGCGCTACGTCTATTCAGATACTCAAACCCTCTATTTGATGCCCCTCCTGGTTTTGATGGCAAACTCCCTCTTAGGAGAGGGACTATCGGTTGGTATCGCAAGTGCACTCTCTCTCGTGATCGTCGCACTGGGCGATCATAGAAGCCCCCTTGACGTGATTCATATGTCAGGTATCGTCCTTTTACTTCTCTGGGCTACAACTATACTCGCAGCTATCGCCTCACGGCCAACACGCATTGCTCTTGCATGGGCCTGGCGGAGCTATGCCCTCGCTGAAGCCCGCACCGAGGAGTTGCGCGACCGCCAAGCCGAACTCGCACGACTCGCGAAAAGCCTCGCCGAGACGTGTGAACGCCTCGAAGCTTTGAACGCAGACCTCGATCGGGAGCGTCGTGCGGCCGAGCAGGCGCGGCGTCTCAAGGCCGAGTTTGCGGCGGCGATCAGTCACGAACTTCGCACCCCGTTGAATCTCATTATTGGCTTTGCGGAGATGATGATTAGCGCACCTCATGCTTACAGCCACCAGCCTTTACCAGAAGTCTACCGACAGGATCTCGAAGCAATCTACCGCAATGCGTCTCACATCTCGCGATTGATCGATGATGTACTAGACTTGAGCCAGATCGATGCTCATCGCCTAGCCCTAGAGAAGAGTTATGCCTCACTCGAAGAGATTGTCCGCAGTGCAGTTTTAACTGTCTCCTCCTTTTATGAACATCTTGGCCTGAGCTTGACCACTGAGATACCCTCAAATATCCCTCTACTCTATGTTGATGCAGGAAGGATCCGTCAAATTCTAATCAACCTTTTGAATAATGCAGCTCGATTCACCGAGCGTGGTGGCGTAACCATTCGTGCCCGCCTCGAAGATAACAACGTCATTATCTCGGTGAGCGATACTGGTGTCGGCATTTCACCCCTTGATCTCC
>JADGGD010000291.1 GCA_019690095.1 Chloroflexota bacterium
GTGCTCTCGACGCTGATCGTCCCGCCGTGCTGTTCGACGATCCGGCGGGCGGCGGCCAGCCCGATGCCGGTGCCGGGGATGCGGTCGGCCACGTTGCGGGCCCGGAAGAAGTCTTCGAAGACGTGCGGGAGGTCGGCCGCCGGGATGCCGATGCCGCGGTCGGTGACCGAGACGGTCGCCCGGGTGGGCGCCGCCGGATCATCCACCCCGACGCGCACAGTGACGTCGCCCCCCTCAGGGCTGTAGATCACCGCGTTCTCGACCAGGGTCGCCAGAACGCGCTCGAGGCGCCGCGGGTCCCAGTGGCCGACCGGCGCGGGCTCGGCCGCCTCGAGGATGATGCGGCAGCGCGGTACAGTCTGTTGAAACGTCTCGACCACCTGGCGGGCCAGGGCGGTCAGGTCGGTCGGCTGGCGCTGGAGGGTCAGGGGCTGACCGGCCTGGATGCGGGCGACATCGAGGAGCTCGCCGATCAGGTCGGCCATGCGGGTGGCAGAGGCGTCAATGCGCTCGAGCGCCGCGCGGAGCGGCTCGACCTCCGGCGCGGTGATCTCCCGGCTCCGGCGGAGGGCGAGCTGGGCGAAGCCCTTGATGTCGGCCAGAGGGCCGCGGAGGTCGTGGGCGGCGACGGCGAGGAGGTGGGTACGGAGGCGGGCGGTCTCCTGGGCCGCATCGTGGCGGTAGGCGCTGGCGAGGGCGGCACCGGCCTGCCGGACGAGGTCCTCAGCCAGGGCGACGTCGGCCGGCTGGTAGCGGCGGCGGGAGGCGCCGTGGACGAGGAGGACTGCCCCGATCGTCTGGCCCTGACGGGTCAGCGGGATGCAGAGGAGGGAGAAGACGCCCACCGCCCGGAGCAGGGCCAGTTCGGCGGCGTCGCGGGCCATGGCGATGAGTTCGCGGTCGGCGATCTCGCCGCGGACCTCCGTCTGACCGCTGGCGAGGACCCGGGCGACCGTCTCGGACGCGGCCGGCGTCCCGATCCCCGGCTGATAGACGAGCGGGTAATCGCGGCGGAGCGCCTGGACGAGCGCGGTGCGGGCGGGGTCGACGTGTGCCGCTGCGGCGCGCTCGACCGTGCCGTCGGCCCGGACGAGGTCCACGGCGCACCAGTCGGCGAGGCGGGGAACGGCGAGCTGAACCAGCTCGGCAAGGGCGCTGGCCGGCTCGAGAACCGCAGCGAGGCGGGCGCCGGCCCGGGCGAGGAAGGCCAGCCGCTCCTGGGCCCGCTCCGCCTCCAGGCGGGCCGCGCGCTCCCGGGCGAGCTCCTCCACGGTCTGGCGGTGCCGGCTGGCGTCCTGGAAGAGGACCGTTGCCCCGGTGACCTGTTCGCCCGCGCGGATGGGGGCGACGGTGTAGGTCACGGGCAGGGGGGACAGGTCCCGGCGCCAGAAGACCTCGTCCTCGACCCGACAGCTTTCACCGGTTGCCAGGGCGCGGCGGATCGGGCAGGCCTCGGGCGGATAGGGCGTGCCGTCCGGGCGGCTGTGGTGGATGAGCGCGTGCAGGGGCCGGCCGCGGATCTCATCTGGCGCGAAGCCCAGCAGGGCGGCGCCAGCGGGATTGATGTAGGTGCAGGTCTCGTCTGCGGCGAGGCTGAGGATGCCCTCACCGATGACCTCGAACGCGGCAAGTGGATCAATGGCCATGAAATCACTGACCTCGACGGACGTGCAGATCGCGCGGCCGGCGCATGCCCATCGGTGGCGGCACTACTGCCCACCGCGGGGGACGGGGGGCGTCCGACCGCTGTCCAGGGGGTGCCCCAGGGATCGGCGCAAGCGACGTGAGACCATGGGCTGGCGTGACGGGACGACTGGTCTGGAATGCCGACATTCCCCACTGGCCCGGCGCGTGCTCGTTTTGGGGAGCGGGACGCGGGCGCGGATCGGGTAACGTCGGCCCGGATCTGGCGCGGCCGCGGCGATCGACCTCCTTGTCGGCGGCGGGTATCCAGAAAGGCCAGCGATCCTCCGCGCAGAGGTTCACCGCGCACATTATAAGAAAGGGCCCTGTCGAGCAAAAGGGGGGGATTCTACCAAAAGGGGTAGATCGTTTCGGTCAGGCTCCCTCCCTCAGGCGGTTCCCACCGTGTCATCTCGTCAGCCGCGTCCGGGAGGGCCGGGGGCGGAGGCCCCGGCCCTTGACTGATACAGCATATCAGATATACTCTGGGGACGCAGTCCGCGTTCCGGACGGTCTCTCGGAGCGCGGAAGAGCGATGATCGGCGCCGGTCGCCAGACCGGCCGGAGGTGTGAGCAATGGCGCTCTACATGACCCAGTTTGCCTATACCGCGGATGCCTGGAAGGCCCTCACCCGCAGTCCGGAGGACCGCCGCGAGGCAATCGGTGCGCTGGCCCAGCGCCTCGGTGGGCGGCTGGTCAGCCTCTACTACGCCTTCGGCGAGTACGATGGGGTCGTCATCAGCGACATGCCCGACGACGTGAGCGCGGCGGCCCTGGCGATCGCCGCGGCGGCGCCCGGGCACCTCAAGGCGATGCGGACGACGCGTCTGCTCACCGTTGAGGAGACGCTGGAGGCACTGCGCCGGGCGGGCGCGGCCGGCTTCCAGGGGCCCGCTGGCTGAGCCCACGTCGGAGGTGGTACAATCGGCGGGCACTGCGGGCAACCGCGGTGCCTGCGGCCGTCTGGCCCGGCTCTTGCAGGCAGGCGGAGTGACCGACCGGGCCGGGCGGCCGCTGACCGGGGCGACTCGGCCGGCCCGGCCCGGTCGGTGCGCCGTGGAGGATGGTGGGAGAGCGCGGGGTGGCATCCGACCCGATTCGCCAGGCTGTCGAGGAGACGATCGCGCGCTTTCAGGTGCCGGGCATGGTCGTCCTCGCCCGTCGCGGCGGCGGAGAGCGTGCCGCCCTGGTGTGTGGCCGTGATGCGGCCGGTCGTCCTCTCGAGCGCTCCAGCCTCTTCCCGGTCGCCTCGATCACCAAGCTCGCGACGGCCCTGGCAGTCCTGCGCCTGGGAGATGCGGGTGCCTTTGCCCTCGACGATCCCCTGACCCGGGTCCTGCCCGACGCGGCCGCCGCGCGCGACGGCATCACCGTGCGGACGCTCCTCTGCCACATCAGCGGTCTGCCGATCGATCCGGACGGCTTCGATCAGCTGTACGCCCCCGGGCTG
>JADGGD010000056.1 GCA_019690095.1 Chloroflexota bacterium
TCACTAATGTGTATATTATCTCCGGAGGAAATGGCGGACCAGGCACATCCACCCTTGTCTATGTCCTGTACCTGTACCAGAATGGCTTTGTCTATCTGAAAATGGGATACGCGACGGCGATTGCCGAAATCCTCTTCGCTATCACGCTCGCGTTGACGATCGGGCAATTCGCTTTAGGGCGGCGGTGGATCTATTACGAGGGCGCCGGACGAGGAGGTGGCGTGCTATGAAGCTCGGGACAGGACTGGAATCCAGCGACATCCTGCCCGATATCGCGGTCCCACTTGTCCAGCCAAGGGTCATGGGAAGGATTATCCGCAGGGTAATTACTACCACCATCGTGTACCTCCTGATGGTGGCCGGTGCGGTTATCTTCATCATGCCCTTCCTGTGGATGCTCTCGACGTCGCTCAAGGACCCAAAGCAGATCTTCGCATATCCACCAGTATGGATACCGAACCCTATCCACTGGGACAACTATATTCAGGGCTGGTTCGGAAATCCGCTCATGCCTTTTACACTTTTTCTGCGTAATACATTGATCATCACCATTAATAATATGATTGGAAATCTGGTATCGTGCTCACTTGTAGCATATGGATTTGCTCGACTGCATGGGCGCGGCAAGAACGTTTTATTCCTCCTGGTCCTTGCGACAATGATGGTTCCTTCAGAGGTGACTCTTATCCCAACATACATTCTTTTCACCAAGCTCCAGTGGGTAAATACTTTCCTTCCGCTGACTGTCCCTGCATGGTTTGGGTGGCCGTTCTTTATATTCTTGTTACGCCAGTTTTTCCTTACTCTCCCAACCGAGCTCGATGATGCCGCTCGGATCGATGGATGCTCGACGTGGGGTATCCTGTTCCGGATTATTTTGCCACTCTCAAAACCAGCTCTGGCGACAGTCGCGATCTTTGCCTTCATCGGAAACTGGAATAATTTCCTTCCCCAGCTTATTTACCTCCATGACCGTGATAAGATTACCCTGGCAGTCGGTCTCAATATGTTCCTTGGACAGTACACAACCCAGTTTCATCTGCTCATGGCCGACTCGGTAATATCGTTGATTCCCATCCTGGTTATCTTCTTCCTGGCGCAAAGAATCTTTGTCCAGGGCATCACCTTTACCGGCCTGCGCGGGTAGGAGAATGCACGCCGGCCGGAAGAGTACAGAGAGGGGGAGGAACACGTGACTGATATCTCGGCAATCCGGGAAGGGTCCGGCCAGCGCCCCGGTGCCCGCCAGGACCCACGCCTGGCCTGGTGGCGTGCGGCCCGCTTCGGTATGTTCATCCACTGGGGGCTCTACGCCATCCCCGCAGGCATCTGGAAGGGCCAGGAGGTCCCCGGTATCGGCGAATGGATTATGCACCGCGCCCGCATCCCCGTCCGCGAGTACGAGCAGCTCGCGCGCCAGTTCAACCCTACCCGCTTCAATGCCGCCGAGTGGGTCTCCCTTGCCCGCCGCGCCGGTCAGCGCTATATCGTCATCACGGCAAAGCATCACGACGGCTTCTGTATGTTCGACTCAAAGGTCACAACCTACGACATCGTCGATGCGACCCCCTTCGGTCGAGATCCCCTGAAAGAGCTCGCCGCCGAGTGCCAGCGCCAGGGAATCCGCCTCGGCTTCTACTACTCCCAGACCCAGGACTGGCACCACCCGGACGGCGACGGCAACGACTGGGACTACGATGAGTCCCGCAAGGACTTCGATGGGTATCTCGAACATTACGTCAAGCCGCAGGTGCGCGAGCTCCTGACGAACTACGGCCCGATCAGCATCATCTGGTTCGATACCCCGCGGCGGATTACCCCCGCCCAGAGCCAGTCCCTGGTCGAGCTGGTCCATGATCTCCAGCCTGACTGCCTGGTCTGCGGCCGCGTCGGCAATCAGGTCGGCGATTATGCCTCAACCGGCGACAACCGCATCCCGACCACGGTGGTCGAGGCCGATTGGGAAACCCCGGCTACGATCAACGATACCTGGGGCTATAAGGTCACCGACCACAACTGGAAATCGCCTCGCGTGCTGATCCACACGCTCGTGGATATCGTGAGCAAGGGCGGTAATTACCTCCTGAACGTCGGCCCGACTGCCGAGGGGGTCATTCCTCAGCCGAGTGTCGAGCGCCTGCTGGCGATGGGTGACTGGCTGGCAGTCAACGGCGAGGCAATCTACGGCGCCGGCCCCGGGCCAATCCAGGGCCTCCACTGGCTCCGCACAACGGCAAAGCCGGGGAAAGTCTACCTGCACGTTCTCTCCTGGCCGCCTGATGGCGAGGTGCGGGTGCCGGGCTTCACCGGCGCAGTCCGCCGCGCTTACCTGCTCGCCGATCCAGCACGTGCTGAGCTTCCTGTCCGGACCCACCCCGATGCCCTGCTCATCACCGTCCCTGCCCGGGCGCCCGACCCGATTGATACGGTGATCGTGCTGGAGACCGAAGCGTAAGGGCATCCATCCGCCGCCTATTCAGCGACACCCCAGACCAGTGAGGAGGTACAGGCCCATGGAGCCGCGAACCGGCGCCGCCCCGGAGCACCGCACCGCGATCACGATCCCGCCGGGCCCTTTCCGTCCTTCCTGGGATTCACTCGAGCACTATGCCGTCCCCGACTGGTACCGCGACGCCAAGTTCGGAATCTTTATCCACTGGGGCGTCTACGCGGTGCCCGCCTTCGGCAACGAGTGGTATCCCCGGAATATGTACGTGCAGGGAAGCCGCGAGTTCGCTCACCACGTCGCGACCTACGGCCCGCAGGACCGCTTTGGCTACAAGGACTTTATCCCCCTCTTCCGAGCCGAGCACTTCGACCCTGACCGGTGGGCCGAGCTGTTCGCCGCAGCCGGGGCCCGCTTCGTCGTTCCGGTTGCTGAGCATCACGACGGCTTTGCAATGTATGACAGCCGCCTTACCGAGTGGACCGCGGCCCGCATGGGACCGCGGCGCGATGTGATCGGCGAACTCGCCCGGGCAGTCCGGGCGCGCGGGCTGGTGTTCGGCGTGTCCAGCCACCGGGCCGAGCACTGGTGGTTCTTCGACGCCGGACGGACCTTCCCCTCCGATGTGCAGGATCCGGCCTTTGCCAGCCTCTACGGCCCGGCAGCTCCCCGCGGCAGTCAGCCTGATGACGCATTCCTCACCGACTGGCTGGCACGGTGCTGCGAGCTGGTGGATGCCTACCAGCCGTGGCTCGTCTACTTCGACTGGTGGATCGAGCAGCCCGCCTTCGCGCCCTACCTCCAGCGGTTCGCCGCCTACTACTATAACCGCGCGGCCGCCTGGGGCCACGGGGTCGTGATCAACTACAAGCACCAGGCGTTCCCCGAGCGCGCGGCCGTCCTCGATATTGAACGCGGTCAGCTGGACGATATCCGACCGCTCGCCTGGCAGACCGATACGTCGGTCTCGAAGAACTCGTGGGGATACGTCCGCGAGCAGGACTACAAGACCGCCTCTGATATCATTGCTGATCTCGTCGATATCGTGAGTAAGAACGGCACGCTCCTGCTGAACATCGGGCCGCGTCCCGACGGGACGATCCCGGAGGAGGAAGAGCGAATTCTCCGGGAGATCGGGCGATGGCTTGCAGTGAATGGCGAGGCGATCTACGGCACCCGCCCCTGGACCGTGTACGGCGAGGGGCCGACCCGGGTTCCCCGCGGCTCGTTCACCGATACCCGCCGTGCGGCCTTCACCGGACGGGATATCCGCTTCACGACACGAGGCGATGCCCTCTATGTGATTGTCCTGGGTCCGGCCGCGGCCGAGGTCACCGTGCGCTCGCTCGGGACAGACCTCCGGCTCTATCCTGACCGGATCCAAACGGTCGAGCTCCTCGGCTCCCCCACGCCGCCGCGCTGGACCCACGCAGGGGACGGCCTGCACATCCTCGTCCCTGATGGGTGGACGCCCGAGGGACCGTCGGTCTTCAAGGTGGTCCGCGCCTGAGGCATCAGGCCGATGCCTTTACAGGCGGCGGCCGACGCGCTATCCTACGCTCGTTCAAGCGGACCCCCGGGACGACGAGCGAAGCGCGGTGAGAAGCCGACGCCGTCCCGCGACTGTGAAGCGGCCGCCGGACCGGCCGGCGAGCCGATGAGCCAGGTCGCCTCGCGCCCCGGGCAGACTCGTCGCCTTCGCGGAAAGGCGCGGCTGGGCAAGCGGGAGCCGGCGGGCCGCCGCCTCTCGCCCGGGGCAGACCCCGTGTGGCGCGGGGCCGCCCGGCGGACCGTCTGCCTTCCCTCGAAGGGACGCCGTGATGAGGTGCGCGTCCCGTGTCATTCCCACTCTCTCTCCATGATCCATCCCCTCCCGATCCCTTGCCCTCCGAAGGTCCAGAGCCGCCCGCGGGCCCGGGGGAGCCGTCGCCTCTCCTGACCAGCGACCAGGCGGCGCGCATCCGCGCCACCCTGGCCGCCCAGCGCCGGCGTCCTGACCGCCACGCCCGAGGCCTGGTCATCGTCAATACCGGCCACGGCAAGGGAAAGACGACCGCCGCGCTCGGCATCCTCCTGCGTGCCTGGGGGCGCGGCATGCGCGTGGTGATGTTCCAGTTCATCAAGCACCAGACGGCTAACTGGGGCGAACTCCGCGCCGCGCGGAAGATGGGCGTGGAGATCATCCCCCTGGGCAGCGGCTTTACCTGGCTGAGCCCGGACCTCGAGCGCGACCGGCTCCTTGCCCGCGAGGGCTGGCAGCGCTGCCGAACTGCAATCGAGAGCGGCCAGTACGATATCGTGATCCTCGATGAGATCACCTACTGCTTCTCCTACGGGTGGCTGGATCTCGCTGAGGTCCTGGAGGTCCTGCGGCATCGTCCCCCCGGCCAGCACGTCATCCTCACCGGCCGCGATGCCCCGGACGAGCTCATCGCCTTTGCTGATCTGGTGACCGAGATGCGAGAGATCAAGCATCCCTTCCACCAGGGCGTGAAGGCACAGCCGGGTATCGAGTTCTGAAGGGATGCGGGATATGAGCGGATCGGACGGCGACCGATGCGGGCGCGGGTCGCTTGCCGCAGTCGAAAGGGAGAGAGACCGGTGAACGGTCAGCAGGAAGCCGCGCGGGATGCGGCCGGGCCGATGGGGGACAGGGCGGCGCCGTCAGTGCCCGCTCCACCCTGGTGGGCGCCTGCCGCGCTCGCCTGGTCGTTCCTCACCGCCTTCCCGGCGCCGCGCGTTGCCGCCGCGCCGGCCACCCTGGCCGCGGCGGTCGGTCTGTTCCCGCTCGTGGGAGCGGTGCTCGGTGCACTCATCGGCGGCCTCGGCCTGGCCCTGGATCTCCTCTGGCCGGCCGGGCCGACTGCGGCCGCCCTGCTGGCTGCTGCGGCGCTGAGCACCGGCGGGCTTCACCTGGATGGTCTGATGGATACCGCCGACGGCGTCTTCGGGGGACAGAGCACGGAGCACCGCCTCGCGATCATGCGGGACAGTCGGGTCGGGGCATTCGGCGCTGCCGCGGGAAGCCTGGCCCTGCTGGCGCAGTATGCGTGCCTGTCGGCGCTGGTCGGGGTTGATCGGCTGCGCGCGTTGATCGCCGCCGCGGCGGTCAGCCGCTGGGCCATGGTGGCCGCCGCCGCGGCCTTCCCGTCCGCCCGCGCAACCGGCCTCGGGGCGGTGTTTCGAGACGCAGTCGGGCGGGGAGTGCTCGTCCGAGCCACGGTGTTCGCCGTACTGATCGCTGCGCTCGCCGGCCCGCTGGGGCTGGCCGCGCTCGCAGTCGCCGGGGTACTGACCACTCTAATTGGCCGCCTGTTCGTGCGCCGTCTGGGCGGGCTGACCGGCGATACCTACGGTGCACTCGCGGTGATTGTCGAGACGGCCGTACTCTATCTCGCGGCGGCGTGGTACCGCGCCGGCTGACCGGGGTCTCGTTCTCCCGGGTGTGCTCTGATCGAGTCGGGAACGGACGATGGAGAGGACGTGATGCAGGCGCCGGTCATCATGATCCAGGGAACCTCCTCGCACGTGGGCAAGAGCGTCATCGCCGCAGGGCTGTGCCGGCTCCTGCGGGACCGCGGCCTTCGGGTCGCGCCGTTCAAGGCGGTGAATATGTCACTGAACGCAGCGGTGACGCCGGATGGGGGCGAGATCGCCCGCTCGACGGCGGTCCAGGCGGCGGCCGCGGGCATCGAGCCGACGGTGGATATGAACCCGGTCCTCCTCAAGCCCGAGGCAGGCGGCTCTACCCAGGTGGTCATCCGGGGGCGGGTGCACGGCCGCACGCGGTACGGTCTGGATCCGCCGGCCGCGGCGGCGGTCTGGCCGGTCATCGCCGAGTCGCTCGATCGGCTCCGCCGCCAGTATGACCTGATCGTGGCTGAGGGGGCCGGTAGTCCCGCTGAGATGAACCTGCGCGATCGCGACCTGGCGAACATGCGGGTGGCCCTTTATGCTGATGCGGCGGTCATCCTGGTGGCCGACATAGATCGCGGCGGGGTATTCGCCCGGATCATCGGTACGCTCGAGCTCCTGCCGCCCCGGGAGCGGGCGCTCGTGCGCGGTCTGATCATTAACCGCTTCATGGGCGATCCCGCACTGTTTGCCGACGGCGTTCGCTTTCTTGAGGAGCGAACCGGCCGTCCGGTCCTGGGGGTCATCCCGTACATGCGGGATCTGGGCCTGGCCGAGGAGGACGCGGCTGTACTCGATGCGCCGCGCCCGGCGGGCGTGCGAACAGACGACGGTCAGGGCCTCCGTGTTGCAGTCGTTCGCCTGCCGCGGCTGGCGAACTTCGATGAGTTTGATCCGCTGGCCCGCCGACCCGGTGTCACCCTTGCCTACGTCGACCGGCCGGGTCAGCTCGCGGACGCGGACCTCATCATCCTGCCGGGAACGAAATCAACGGTGGCCGACCTGGCGTTCCTGCGCGCGCGGGGGCTGGCCACGGCGATCACCGCGGCGCGGGCACGCGGGACGCCCATCATCGGTATCTGCGGCGGCTACCAGATGCTCGGCCGGGAGATCGCCGATCCGGCCGGCGTCGAAGCGCCGGCCGGGTGCGTCCGCGGGCTCGGCCTGTTGGACCACTCCACGATCTTCGGGCCAGAGAAGGTCACCTGCCGCGTGCGCGTTCGGCTGGTCGCGCGGACCGGTCCGTTTGCCCTCGCCTGCGGTGCCGAGGCCGAGGGCTACGAGATCCACGCCGGTCGGCCGGTCCGGGGAGAATCAGCGGCTCCTCTCCGCATTGTGCGTCGGGGAGGTGCGGCCGCTGACGAGCCCGAGGGGGCTCTCTCGGAGGATGGGCTGGTGCTGGGGACGTCGGTGCACGGCCTGCTCGCCAGTCCGACGGTGTGCGATGCACTCCTGGCCTGGCTCACGGCACGTGCCCGCCCGGGCACGGCCGCCCGGGGGACGGGCACCCCCCTGGATCTGGACACCGCGTGCGGCCGCTGGGCCGCGGTCCTGGCTGGAGCGCTTGACCTCCCCGCGCTCCTCGCGCACTGCGGCCTCACCGTATCCGGGAGACGGGCGTGAGTGCGCCGGTCTATCTGATCCTCGGCGGCGCTCGCGGCGGCAAGAGCGCCTTTGCCGAGCGGCTGGCGCGGCACCTGGCCCGGCCGGTGCTCTACCTGGCCACCGCAACTCCGGGCGATCCCGAGATGGCCGCGCGCATCGCCGCCCACCGCGCGGCGCGGCCCTCGGATTGGCGGACGGTCGAGAGCCCCCAGGATCTCGCGGAGGCCGTCCGGACGCACACACGCCCCGGCGATACTGCGCTCGTCGACTGCCTGACCCTCTGGCTGAGCAACCTCCTGGTGTTCCGGTATCGTCTTCCTGTCGAGGGCGAGGCAGTTCCCGAGGATACCTGGCGGGAGATCGAGCGCGAAGCCCTTCGGGAGATCGCTGACCTGATCGCCGCGGCCCGAGCGCGCGACGCGGCCCTTATCCTGGTCTCAAACGAGGTCGGCATGGGGATCGTGCCCTCCTACCCGCTGGGCCGGCGGTACCGCGACCTGCTCGGCCGGGTGAATCAGGAGGCGGCACGCCGGGCGGATTCGGTCATCCTGGTGATCGCGGGTATGCCGATTGACCTGCGGGGGCTGGTTCCCGAGGCCTTCCGTCCTCTTCTTACTGCTGATGCGCCTGATCCCCGCTCCGATGAGCAGACTGGGGATCGCTCCACGTAGGGCCAGAAGCCGGTCGCTAGGCAGATCGCCTGATGCGGGCGGCCTCCCGCTCTGCCCGGGCTCGTCCCTCGGTCACCGCCTGCTTTGCCTTCGACGGCGGGTGGATATAGCGGTAGAAGAAGGCGGCCGCCTCAGGGAGGGTGCCGGTGAAGCTGACCAGCCGCTGCTCGGCCGAATCGCGCCGCCGGACGAGGACATAGCGCTTGTAGGCGGTCGGCCAGCCCGGCTCGGCGATGATCGTCAGGCCGTGCTCCTCGGCAAGGTGCTGTTGATAGCGCCAGGGCGGCACAGCCTCGTGCCCCCCTGCCTCGGCCGGCGCCGGCGGACGCGGTGCCGGACCGGCCGCCGGCGGAGACGGGCGGGGTGTCGGGCGAGGCCGCGAACGTCGCTGGTCGGGCATATCCGCCGCACCCTCCTGGATACGAGGGGGTCAGCCCTCCGCAAGATCGCGGCCATCGGCCGTCTGCCGCATCAGGGGAGGGAAACGGCCACCAGTGCGTGTGTCCGCTCAGGGCGGTAGCCAGCGGGCCAGGCGATGTCAAGCCGTTCCCAGCTCTCCCCGCGGTCAGCGGAGCGATAGATCGCACCGTGGTGCGGCGCGGCGTAGAAGACGCCGGGCTCGGCATCGTGGGCGGCAAGTACGTAGGCGAGCGTCCCTTGAGGGGCGGGAAGGCCTGCCCGCACCTCCTGCCACGGACCGCCACCGGTCCGGCGGCAGATGACCGATTCTGCCCCTGGAATGAAGGCCGATGCGCCAGCGGGCGGCTCCCCATCCCCCGGCTGGTGCGACCGCGGACCGTGGGCCTGGCGTGCCCCGGGCGAAGCCGAGACGATCATCGTGTCGGGGTCCGCCGGGTCCACAGCGAGCCCCCAGAGGTAGTGCCAGGGCAGGCCAGCGTCGAAGCCGTGCCAGCTCGTTCCCCCGTCCAGCGACTCAGCATATCCGCCGCCAGCCGCCTCATACACCCGACCCGGTGCGCGGCGGTGGGTCCGCAGGGTGTGACAGTCGAACTGCGAGCCTGGCTTCCGGTCTTCCCAGGTCAGCCCCCCGTCCAGGCTCCGCATGACTCCCCCCAGCTCGATCCCCACGAACAGCCGCCCGGCGACGATCGGGTCGGGCTCGATCCAGCGGACGTGGTGCGTCCACGGTCGGGGTGGGAAGCTCCAGGTCGGAGCAGAGGGAAGGCGGGTGAGAGCGGGACAGGCGTGCCACGTCTTTCCCCCGTCCTCGGAGCGGAACAGAGCACTCGGCTCCGTCCCCGCCCACACGATGCCGTATCCGCCCGCGCGCTCGATCGGGCTTACCGCCACCGCCATCACCCTGTCGGAGGTGATTCCGTCGCCAGCCGGAGCCCAGGTCGCCCCGGCGTCATTGCTGACCCAGAGACCGCGGCCGAACGTCCCGCAGTACACCCGTTCCGGCCGCGCCGGATCCGCCGCCAGACACCGGGTGTCCAGCCCCTCGAGCGCCAGGCGCGGCACCCACCGCCCGTTCCGCTGCACTATGACTGCGACCGCACTGCCCACGGCTGTATACAGGCAGATCATGGGTGAACCTCCTGCCGGGGATGCCCCGGCTCATCCAGGGGTATTCGCGTCGTCATCCCGGCCTGCGGCCATCCGCGATCGTCGGGCAATGACCCGTGCAACCTCATCCACCGACTGCTCGAGATGGTGCAGGACCTCTTCACCGGTAAACCAGAGGATCGTCCAGCCTTCCGCACCGAGCTCCTGCTCGCGCTGCCGACGGGCGATCGCGGCCGGGCTCGTCCAGCTCCGCCACTGCCAGCCGCCGATCTCGACGCCGAGGCGAAGCTCGGGAAGCGCGAAGTCGAGACGGTAATTCAAGACGGGGTACTGACAGTGGAAGACGATTCCCCGCCGCGCGGCCGCCGCAAAGAAGGAACGGAGGAGCACCCCGCCGCAGGCCGTCCCCTGCCGGCGCAGCGGCTCGGGCAGGCCTCGGAGCGCGTCCGGAGGCTCATCCGGCGGCCCGTCGCCTGCGGGCCAGTCCGTCACAATGAGCTGGATCGGGTCACCGGTGAGGCGCTTGAGGTCGGCCTCGAGAACCCGAAGCGTCTCGGGGGCGCCAAGCGCGGCGCGGTCCTCCGGCACCCAGCAGCCGAGCACGAGAAGAAGCCGCCCATCCGGCCATCGCTCCGCCTCGATGGGACGGGCCGCGCGCTCGAGACGTTCGGCCAGGCGCGGCTGGACCGCACGCAGCTGATCGATCAGCGTGGGCCATTCCCAGATGAACCGCTGGAGCTCCGTGGTGCTCCTCCCGACTGCCGTCGCTGTCCGCAGCGGGCACACATCTTCTGGATTATTGTACGCCGAACGCCGCGGTGCGGCCTCCGTTCGATCAGGGCACGAGGGCTTTTCTCACCGTACTCCCTAACCCGGGCCGCCCGCACTGATGAGGCCGTCACATCATCCAGGACGTACGGCACGGCGGCCTGCCCCGGCCTGGTGGTTCGGGGCCGGTCAAGGAGCGTGCCGCGGCTGTTCCCGCGCGGTCTGCTGACCGGCGCGCCGGCCCGCCGTGGTGCGGCCGAGCCAGATGGCACGGCCAGTGCGGAGTGAAGCCCCGTCTCCCGGCCGCTGGGGAGACGGACAATTGAACAGCATTCCGGGAGGTCAGATACATGGCAGCAGAACGACTCGACGGCCTGCGGGTCGCCATTCTTGTCGCCAGCGATTTCGAGCAGGTCGAGATGACAGCCCCGCGGCAGGCCCTCATCGATGCAGGCGCCGTGACCAGCCTCATCGCCCCGTCAGCAGGCGAGGTCCAGGGCCTGCACCACGACGTCCGGGGCGACCGATTCCCGGTGGATCTGACGCTCGATGCGGCGAATCCGGACGATTTTGACGCGGTTCTGCTCCCGGGCGGCGCGCTGAACGCTGACGCCCTGCGGGCACAGCACCGCGCCCGGGCCTTTGTCCGCCGGATCGACGAGACCGACCGGCCAATCGCCGTCATCTGCCACGGCCCCTGGCTGCTGGCATCCGCCGGGCTGGTCAACGGCCGCAACCTGACGAGCTACTTCACCATCCAGGACGACATCCGGAATGCGGGCGGGCGGTGGCTTGATTTTCCGGTGGTCCGCGACCGCAACTGGGTCAGCAGCCGCTGCCCGGCCGACATCCCAGAGTTCAGCCGCGAGATGCTTCGCCTCTTCGCGGAGTACCGCTCCCGGCGGCAGGCTTCCCGGGCAGTCGGGGCCGCGGGCGCACCGCACACCGCCTGAACCGGCCCGCCGGGCGCGATCACTCCGGATCGGGCCTCCGATCGGCACCGCCGGTTTCGGAGGATGACGGGACTTCTACCAGGGGGTGGGGAGAGTGATCAGGCGTGCTCGCTGCCGCGGGGGTCTCCCCCGCGGCCGGCGCGCGTGCTTCTCCATTCCTCGCGCCGGCTGGCTCACCGCCAGTGGTGAGGCGCACCAGCGCCGATCGGTGGAGAAGGGCAACGGGTCGGATGCGCGGAACGCCGAGGATGCGCTGGCGCCGCCGCTCCGCCTCCAGGATCCGCGCCCGGGCAGTGAGAAGATCGGCCAGGGAGATCATCCCCAGGAGGCGGGGCGGGGAACTCCGGTCCACCACCGGGAACCGCGTCAGCCCGGACTCGGCCATGCGATAGACGACCGCGCGCAGCGGCTCATCAGGATAGGCGACCACCGGATCGGGCCGGATGATGCGGCTGATCGCCGCGCCGTCCTTCCCCTCCTCGATCTCCTGGATCAGCTGGCGCAGGTCACTCCGGGTTACCACGCCGGTCAGCGTGCCGTCCGGTGCGACGACCGGATACAGCCGCTGCGGCGTGCGGCCGGAGGTCAGATGCAGTGAGCGGGCCAGGGTCTCCGGCGGAGCATCCGGCGACAGCGCGACTATATTCGTCCGCATCACCTCGCGCACGAACAGGATCTCGAGTGGATCGACTGCGTACTCGCGGCTCAGGTGATAGCCGCGCCGGCTGACCTTCTCAGTAAGGATCGAGCGGCGGAGGGTCAGCACGGTAAAGCCGTGGGCGACCGTCGTCGCGATGAGGAGAGGGAGGAGTGCATGGACATCGTGGGTGAGCTCGATCGCGAAGACGACGCCGGTAAAGGGCGAACGCATCGTTCCCCCGAGGATCGCCCCCATACTGATGAGCGGCCAGAAGCCAGCCCCTTCGTTCGGGAGGATGAGGGCTTCCAGGCCGCCCAGCGCGCCGCCCATCATCAGCAGTGGGGCGAGGACACCGCCAGAGGTGCCCGATCCCAGCGAGACGGCCCAGATGACGGATTTGACGACCAGAACACCCAGAATCAGCGTGGCCGGAACGTTCCCCTGCAGAAGAGCACCGATCGTGTCATAGCCGACCCCAAGCGCGTGGGGAAAGATCAAGCCGCCGATCCCCACGACGACGCCGCCAATCGCTGGCCACCACATCCAGTGGATGGGGAGCTGGCGGAAGGCATCCTCCGCAGCGTAGACCGAGATGGTCAGCAGGGCGGAAAGACAGCCCGCGAGCAGGCCGACCAGCACACAGCCGAGCAATCCCCCGATCCCGATGAACGGCGCGTGGGGAGGGGTCGGAAAGAGGGGGCCGTCGCCCAGGAGGTAATGCCGCACTCCCGCGGCAGTCGCACTGGCGAGTGCGACCGGGATCAGGCTCCGCGGCTTCCACTCGAAAAGAAGGAGCTCGACCGAGAGGAGGACCGCCGCAACCGGCGACGCGAACGTGGCAGACATCCCGCCCGCAGCGCCGGCGACCAGGAGCGTCTTGCGCTCGGCACTGGTCAGGTGCAGGAACTGGGCGATCAGCGAGCCGAAAGCCCCGCCGGTCATGATAATCGGCCCCTCTGCGCCGAACGGGCCGCCCGAGCCGATGGAGATGGCCGACGACAGCGGCTTCAGGATAGACACTCGGGGCTCGACCTTGCTTCCATTGACCAGGATCGCCTCGATAGCCTCCGGGATCCCGTGACCGCGGATGCGCTCTGATCCGTAGCGCGCCATCAAGCCGATGATTAAGGCGCCGACCACCGGCACGAAGACCTCCAGCACGCCCAGGTGATTGCCGGCTGGCGAGACCAGCGTCGTATCGAGCCGCTGGAAGAAGAAGAGGTTCGTGAACAGGCCGATCAACCGCAGGAGGATCAGGGCGACAACGGCGCTCAGTACGCCGATGCCGATGGCCAGGGCGGACAGGGCCAGGACGGATGGATCCGTGGTGAAGTCGCCGAGGCGCCCGGCGCGCTCGTCGGGTCCCAGGCGGGCAAGAACGGCCGACAACCGCTGAGCAAGAGGGAGTGCCACGAGGTATTCTCCTTATTTATTTTTTCGGTGTGCGGGTCTCCGCGGCCGCCGGGGGCGGGGCGGGTGATTCGCTGCCGGCCGGCTCCCGGATCAGGGTCGCGAGGGAGTGAAGAAGCTGGTGGCCGAGCTGCTGGAGTTCAGTTCGCTGGGACAGCGACAGCTCGTGCAGGACCTCTTCCCCGCGTGGGGTTAGCTCGACCAGAACCTGACGGCGATCGCGGCGGTCCCGGGTCCGTCGGACCAGGCCGCGCTCCTCGAGCCGATCAACCAGGCCGACTGCGCTGTGGTGGCGCACCTGAAGCCGCTCGGCCAGCACGCCGATCGTTGCAGGCACGCCGTCGGGAAGACCGCGCAGCATCAGGAGAAGCTGATACTGCTGGGGCTCGAGGTGCGCGGAGCGGGCGGCATTCTCGCTGAAGCGCAGGAAGCGCCGGATCTGGTAGCGAATCTCGGCCAGGGCACGGTAATCGGCCGCCGAGATGTCGCGCGTCGGAGTCGCATCCCACAACATATCGCGCTCCGATATATTGTATCTTGTCCTTATCCTAGTTTATCACACCGGCGAAGGGCCTGCGCCCGGGCGGCCCCATCGGCCGCACCCGCCGGGGGATCACTCCCGCTCTCCAGGCGATCAGACGATGGATGACTGTTCGCCCTCCCCGCCGCAGGTGAACTGCTCTCGACGGGCATGCCCGCATGCTATGATTGGCACTGTCCGGCAGTGGGGAACGCGCGGACAGGGAGGTACGGCGTGGCAACAGTCGGGGAGATCCGGTATGCGGTAGTGCCGGGCTGGGAGCAGCTTCCGGCCGGGTTCCAACACCGCGATGTCTGCGGCGTGGCGGTCGACTCCCGTGATCAGGTCTACATCATCACGCGGGACGCGGCACGGGTGATCGTCTACGATCGCGAGGGCCGCTTCCTCCGCTCCTGGGGCGAGGGCATCTTCACCGCCCGGACCCACGGGATCACCGTCGGTCCTGATGATGCCGTTTACTGCGTCGATGACGGCGATCACACCGTCCGCAAGTTCACCCCGGACGGCCGGCTCCTGCTGACGCTGGGAACGAGCGGTGTGCCGTCGGAGACCGGCTACGACGGGCAGTCCCTGGACTCGATCCAGCGCGGCGGTCCCCCCTTCAACCGTCCGACGAACCTCGCCGTCGCCCCATCCGGCGATCTGTACGTCACCGATGGGTACGGCAACTGCCGCGTCCATCAGTTCTCGGCCGATGGTACCCTGATCCGCTCCTGGGGCGAGCCGGGCAACGGCCCCGGGCAGTTCCACCTGCCGCACGGGATCGCCGTGGCGCCGGACGGGCGTGTCTTCGTGGCCGATCGGGAGAACGACCGCATCCAGATCTTCAGTCCAGACGGCGAGTTCCTGGACGAGTGGACTGATGTCCAGCGTCCGACCCAGATCTGCATCGATCGGGAGGGGCTGGTCCACGTGTCGGAGCTGTGGTGGCGCCCGGGCCAGCGCTCTTACCGCCACGGGATCATAACCGACGACCGACCGGGGCGGGTCAGCGTCTTTGATCTTGACGGCGTTCTGCTGGCCCGCTGGGGCGGCCCCGATCGGTGTGCGCCGGGCAACTTCTGCGCTCCGCACGGGCTGTGCGTCGACTCACAGGACAGTCTGTACGTGGCCGAGGTCACCTACACCTTTGCCGGGCGCGCCGGCCTGGTGCCGCCGGACTGCCACACCCTCCAGAAGTTCAGGCGGGTCTCGTAAGAGGGCTACCGGAGTTCCTGTCGATAGAGCTGGGCCCGCTGCACGTAACTCTCGGCTGACTGCCGGATGCTTGCGATCTCGTCCGGGCGCAGGGCTCGAACGACCCGCCCCGGTATGCCCAGGACAAGCGACCCCGGGGGAATGCGGGCGTTCTCGGTGACGAGGGCACCGGCCCCAATGATCGTATCCCGCCCCACGACAGCGCCGCTGAGGATCGTGGCGTGCATGCCGATCAGGACATTATCCTCGACGGTGCACGCGTGCACGACCGCACCGTGGCCGATCGTGACGCCATTCCCGATGAGACACGGCAGGCCGGGATCGACGTGAAGGGTCGCGGTATCCTGCACGTTGGTCTCACGGCCGATGACGATCGGCTCGCTATCGGCACGCAGGACCGCATTAAACCAGATGCTGGCGTCGTCGTGCACGGTGACCGCACCGACCAACACCGCGCCGTCAGCGATATAGGCGCTCGGCGCAACTGCCGGGGCGTGCCCGGCCAGGCTGCGGAGCACTGCCATTCCCTCCACCTCCAGGTCTCCGTGCCCGGGCGAGGAATCACGGAGTAATCACGACCGGTGTGCCGAGCGGCGTCCACGGGTACAGGCGGGGCATAACGCTCACCGGCGTCTCGACACACCCGTGCGAGCCGGTGAAGGGCTGGCCGGGGATGCCCGGCCCGTTTGTGCCTGGTCCGAACCGCGTCCGCCAGGGAGCATCGTGGATGAAGTCGGCATCGGCCTGATCAAAGAGCATAGCGAAGTTGGACTTCACGTCCGGGAACCAGTATTTCGATCCACGCGGGAAGGGAGAGTGGAAGACAAACGGTGTGGACTTCTGGAGAATCTCGAACGTGCCGACCGGCGTGGGGAGATCAGCCCCGCCGCTGGTGATCAGCGTGGTCAGGAATGGCGTGTCCCCATCGTATGCGGTGAGCACCTGTCGGCCGAGCCAGATCCGGATGACTTTGTTCGTGATCGTCAGGCCATCGTAGACGGCCTGGGTGTGGGTGCCCGCATCATCAACGGCCTCGATGAGGAAGCGGTAGCTACCGGGAGGCACGATCCGGCCCGCGGCATCTTTCCCGTCCCACGCCAGGCTGATCCGCTCGCCAGCTGCGCGGCGGCCGAGGTCGTAGGTCCGGAGCGCGCGCGTGGATCCATCGGCCATGATCGTCACGCTCACTGTTGCAGCGCGCGACAGGGTGAACCGGATCGGCGCGGTCTGGTACAGCGGGTTGGTTGCCCAGGTCCGGTAGATGACGTCCTCGAACTGCAGGGGCTCCCGCAGAACCGAGACCGCTACCGTTGCAGGCGCACTGGTCTGCCCGGCGCGGTCCACTGCCCACAGGTGGATGTACCAGGTGCCGTCGTGCTGGTCGTTCAGGGCCAGGCCCGATCCTGACGCGTTGAGGCGGGCCGCCGCGGCGGGCGGCGCGGGAGGCGCCGTCGGCTGGTGGTCGATCAGGTAGCGCACCCCGTCCAGCGCGGCCGGGACGGCGTCGACGACAGTCCAGGCGACCCGCGGCTGATCCTGCGGCCCGATCACGGGGATGCCGCCCGCGCGGTGTTCAAGACCGGTCACCCGAACCGCGGCGAGTGCTGGAGGATCGCCGGCGATGCCGAACGCGGCATCGTCGCCCGCAAAGCGGGCCCACGGACCGGCTGACCGACCATCCGGGCTGGCGAGGCGGGCCTGCCAGGCATACTGGCCGGGCGGGAGATCCTTCAGCACCACGCGGCCGACGGCCGTGCTCCCGCCGCTCGGCTCCGGCGCACCGCGCGCCGTCGGCCGGCCCTGGAATGGCTGTCCGAGGCGTGCGAGCTCAACCTCCGGAACCAGCGGTCCGGGGAATGTAGTCGGTGCCTGGACCTGCAGGACGACCCCACGGACAGTCCAGGCCCCTCTCGCCAGGGGAGCGCCGTCGAGCGTTGCCTGGGAAAGACGAACCACGGCCGGAATCGCGGGTGTCGGGGTTGGCTGTGACAGCAAGGATGCCGGTCTCACCGGTGCCGGGCTCGCGCTCGCGAGCGGAGACGGCCGGGCAGGTTGCGATGCCCGATCGTCGTGCCCTGCGGATGCGGGAAGCCCCACGCCCGTACGGCTGCAACTGACGAGGGCAAGCATCGCCGCCGCCCCGATGACCAGATCGAGAAGCAAGGAGGCAAGCCGCTGCGATGCGGCGCTCCGGACTACCCTGTCCACCATAGCATCTCCTGGTGCGCGGAATCATACCGAGTGACCGGGGAGGCGAGCCGGAGGATCACCGGACCGGGCCCGCACGGCTGTCTCTCGCGGTCCACTCATGAGTAATAACGCCGGTCGAGCCTGCGAGGCACGGGATAAAACGGCCGCACGACCTCTCGGCTCCAGTGCGATCGCGCGGCCGACTGCGGGCTCAGCGGCTGAGGCGCGCGGCGATCTCGCTCACGGCGCGGAATTGGGCCGCAAGTGCCGGATAGAGATCCTGGTATACGCGGTAGTACTCGCGATAGACCGCCGCCGCCGGACCCGGCGCGACCCGCTCGACAACGTGCACCGTTCGGGCGCACGCCTCCTCGACGCTGGCGAAGACCCCGGCGCCCACGCCCGCCAGGAGTGCCGCGCCGTACGCCGCCCCCTCGGTGACATTGACCAGGGCGATCTCGCTCTCCAGGGCATCGGCAAGGATCTGCCGCCAGAGCGCACTGCGGGCCCCGCCGCCCGACGCCCGGACC
>JADGGD010000292.1 GCA_019690095.1 Chloroflexota bacterium
GCTGAAGGATCCGCAGGCCGAGGCCGAACGCCGCGGGGTAGCCCTCCCGGTCCGCATTCGGGAGCCGGCCCCGCGCCCGGCACCGCGGCCGGGCGAGGCGCGGGCTGCCGAACGCGGGGGGCGGCGGCGTGCCGGGCGATCGAGCACCGGCCGCACGAGCAATACCCCGGCGGCATCGGCCGGCGCGGCGACCGGGAGGTCCTGAGAGATGGGAGCACTGCGCATCACCCTGCGGCGAAGTAGCATTGGCTACGCCAAGGATCAGAAGGCGACGGTTCGCTCGCTTGGTCTTCGACGACTCCACCAGAGCGTGGTTCGCCCTGATACGCCGTCTGTCCGCGGGATGATCCAGAAGATCCGCCACCTGGTGCACGTCGAGCCCGTCGCCGAGACAGGAGAGACACCATGACCCTGAGCCTGAATGATCTCCATCCCGCGCCCGGCTCCCGGCGTACCCGGCGGCGCGTCGGACGCGGGCTCGGCTCCGGCCGCGGAACGACGGCCGGACGCGGGACCAAAGGACAGAAGGCCCGATCCGGGGGGCGAATCCCTGGCTACTTTGAAGGAGGCCAGAACTCGCTCGTCCACCGCATGCCGACCAAGCGCGGCGTTCACTTTCGGTCTGTCCCCCGAGAGCGGCCCGCGACAGTCAATCTGCGCCAGCTGAATCGCTTCGCGGCCAATGAGACGGTCGACCTCGACGCGCTCATCCGGGTCGGCCTGGTCGAGCGGAACGCCAAGCGGGTGAAGATCCTTGCTGACGGCGAGCTGACCCACCCGCTCATCGTGCACGCCCACCAGTTCTCAGCACAGGCGAAGGCGAAGATCGAGGCGGCCGGCGGGCAGGCAGTGGTGGTTGCGGCGCCAGCGGCCGAGGAGCAATAGCCGTGCTTGATGCACTCGTTCGCGCCTTCCAGCTGCCGGATCTGCGTCGGAAAATCATCTTCACCTTCGCGATGCTCGTTGTGTTCCGGATCTTCGCCCACATCCCGGTGCCGGGGGTGGATCCGGTTCGGCTGGCCCAGTTCTTCCAGACCAACCAGCTCATGGGGATGCTGGACCTCTTCTCCGGCGGGGCGATGACCACCTTCTCGATCGCCGCGATGGGGGTCTACCCCTACATCACGGCGCAGATCATCATGCAGCTGCTGATTGGCGCGATCCCCAGCCTGGAGGAGCTCAGCAGCGAGGGTGAACGCGGCCGCCAGCGGATCAACCAGTACGTGAACTGGATGACCGTTCCCCTGGCGGCGCTCCAGGCCTATGGGACTGGCGTTCTGCTCCAGAGCCAGGGACTGATCAGCAACTTCGGCCTCGGGGCGGGCTCGCTTCTGCCGACTGCGGCGATGGTGATCTCGATGACCGCCGGAACGCTTTTCCTGGTCTGGCTGGGTGAACTCATCACCGAGAACGGCATCGGGAATGGCGTCTCGATCATCATCTTTGCCGGGATCGTGTCCCGCCTGCCGCAAATCGTGGGGCAGTCGCTTCTGAGCGGTGATATCCTGGCGACGATCGCCTTCGGGGCGCTGGGGGTAGTGACGGTCGCGGCAATCGTCGTGGTACAGGAGGCACACCGTCGGATTCCGGTCCAGTACGCCAAGCGGATCCGGGGGAATCGGCTGTACGGCGGGCAGTCAACCCACATCCCATTGCGGGTGAACTCGGCCGGCATGATCCCGCTGATCTTCGCCATGTCAATCATGCTCCTGCCGGGAACGATCGCCAGCTATTTCGCGGTGAGTCCGGGCCTGATTGGCGATATCGCCGCCCGCATTCGGGACATCTTCAACGCCACCGGCGTGATCTACTGGCTTTGCTACTTCCTGCTGGTCGTTATGTTCACCTTCTTCTACACCATGGTGATCTTCCAGCAGCAGAAGCTGGCCGAGAACCTGCAGAAGTACGGGGGATTCATTCCGGGCATCCGGCCGGGGCGGCCAACCGAGGAATACCTCAACCGCGTTCTCTTCCGGATCACGATCCTCGGAGCAGTCTTCCTGGGCGTTGTGGCGATCTTGCCCTTCTTCGCCCAGGGTATCAGCACCTCGCTGATCCTGAGCAGCACTGGACTGCTGATTGTGGTCGGCGTCGTTCTCGACACGATGAAGCAGCTCGAGGCCCAGCTGATGATGCGGAACTACGAGGGTCTGATCAAGTGATCGGTTGCGCATGATCATTGTTCTGCTCGGGCCGCCTGGCGCTGGCAAAGGCACTCAGTGCGAGCTTCTCGCACGCGAACGGCGACTCGCGCGGGTCTCCACCGGTGAGCTCCTCCGCGAGGCGGCGGCCCGCCACACGGCCCTCGGCGAGCTGGCCCGACCTTACGTCGAGCGTGGCGAGCTGGTACCGGACGAGGTTATGATCGGGGTCATTCGGGAGTGGCTGACCGAGAACGCCCACGCCGAGAGGGCGATCTTCGATGGATTTCCGCGGACGATCACCCAGGCCGAGGCCCTCGACGGTGTGCTCGCCGACCTGGGGCGGCAGGTAGACCATGCGGTCTACCTGCGCGTGCCGACCGAGGAGCTCATCCGGCGGCTGTCGGGGCGCTACGTCTGCCCGCGCTGCGGCGCAACCTATCACCTGGCAACGTCGCCCCCGCGCGTGCCCGGCCGGTGCGACATCTGCGGCGCCTCGCTTACCCAGCGGCCGGATGATCGGATTGAGGTGATTCGCCACCGGCTGGAGGTGTATTTGACCCAGACCATGCCGGTCGTGGACTACTATCGACGGAAAGGAATTCTCATCGAGGTAGACGGGGCTCGCCCCATCGAGACTGTCTTTGCTGATATCCAGGCGGCCCTTCCACCAGTGGAATCGAATTGAGACACGTGCCGATCTATCTGAAGTCACCACGCGAGATCGCAATCATGCGCGAGGCCGGTCGGATTGTGGCGCTGACCCTCCTCGAGCTGGAGGACAAAATCCGTCCGGGTCTGACCACGGCCGATCTCGATGCGATTGCTGAGCGAACCGCCTATGCCCTCGGGGCAATCCCGGCGTTCAAGGGCTACCAGGGCTATCCGGCGAGCCTGTGCGTCTCGATCAACGACGAGGTCGTTCACGGCATCCCGAACCCGGCGCGCGTCCTGCGCGAGGG
>JADGGD010000293.1 GCA_019690095.1 Chloroflexota bacterium
GAAGACAAAAGCCACAGACCAAGGAGGATCAGCAGAATAACGGCAGCTGGATCCGCATTCAACGCGAGGCCACCTCCCGGCCTGCGACTTTCATCTTGTGCACATTTGTCTACTGGCACGGCTTGACCGTCAGATCCAACGGCCGACCATAGCCGAACGGCGCACCGGGCGCGCCCCCTGTAGCGTCCGGAGCGGGGCGATTGGCGGGATCGAAGCTGAACGAATCTCAGTAATCTGGACGCGGGGTATGAGATGGCCCGCCCAGCGGCGGACTGCAAATCGACAGCCTCGGAGCGGACCCCTGCCCGGCACGCCGTGAGAAGACGGTGCGGGCACGAGCCTGGCGTGGCACTGCGGTTGTGGATACAATTGATCGAAAGCTCACATGTCCTGAACCGAAGAAGTTCGCAACTGCACCATCGTCAACTTGCCGCTTGCGCGGATAGAAGTCGGCGCGCCTGCGCATACGCTCGCTCGGCAGCAGGGTATCCCGGCTCGATCTGGAGTGCCCGCTCAAGAATCGGCACGGCGTCCGCAGGATCTCCCATTGCGAGAAAGGTTTCCCCGAGCTGCGTCAACGCTATGAAAGAACCGGCTCCACGCAGGTGCTCCCAGGGAACGTCCGCGTCACCGCGTGCCAAGCACTGGGTAAAGAGTGAAGCGGCTTGGAGATAGTTCCCGCGCCTGGCTTCCACTTCCGCCTCCAAGAGCCAGAGGTCCGTGAAGGCCGGCCAGCGCTTCTCGGCCCAGCGAAGAAGCGCCACGGCGCTGCGCGTGTCACCGATGCCCTCGGCTGCACGAGCAGCTAGATAGGCTGCGCGGGCGGCCCAGTCTTGCTGCAGGCCACGTGCAAGGGCCAGCGTCAGGTTTCGCCGGCCTTCGGCGGTCCGGCCGTCGTTCAGGTCCTGGACCCCCTTCTGGTAAAGGAGATATGGGGACAGCTGCGGACCCATCTCTTCGAAGAGGCGGCGGTTGCGTTCCTTGCTTCGTTTCCTTGCCATCTCCTCCGGCAGGTAGCCCCAGTGCCGGATCACCGCCCAAGGAAGCCGCCCAACCCTTCCACCGACGCGGACAACCGAGGGCAGGATTTGTTCATGGATCCGACCCTCCCAGATCACGCCGGGACGCTTTCGAAAGAGCCGGACGATCTCCAACTGCTCCCAGCCCACATGGCCTGTGGGATCGGGAAAGGCGTTCCACAGCGCGACATAGAAGGCGCTCTCCTCTGCGAGCTCAAGGGTCTGGCGAAGCCTGGCAGCATCCACGTCGAGCGCCTCGTCCGCATCCAGGCTGAGGACCCAGCGTCCTCTGGCGAAGTGAAGCGCCACGTTCCGCGCCGCAGCGAAATCGTCGCGCCATGGTGAGCGGACCAGAACTGCTCCCGTTTCTCGCGCGATCTCGGGCGTGCGGTCGGTGGAACCCGTGTCGACGACGACAATCTCGTCGGCGACTGGCCTCAAGCTTTCGAGGCAGCGCTCAAGGACGGTCTCCTCATCCTTTACGATCAGGGCAGCGCTGAGGAGCGGCCGGCTCATGGGGCAACCCTCCGGATCGGCGAGGGGAGGGTGTGACCCTCCCCCGTTCTCTACTCTTCTCCAGTTAGCCGAGCAGCTTGAGGACGGCCGCCGGCACCTGGTTCGCCTGCGCCAGGGCCGCGATGCCCGCCTGCTGGAGGATCTGGTCGCGGGTGAACTGCGCCATGGCCGTGGCCATGTCCACGTCCATGATCTGCGCCTTGGCCGAGGTCAGGTTCTCGTAGCTGATGGCGTTCACGTTGATCACGTGCTGGAGGCGGTTCTGGTACGCCCCGAGGACCGCCTGCTGGGCGCTGACCTGCTGGATGGCGTTGTCGAGCGTAGAGATCGCTGCCGAAGCCGCGGCAGCGCTGGTGATATCAAGACCGGCTTGGACGGTTGTGTCGGATGCCACAAAGTTTACGCTCGCATCGCTGATGGTGACCGAGGTGGTAGCCTCCGTGGTGGTCACGCTGCTGAAGGTATCGCTTCCACCCAAGGTGACCGTGAGGACCGAGTTAGTATTTGCGTCGGTCAGCGTAGCGGAGGTATCCGTACCTGCCACCGTGGCGCTGGCCACCGTGGCTCCGCTGCTGTCCACAAGGGCGACACTATAGCTGGTAGCAGAGATCGAAGTCACGGTCAGCGTGTACGCGCCGTTTCCGACCAGCGAGTCAGTGGTCGCGGTGACCACGGCGAAGGTCGCCGCCGTCGACGCACCGCCAAGCACGGCCGATGTCGGCGAGACCGTCGCTGCGGACAAGTTCCAGCCGTTGTCGTAGCCGCCCACCTTCAGGGTGCCCGCGGTCATCTGACCGATGCTCAGGGTGAGCGTCTCGCCCGCGTTGGCGCCGACCTGGAAGACCTTGCTCTGGTAGCTGCCGTCAAGCAGCTTCTGCGTGTTGAACTGGGTTGTGGTCGCGATCTGCTGGATCTCCTGGGCCAGCTGGTCGACTTCGTTTTGGAGCTGTTGGCGGTCGGAGGCAGTCATGGTATCTGACGCTGCCTGGACCGCCAGTTCACGCATGCGCTGGAGCATCGCCTGGATCTCGCTCAGACCACCGCCGGCCGTCTGGATCAGGCTGATTGCGTCTTGGGCGTTCCGTTTCGCCTGGTCGAGGCCGCTGACCTGCGCGTCCATCTTCTGCGCGATAGCGAGGCCCGCCGCGTCGTCCGCCGCGGAGTTGATCCGCAGCCCAGAGGACAGCTGCTGCAGGACCTTCTGCAGGTCGTTCTGCGTGTTCTGAAGGTTCTGCGCCGCGAAGAGCGACATCAGGTTGTCGTTGATGATCATCCGGTTGCTACCTCCTCATGAGGTGAGGTTGCGGGCTTCCTTGCCCGCAGGTCGGCGATGGTGGCCGACGGCGACTCTCGGTACCCGTGCGCGGCTTCGTGCAGCCCGGGGTTCGAAGAACGCCGAGCGCTTGGAATCCATCCCTCCTTCCGCCCTGGTGCTGCCGTGGTGGGGCCGCGCATCGGGGTCCGGCCTGTCACCGCTGGATGCACTCCGATGCTGGGGGCACCCGGGCCGGCGCATCCTCCGACCTTCCGCGTCCTCCATCGGGCGGGGGAAGCGGAGGTTGAGTGCC
>JADGGD010000294.1 GCA_019690095.1 Chloroflexota bacterium
GGGGTGGGACGGCTGGGGGCCCAGCTGCTGCGCGAGCACGGACTCACGCTTGGGCTGCTCCTGTACGTATGCGGGCTCGTGAGCACCGAAGATGCTCTGGAGGCAGATGATCACCGTCTGTACCGCCGGTTGCTGCAGCGGGAGGGGATGGACCTTGATCTGCTGCAGCTGGCCGTAGTCGTGGTATCCTCTCTAAGAAAAGGGAACGAGGTGCCTGATCTGGTCACTCTGCTGCACCAGGCCCAGAGGATCTATGACCGGTCACTCGTGGCCGGGATGAACGAAGAACAGCTGGTCGTGTGGCGGTATGTCACTGCAGCAACGGTTGCCCGGGCGCGGCTTCTCCTATCGGCTGCGGGGTTATGCCTCGGGGAAATCCGGGCAGCACGTCTGTAGGCTCCCTCTATAACCGAGGCCATCCCCTGGTCGCCGCGGCAGCCCAGGGAATCCGCGGCTCTGTGTCCCAGCTCTCCGGCGCTGTCCGGGTGCCGGTCGGCGCAGTACAAGCAGTACAAATCGGAGGTCTTCCCTGACGGACCTGCACCTCGTGCTCGATCTTGTGCTCGCGGTGATCGCTGCCTTCGCCGGGGGCGTCGTGGCCCAGCGCCTTCATCTCCCGATCATCGTTGGGTACGTTGCGGCCGGGGTCGTGATCGGTCCGTTCACCCCCGGGCCGACCGCAAACGCGCAGTCGGTGAATACCCTGGCCGAGATCGGGGTGGCCTTTCTGATGTTTGCCCTGGGAGCAGAGTTCTCCTTCGGCGAGTTGCGTAGTCTGGGACGGGTCTCTGCACTGGGGGGATTCCTCCAGATCGGTGCCAGTACTGCCCTGGGCCTGCTGATGATCCCCCTGCTGGGGCTTTCTTTCTCTCAGGGCATTTTTCTCGGCGCCGTCCTCGCGTTGTCCAGCACGATTGTCGTTACCCGCACCCTCGCTGCTCGGGGTGAGCTCCAGACCCTTCATGGACGTGTGGCCATCGGTATGTTGATTGCTCAGGACCTGTGCGTCGTGCCGCTGGCAATCATCCTGCCGGCCCTCACCGGCAGTACCATCAGCCCCCTGTACGATCTCATGTTGACCGCTGTGAAGGCTCTGGCGGTCTTCCTGGGCTCCTATGTGATTGGTGTTCGCGCTGTGCCCTGGCTCCTGGGTCATGTGGCCGTTCCGCGCACTCGCGAGCTATTCATCCTCGGCGTCGTTGGATTAGCCCTGGGGACAGCAGTCGTGACCGCCCTGGCGGGCCTCTCGCTCGCCCTGGGGGCGTTCCTGGCCGGGCTCGTGGTTGCTGAGTCGCAATTCCGCACGCGGGTTATTGCCGAGGTCATTCCATTTCGAGACCTGTTTGTTGCCCTTTTCTTTGTCTCAATGGGCATGCTCATCGATCCGCCGGTGCTCCTTTCCCAGGCCGGCTCCCTGATCCCGATCGTGGCCCTGGTGGTGGTGGGCAAGGCGGTGATAGCCGCGGGCTCAGTCCTGGTGAATGGACTGCCTGCACGAACGGCTGTCCTGGCTGGCCTGAGCCTGGTCCCGGTCGGAGAGTTCTCGTTTGTCCTGGCCGAGCTCGGAGCGCGTTCGGGCTCTTTTCCGAGTGAGCTATTCGAGCTGGTGCTGGGGACGGCTCTGCTCACGATCATCCTGGCGCCGTTCCTCGGGCGGGCTGGCCCCCTCCTACTGCGGCTCCTCTCCCGTCTGCCGATCGAAGGATTGGCTGATCGTGTGGAGGCTGACCTGCCCGACGAAAGCCCGCGCCGCCACGCTATTATCTGCGGCTACGGTCGGGTCGGGCGAGAGCTGGCGGACGCTCTGGGCCGGCGGAATCTCCCGTATGTGGTGATCGAGCATAATCCGTTCATTGTCTCGGAGCTCCGGGAGCGCGGAGTCCCGGTCATCTACGGTGATGCGTCGAACCCGGCTGTTTTGGATCATGCGGGGCTCGCCTACGCGCGGATCCTGGCGATTCTGGTGCCGGATGCGGACGCGGTCGAGCTTGCGGCACGGCACGCCCGCCAGGTGAAGAACCACCGGCTGGCTATCATCGCCCGTGCGGTGGATGTCGCGCATATCCGCCGCCTGCACGCAGCCGGTGTATCGGCAGTAGTACAGCCCGAGTTCGAAGCAGGGCTGGAGGTGATTCGCCATGTTCTGCACAGCTTCGGCATTACCGAGCCGGAGCTTGGACACATTATCGCCGGCCGCCGCGTCGCATTCTATCGACAGGTTGCTGGAGGGGAAGGGACATAGCCGGCGGGCAAAAGGCTGGCAGCATGGCATCCGGATCGGCTGATTGATCAGTGCCCGCGATGGTGAACACGTATCGCAGAGGCGCAGCCGCCTGGATGCGGTGGCCTCCGCCCGGTGGCCGCCGGGGCGGCTGGAACCCCGGCGGCCGTTCTGCGAATAAGGGGGGATAGATGTCCACGCTGGTCGAGGTGCGGGACCAGTCCCCGTTGACTGGTCTGCACCACACCGACGTGGTTATCATGGCCAGATGCGCGTGAACGAAGGGTTAACCGGGGCGCGGCTTTCCTGAACAATTCGTGAACATTCCCCTCCCCCCGCTGGCACACTGCCTGCAGCGCGGTCACGCTCTCCGTGTCATCAGAAACCCGGGGGGACGGGATGGAGGCTGTTGGGGGTGCCTTTCACCGGTGTGAGGATGCTCGCCAGGCGATGGATGCCTTGATCCAGGCCGGGGTTGCGCCGGACGCGATCCGATGGGAGGTCTTTCCACCGGTCATGGAAAATCTCCTCGGATTGCTCGGTATTCCGGCCGAGGCTCTCGAGGTGTACACCCGCGGCATCGCCCCTGGCGATGTCCTGCTGGTTATCACGGCCGACGCGCTACCGGCTGCGGTGATCGCCGATGAGATCGCCCGGTGGGGCGGCATGGTCATCCGCGCAGGTCAGATGCCCACGGTCGGCCCAGGTGAACGCTGACACGACCTCGCGAGGCTGATGCCGAAAAACCGGATTCTGGCGTTCGTGAAGGCCGCTCAACCGCCTCGACCCGGGCCTCAGGCAGGAGGGACTGCCCCCCGCTGTTTGGACTCCTCGAGCTGCGACAGCAAGAGGCG
>JADGGD010000295.1 GCA_019690095.1 Chloroflexota bacterium
TTACCTCCGTCGCGGCCGATCGCGGACCCGAGAGCCCGTCTTGGCGCGCGGTTCCCGGATGCGCACGATGTGTGCCATCGACGGGATCACGCCCCCTGGCCGGGCGCGTGCGCCGGGCGGCAGAGACCGGGATGGAATGCCAGGGCGTTCAGGTCAGGAGGTTCTGCACACTGCGGAGCGAGGCCGGATCATTGATGCTGACGGCCAGGGCGGTGCGGTCGATCCGTTTGATCAGGTTGGAGAGGACTTCTCCTGGCCCGAGCTCGATAAACGTGGTTACGCCCGCACCCAGCATCTGCCGAACGGTTTCCGTCCAGCGGACCGAGGAGTACAGCTGTCGGGCGAGCTCAGCACGGATCTCCTCTGCCGAGACGAGGACACGTGCCGAGATGTCGCTCACGATAGGGATCCGGGCGTCTTGAAGGCGAAGGCGGCTCATGATCTCGCTGAACTGCTCCGATGCGCGCTGCATCAGCGGCGAATGCGCGCCGATGCTGACGGCGAGGCGGATTACGCGCTGGGCACCGCTGGCAATCGCCAGCTCGATCGCCGCTGATAGGGCGGCAAGTTCGCCCGAGATGACGGTCTGGGTCGGGGTGTTGTAGTTCGCCGGGCACACGATGCCCTTGTCCCGAGCCTTCTGGCAGAGGGCTTCCAGCACCTCCGCATCCAGCCCGATGACGGCAGCCATGCCCCCAGGTGTTGACTCGCCAGACTCTTTCATGAGGCGGCCGCGCTCTCGGACAAGGGTGAGGGCAGTCGGAAAGTCAAGGACGCCAGCGGCAACCAGGGCACTGTACTCGCCAAGACTGTGGCCCGCCACGAAGCGTGGGCGCAGATGCGCGGCGTCGGCCCCGAGATACTCGCGCAGGGCGGCGAGGCAGGCGATACTCACAGTCAGGATGGCCGGCTGGGCGTTAATCGTATCTCGGAGTTCGTTCTCTGGGCCGTTGAAGCAAAGATCGCTGAGAGAGAATCCCAGGGTTTCATCAGCCTGGTCAAAGATCTCTCGCGCGGCCGGTGAATGCTGGGCGAGACCTCGTCCCATGCCGACGAACTGCGATCCCTGGCCGGGGAAGACGAGAGCGACGCGTCGCCATCCCTGGTCTGCTTCCTGCATCCGTTCGTTCTCCTGGTCCTGGTAATCTTGGTCGGGTGAGAATCACATCGCGAGCCCGCCGTCGACGACAATCGTCTGGCCGGTCACGTACCGGGCACCATCCGAGGCGAGGAAGAAGACAACCTCAGCCACATCCTCCGGTGTTCCCATGCAGCCCATGGGGATCTGCTGAATGAGAGCCTCGCGTGCGCGTTCGGGCATCTGGCGGGTAATATCGGTCTCGATCAAGCCGGGGGCTACCGCGTTGACGGTGATGCCGCGGCTGGCAACCTCGCGGGCAACGGACTTCGTCAGTCCGATCAGCCCGGCTTTGCTGGCCGCGTAGTTCGCCTGCCCTGCGTTGCCGCGGAGCCCGGCAATAGAGGCCACATTGATAATCCGTCCCCTGCGCTGGCGGAGCATCGGGCGGAGCGCGGCACGCGTGCACAGAAACGCGCTCCGCAGATTGGTGTCGAGCACCTGATCCCAGTCCTCGTCGCTCATCCGGAGCACGAGGATATCACGCACGATCCCGGCATTGTTGACCAGCACGTCCAGGCGTCCCCACCGCTGGAGAAGCGTGTCGAAGATGGTCGTCACGGCTGCGGGATCGCTCACGTCGCCGGGGAGGAGCAGGGGCTCGCCGCCTGCCTGCTCTACTGCACTTGCCGTCTCCTCGGCTGCTGCAGTATTCCCGCGAAAGTTGATCCCGATGCGTCCTCCCGCCCGGGCGAAGCGCAAGGCGATTGCACGGCCGATACCGCGCGATGCCCCGGTGACCAGGATCACTGCTGCTGAGTCTGTCAAACTACCTGTCCCCTCCTGGTGCCAGTTGATCTCAGACCCCGTGAATACCGTTCAAGCGGCGGAGTGCATCCAGGCGGCGCTGGGTCCGCAGGGCGAACGAGCGGACCATCGCCTCGCGACTGTGAAGGTTGCGGAGGACGGACTTCCACCAGGCGATGGGCACCGGCGTCGTGTCAACACCCCATTGGACGATTGCCGCTCCCCACGAGAGCCCTGCGCCGAACCCGACCAGCGCGAGGTTCGCTCCAACGCTCACGCGCCCCGATTCGATCGCTTCGCAGAGGGCGATTGGGATGGAGGCAGCGGAGGTGTTGCCGTACCGGTGAACATTCGAGAACACCTTCTCATCGGGAATATCCAGCGCCCGAGCGGCGGCCTGGATGATCCGGATGTTGGCCTGGTGGGGAATGAACAGATCGATATCTTCGACGCGCATGCCCGCGGCGTCGAGTGCCTGCCGGGTGGCCTGGACAATGGTGCTGACGGCAAAGCGATAGACCTCGCTTCCCTTCATCTTGATCGTGTTCTGTCGGTTCTGCAGGTGCTCCGGGGTCAACGGGTTTCGGCTGCCGCCGGCTGGGATCAAGAGTGAGCTGACGCCGGAGCCGTCCGAGCCCAGGACGCATGAGCGCAGGCCCGTTGGCGACTCGGACCGGCGGAGCAGAAGGGCGCCCGCACCATCGCCAAAAAGGACGCAGGTCGAGCGATCAGTCCAGTCTACGATCCGGCTCAACGTATCAGCACCGATGATCAGGATCGTCTCGTACAGCCCACTTGAGATGAGCCCACTGGCGACGGCCAGGGCGTAGATGAAGCCGGAGCATGCGGCGTTCACATCGAAGGCGCCGGCCCGCGAGGCCCCGATGCTGTCCTGGACGAGCGAGGCCACACTCGGCACTGGATAATCGGGCGTACTCGTGGCGACGATAACCAGATCCACCCGCCCCGGACTGAGATCGGCCACCTGAAGCGCGTTCTGAGCGGCGCGCGTGGCGAGCGTGGATGTGCTCTCCTTTGGGCCTGCGATGCGCCGTTCCGAGATGCCGGTCCGCGTGCGGATCCACTCGTCCGAGGTATCGACCATCTTCTCGAGATCGAAGTTCGTCAGCACCCTGGCCGGGACGGCGTAGCCCCAGCCGACGATCTGCGCGTATGCC
>JADGGD010000296.1 GCA_019690095.1 Chloroflexota bacterium
ACGAGCTCCTGGCGCAGACGGTTCAGGTCGTCGACGAGGCGGGCGCCCATCTCGAGGAAGTGCTCGCGCTTCTGGCGCTCGCGGCGGTCCCGATCGTCTGGTGACCAGGGGCTGCCAAATTCTTGAAACAGACGGACCAGGGGATCGTCAGCCGGATCTGCGGCGGGCGCCTGGCTCCGTGCAGCGCTCTCCTCGATCGCCGCAAGGAGCCGGTGCGCCGCTTCCAAAAACGCGGCTCGTACCTCCGGTCGCGTGGTATGGATCTGGATCGACCGATAGGTGTCCGGGCTTGACCGTGCCAGGTAGGCGACCCGTGCGGCGAGGTAGAGGAGCGGCTCGAAGACCGGCGTTCGAAAGGCGAGGAGGTCAAGCGGGTCGCGGTCGAGAAGCACGAAGGTGTAGGCGAAGGAGAGGAGGGCAAAATGGGTCAGCGACTGGACGAAGGCCATCGCATCGTCGTGCTCGCCTAGCGTGGTCGGCGTGACGATGAGGCGCAGGCGAGCAAGCTGATCCAGGAACCAGTCCTGCCATCGTGATCGAGCCCGACAATCGGGGGCGTCGATGATCGCGACGATCAGTCCCGCGAGGTCTGAGACCGCCGGTCCGAAGAGCGGGTGGGCTCCCAGAAGTCCGACCGTGCGATCGACGAGTCGCGCCAGCAGGTCGAGTGAGGCGTGTTGAGTGGAGCCGAGATCAATGACCAGGCTCCCCGGCGAGAACCGGGACAGGTAGGGCTGGAGGGCTTCGGCCAGGGATATATGACGCGGGGTGCTGAGAGCCAGAAGTATCACATCGGCCCGCGGCAGAAGCTCATCGGCGTCTTCGGGAAGGCCAGCGAAGATCATCGTGCTGTGATGCGTACTGTACCGCTCCAGGAGCGAGCTGAGGTCAGGGAACCACGACGGGAAGCCGTCGTCCTTATCCTGGCCGGCGGGGTGAGCGGCTGGAGCAAGCCGGATAATAGCTCGTCGCTGGATCAGGCCGGGCGCCGCCGGTTCGACTGTCCAGCCATTATGGGGCGGCAGATGGATGACCTGCAGAATGGTCTGACTCCATGCCTGCTTCTCCACGGTACTCCGGAGTTCGGTCAGAACCTTGGCGACAGTAGCTGTCCGGTTATCATCGTCAAAGTAGTCGAACAGGAGTATCTCCTCGACGACCCCGCAGAGAAGGCGGGTGAAGAGGCGCCCCATTGCCCCTCCACCACCGATGATGGCCACGCGAGGCAAGGAAGTCGCCGGGGTCACACTATCCTCCGGTTGCCGTGCCTGGTGCACCGGATTCTACGGCGCGGCGTCAAGATCGGCAATGTCTGGCACTGAGCGCGTTGGTTGTCAACCAGGGGGCCTTTGAGTATAATCGCTCCGCGAATGGCTTGGAACCCTCACGCGGGCGAGGAAGCTGATGCCGCGGGACCGGTCCGTCTGTCGTGCCGTTGTTTCCCCGCGAGTCGATGAAGACTGATCAACGAAAGCGCCGGTGAGTATACACATCGAACAGACCGTGCCGCTGACTGCGGACGGGATGGCGATCCTCGATCGGATCGCGCGTGCTCTCCCCCTGCTGGCGGATCTTGCCCGTGGGGATGTATTCTTGTTCGGCCCGACGAGTGATCCCCTGGCAGCTGTGGTGCTAGCGCAGGCTCAGCCGGCTACTGTGCCCCCCATCTACCGCGAGTCTCTCCAGGGGCGTCTTGTCCGTCATACTGAGGAGCCGAATGTAATGCGGGCCCTGAACCGGGGGAGCACCACCGTGCGCGAGCGCCGCCTCCTCGTGCAAGGCCATCCGACCGTGCAGGACGTCTACCCGGTGCGCCAGAAGGGGCAGGTCATCGGTGCCCTGGCTATTGAGATTGGTCTTGTCGAGAGCGAGCGCCAGAAGCGGAAGAGCATCGTCTATCGGCGGGCTATTGACCGCCTCCGCACGCAGGTGCTGGCCGGTCAGCTCGAAGGGGTCGAAGCCCTGGGGCGGCTGAGCGAGCACGATGGCCCCATGGTGGTGAGCGGGGACGGCCGCATTATCTATATCAGCTCGCTGGCCGAGCAGCTGTATCGCAAGGTCGGCTACACGCACAGCCTCCTGAACCACGCGATCGGTAGCCTGCGGACAGACGAGAGTGTCTTCTTCAAGGCCCTCGAGTCGGGAGCTTGCGTCGAGCAGGTGGTTCAGGAAGGACAGTTCACCTGGCTGAAGCGTGCAATCCCTCTGGTGGGGCGGGAGAGTGAGAGCCCATGGCGCCGGCTTTTCGGTGGCGCGGGGGCCCGCGATGAGGTGATCCTGACCATTCACGACGTCACCGAGGAGACCCGGAAGGAGCGAGAACTCAAGATCAAATCGGCGATGATCAAGGAAATCCACCACCGCGTCAAGAACAATCTCCAGACGATCGCCTCGCTCCTGCGCCTGCAGGTCCGCCGGAATGGCTCGCCGGAGGTGGCGGCGATGCTGCAGGAGACGATCAACCGCATCCTGAGCATCGCCGTGATCCACGAGTTTCTCGCCTATCAGGAGTCCCCGAATATTGACATGCAGGAGGTAGCCCAGCGCATTATCGCCGAGGTTAGCCGCAGTATCGTGGATCCCGAGAAGCGGATTCGCTTCTCTCTTGATGCGTCGAGCGTCTACCTGCCAGCCCAGCAGGCGACATCGTGCGCCCTGGTCATTAATGAACTCCTCCACAATGCTGTCGAGCACGCTTTCAGCCGGATGAGCGAGGGAACCGTCGTTGTGCGACTTGGCCAGCACGATGGACGGGTTATCCTTGAAGTGCAGGATGATGGAGAGGGGCTTCCCTCGGGCTTTGACTCGCGAGCGGCAGGAAGCCTGGGACTGCATATCGTTCGGACGCTGGTGCAGGAAGATCTGAAGGGAACGTTCGCCCTGGAGAATGCAGAAGTTCGGGGTACGCGGGCAGTCGTTTCTTTTCCCATAAGCGACTGATGCGCGACTGCCGTGGGGAATGCAGGAAGACTCAATACTGTGAGGAGGAATAATCCAGTATCTTATACACATAGTACGCTGCCGACGAAATAT
>JADGGD010000297.1 GCA_019690095.1 Chloroflexota bacterium
GTCGGCGGGTCCATCCTGATCGAGACCCTCTTCGTCTACCAGGGGGTCGGCTGGATCCTCAACAGCGCGATCGCCCAGCGCGACTACACGGTCATGCAGGGCATCTTCCTGATCATCACCATCTCGGTGATCGTCGCGAACCTGCTGGCCGACCTGCTCTACGGGCGGATCGACCCGCGCGTGCGCATCCAGGGCGAGAGCGGAGGGTAAGCCCATGGCGGTGATCACGCGTTCCGCACGCGTCCCCCAGGTCCGGGCGGTGCTCGATCGGCTCGCCGCCCCGGTGCGCGGGGCGATGGCCGCGCTCGGCTACAACCCGGCCGGCCGCGCGGCGACCTGGGCCCTGCTGATCATCGTCGTGATCAGCTTCCTCGCACCCGTGGTGGTGCCGGAGCCACCCCCGGACTACGCCAACATCTACGCGCCCCCGTCAGCGGCACACCCCCTGGGCACCGACTTCCAGGGCGCTGACGTGCTGGCCCAGGTCCTCCGGGGCGGGCAGACCGTCCTGATCGTCGGCGCCGTTGCCGCTGCTGTCTCGACGCTGATCGCCATCACCTTCGGCGCCCTGGCGGCTTACGCTGGCGGCTGGATCGACGGCCTGATCACCGGCCTGGCCGACATCGTCCTGACCATCCCGAACTTCCCCCTGCTGGCCGTCCTCGCCGCCTACCTCCGCCTCAACAACCCGCTCTTTCTGGCCCTGCTGATCGCCGTCCTCAGCTGGCCAACCCTGCTCCGCGCCGTGCGCGGGCAGGTGCTCTCGCTCAAGGAGCGCGACTACGTCGAGGCGGCCCGGGCCCTCGATCTCGGCACCCTCCACATCCTCTTCCGCGAAATCCTCCCGAATATGCGCGCCTACATCGCAATGTACTTCGTCCTCTCGATGACCGGCGCAATCTACGCCCAGGTCGGGCTCTACCTCCTGGGCTTCGCCCCGCTCGCCGGGGATAACTGGGGCATTATGCTCAACCTCGCCTGGTACCGGGGTGCGATCTTCTACAAGAACAGCTTCTGGTACATCATGGCGCCCATCGTGGCGATCTCGGTCGTCCAGCTCGCGATGGTGACGATGACCCGCTCGCTCGAGGAAGCCTTCAACCCGCGCCTGCGCAAGATGTGAGGCGGCAGACGATGACAACCGAGCCCGTGATCCGCCCCGCGGCAGTTTCCCCCGACGGCACCCCGTCCGACCCGGGGGTCATCCTGGCGGTGCGCGACCTCCAGATCGCCTACCGCACCGCGCGCGGCAGCATCCTGGCCGTCCGGGGCGCGACCTTCGACCTCCATCGGGGCGAGAGCCTGGCACTGATCGGCGAGAGCGGCTCGGGCAAGACAACGCTCGGCCTGGCGCTGATGCGCCTCCTGCCCCGCGCCGCCCAGGTGATCGGCGGAAGCCTGCGCTACCGCTGGAAGGGCGACGAGGTGGATCTCCTCACCCTCGACCCGGAGCGCCTGCGCCGCTTCCGTGGGGAAGCCTGTGCGATGGTCTTCCAGGGTGCCCAGAACGCCCTCAACCCCGTCCTCACCATCCGCGACCAGTTCATCGATACCGACCGCGCCCACCGGCGCCGCTCCACCCGCCAGATCCTCGAGCAGGCCCGCGAGCTGCTCCAGATGGTCCAGCTCGAGCCGGAGCGGGTGCTGCGCGCCTACCCGCACGAGCTCTCCGGCGGCATGCGCCAGCGCGTGCTGATCGCGCTCGGGCTCCTGCTGGATCCGGAGGTGCTCATCCTCGACGAGCCGACGACCGCGCTCGACATCCTGACCCAGCGAGCAATCATTGACGTCCTGCGTCGGCTGAAGGAACGGCTCGGCTTCGCAATGCTGTTCATCTCCCACGACCTCTCCCTGGCGGCCGAGCTGGCCGATCGGGTGGCCACGATGTACGCCGGGCGGATCGTCGAGCTGGGACCGGTCGATGATATCTTCTACCGCCCTGCCCACCCCTACACCCGGGCCCTGCTCGACGCGGTCCCCACCCTCAGCGGGGAGACCGAGGCGCTCCGCTCGATCCCCGGCTCGCCGCCGGACCTGCGCAATCTGCCGCCGGGCTGCCCCTTCCACCCGCGCTGCGCCGTCGCGATCGAGCGCTGCCGGGTCGAGGAGATCCCCACTGTGGCCGTCTCGCCCGGGCAGACAGTGGCCTGCCTGCGCTGGCAGGAGGTCCGGCGCGACCGCCGACAGGGCGGCCAGCGGACAGAGCGGCCCGACCGGCTGGGAACCGACGGTGCATCCCGCACTCCAGGCGAAACCGAAGGGGAGGGCTAGGGCCGGGCCGCGGATAATCCGCCCGGGGGAGGATCGGCATGGGCGAACAGCGAGCGGACGAACGGACGATGAGGCGAGCGGCCCGCCGCGGCACGCCCCGGCGGGAGACAGACGCGGTGAGGAGAGAGCCGTGCCAGCACTGATCGAGGTCGAGCACGTCACCCAGAGCTTCCGCACCCGGCGGGGGACGATCCACGCCCTGCAGGATGTGTCGATCCGCCTCGATGCGGGCGAGGTGCTCTGCCTCGTCGGAGAGAGCGGCTCGGGCAAGACGACGCTCGGGAAGATCGTCGCCGGCCTGCGCCGCCCGACGGCCGGGCGGGTCCTCTTCGAGGGGCATGACCTCTGGACCGCGCCGCGGGACATCTTCACCCGCTTCCGCCGGGCGGTCCAGATCGTCCACCAGGATCCCTACGCCTCGCTCAACCCGGTCCAGCGGGTGGCCGACATCCTCGCCGCACCGCTCGAGCACCACCGCATCACCAGCGGTGCGGCGACCCTCCAGCGGATGCGCGAGATCCTCACGCTGGTCGATCTCACCCCACCGGACGACTTCCTGGACAAGTATCCCCACCAGCTGAGCGGCGGCCAGCGCCAGCGCGTCTCGATCGCCCGGGCCCTCACCCTCGACCCGCGGCTGATCGTCGCCGACGAGGCGGTCTCCATGGTCGACACCTCGATCCGGGTCAGCCTCCTCAACACCCTCCTCCGCCTGCGCGACGAGCTGGGCGTCGCCTTCCTCTTCATC
>JADGGD010000298.1 GCA_019690095.1 Chloroflexota bacterium
TGGGGGGATCGCCGTGGGCATCGACCGCCTGACAATGCTCCTCGCCGGCCGCGACTCCATTCGTGAAATGATCGCCTTCCCGAAGACCCAGAGCGCGACTGAGCCCATGACCGGCGCGCCGACCCCGATTGATCCAGCCGAGCTGGCAGTTCTGCACCTGCGCGTGATCGATCCAGAGAACGCACCGGCAGGCGAGGGGGGCGGTCGTCCCTAGGCACGCCTCCGCTGCGGCACGATAGCGTATGTGAGGTCGCGCGGAATCCCGGCGGTGAGGATTTCCGCTTGATCCCGCTGGCAGACGGCGACATCGTTCACTCGAACGCCGCCCCATCCGTGAACGTATACTCCGGGCTCGATATTGAACACCATACCCGTCCGGAGCGTGTCAGTTGAGCGCGGATCGAGCCGCGGGGGCTGGAGGTGCGAGATCGCCTGGAAGCCAACCTCATGACCGAGCCCGTGACGGAACAGCTGGCCAAAACCGTCGCGGGTTAGATAATCCCGCGCGGCCGCGTCAACATCCGCAGCCGCCGCCCCGTCCCGGACTGCCTGGATGGCGCGCGACTGGGCTTCCAGGCACGCTTCGTAGATGCGCCGTCCTTCCGCGCCTGGCTCCCCGGCGAAGAAGGTGCGGGTCACCTCGGCCCAGTAGCCATCCGCATAGACCTCAAGCTGGACGAGCACCGGATCGCTGGGCTGGATCTCACGATCTGTCGTCAGATTGAAGGGATGATAGGCAAGCGCCGATCGCGCCCCGCTCATGACGTGAGCGAACCCCTGGACCCGCCCAACGCCTCTGGCACGTCCGGCGAGCTGGATGGCCCCCTCGACCGCCGCAGCAACCGCGGCCTCACGGTTGCCGACCTGAACCTTCTCGCGTCCGGCCTCGATCCCCACCGCCGCGACCTCGGCCGCCATACGAATGCATTCGACCTCGCGCGTGCTCTTCCACGCCTGAAGAACGTCGAGGAGCGGCGCCACATCAATGAATCGTGCGCGGGGGAAGAGGTGCTGGCACGCCGCAAGGAGACGAACCGGAGGAAATCCAACCTGCGTATAGCTTGCCGGCACCATCTCGGCACTCCCCTCGTAGCCGATGGTCGCTCCGTCGAGGCCACGGTCAGCAATCAGCGTCTGAAGAACTGGCATCACCGAGTCCAGGATTGATGTAGTGCCTCCTGCACCGATCTCGTAGGTCCGGACATCCCGAACCCATCCCTGGCGAGCACAGGCCTCCTCAGCCAACGGGACAACCAGCCCGATCTCCCCACGGAGGGGAAACAGCGCGAACGAGATGCCCAGTACCGGTGCGTAGCCGGACAGCATCAGCACGTGCGGACCGAGCTGGCAAAGGAGGGCATCCAGTCCTCCCGTCGCGAGTTCCTGGCAAATCCGGTCGATGCGCTGACGATCCTCCATACAGGTATCCCTTTGATTCACAAAGCCGCCCCGAGTCGCGTCTCCGAATGGCTTCCCCGGTTGATCGGGAAGAGGGAGTGGGCACACCGCGTGCCATACCAGTACCGCGTCGGAAATCCTCGTCGCGTGATGTGATCCTGGCTATAATGAACACCGAAGCCCATGCCGTCTCGAGCCGAGGGAGTTTAACGCCGCGATGATTCGCCGAACCCTGGTTGTGGGCACCGACGACCTCGCGTCGGCGCAGGGGGGCCTTTTCTGCCGAGATCTCTCCATCAGCACACCCGATGGTTCCCTGTCCATTCGACGCGGCACTCCCCTCGATGATCGTCTCTCAGCCGCGCTCGCAAGTCAGATAGGCACCCGGGTTGAGATCGTCCTGCCGGAGCCGGGAGAGCTGGCCCAGGAGAACGCCTCTGAGCGCTTCGCCCGGGCCGTGATCGGGCCGGGCCTGACAGTCGAGAGGCCCCACCAGGGACAGTGCATCATCCACTCCGCGACGACCGGTGTCCTCCGCGTCAGCGCCGACCGGGTCATCCGCATCAACCGCCAGGGGATTATCCTGCTCGCGACCGCTCTTGACGGTCGTCTGGTCTCTCCGGGCGATACCGTCGCTATTGTCAAGGCGGCCCACCTCTGGACGCCCGCCGAGCGGCTCGAAGAGATCCTTCGCACCGTGGGTCCTGAACCGATCCTGCGGGCGGCCGGCTTCACCGCGCAGACTGCCGCCTTCATGGCTGGGCCGCGGATTCGTCCCCGCAACGTCCAGGCGGCAGATCAGAACCTCCGCGCGCTCCTCGCGCCATTCGGCATCGAGCTGGCAACGACCATCCGCTGTACCGATGAGCCGGCCGATATCGCAGCGATCTATCGGCGCCTGATCGACCAGCAGACCGATCTGATCTTCGTCGCCGGGTCCATCGTCCTGGACCCGGCCGATCCCTTTCTTCTGGCCCTCGAGCACGTCGGGGCCATTCTCACCTGCCGCGGCGCCCCGATTGACCCGGGGACGATGTTCTGGGCGGCGCGTGCCGCCTCTTCCCTCATCCTGGGACTGGCATCCTGCGAGCTCTACGGGCGGCGCTCGATCCTGGATCTGCTCCTGCCCTACGCCGCGGCCAGAGAGCCCATCGATCAGAATCTCCTGGCCGAGCTGGGATACGGTGGTCTGCTCGATCAAACCTTCAGTGCCCGCCGTTCCTGAGCTTCAGCGTCTGTCCGGCCGCCTGCCTTGCGGACCGATTCGCTCGCGGCTAGAATCTTAAAATCAAGGAGACAGTGCCCAGCGTGGAGAACCCTTCGTGACATCGAGCCCGCGCCCGATTAGCTCAGTGGGCCTTGTTCTGGCACCCGGGAAGCCCGCTGCGGCTGCAACTGCAGCCGACCTAACACGCGCGCTTGAGGAACGTGGGATCGCCGTCCGCGATGAGGAGGCCCTGCGGCAGGGAGCACGGGCAGACCTGCTGATCGTCCTCGGGGGCGACGGCGCGATCCTGCGCGCGGCCCGCCGCTACCCCGGCATGCCGCTCCTCGGCGTGAACTTCGGACAGGTAGGATTCCTGGCCGTCGTCGAGCAGGCCGATTGGCCACGCGC
>JADGGD010000299.1 GCA_019690095.1 Chloroflexota bacterium
TCCGGGGACCCACCAGAAGATCGCCGCCCGGGCCGCCGAGCGCGGCATCGGCTACCTGGACGCGCCGGTCAGCGGCGGCACGACCGGCGCCCGGGACGGGACGCTCACGATCATGGTCGGGGGACCGGCCGAGGTGCTCGAGCGGGTCCGTCCGGCGCTCCAGGCGATGGGCCAGCGGATCTACCACATCGGCCCGGTCGGGACCGGTGCGGTGGTCAAGCTGATCAACAATATGATGTCGGCGATCAACGCGCTGGGCGTTATCGAGGGGCTGGTGCTCGGGACCAAGTACGGGATCGATCCGGCCCTGGTGTACGAGGTGTGCAGCAACAGCTCGGCCGGGAGCAAGACCCTCACCGGCACCGCAACGGCGGTGCTCCAGCGCGACTTCGCGCCCGGCTTCATGATCGATCTGATGCACAAGGATGTCAGCCTGGCGATCGAGCTGGGCAAACAGCTCAAGGTGCGGACACTGGCCGCCGCGCTGGCCCAGCAGGTCCTCCAGGAGGCCCAGGCGGCCGGCCTGGGGCGGGCCGGCACTGCCGCCCAGATCATCCCCCTCGAGCGGAGTGCGGGCGTCGAGGTGCGCCCGGCCCGCCCGGCGGGCTGATCACCCGCCCTGTCCGGTCGGTCCCGCCGCTTCGGGGGAGCCGATCCGCGGCCGACCGGGGCGGGGGAGGTTTTACGCAGAAGCTCGCGCCGGCCGCGGCCGGGGACAGCCCCGCCGCACAGGCCGGTCGGGCGGCCGGGGTCGAGCCCGGCCGATGCACGAGAGGAGGTTACGGTGTCCGAGTGGTTCAGCGGTGAGGTGGTCGCCAACGGCCTGCGCACCCACTACTACCGCACCGGCGGCGACAGGCCGCCCCTGGTCCTCGCCCACGGCGCAACCGATGACGGGCTCTGCTGGACCCGTCTGGCCCGCGCCCTGGAGGCCGAGTACGATGTGATCATGCCCGATGCGCGCGGCCACGGCCTCTCGGAGGCGCCGGAGGGCGGCTATACGGCGACCGAGCGGGCCGCCGACCTGGCCGGGCTCATCGAGGCCCTGGGCCTGGGCCAGCCGGCCGTCGGCGGGCACTCCATGGGCGCGCAGACGGTGCTGTACCTGGCGGCCGGCTATCCGGACCGGGTGCGCTGTGTGATCCTGGAGGACCCGCCCTTCTGGCGGCCCGGCCAGCAGCCGAGCGAGGAAGAGCGCCAGCAGAGGGCGGCCCGGATGCGCCAGAACGCCCTGGAGATGAAGGCGCTGGGGCGGGAGGCGCTGATCGCCCGGTGCCGGGCCGAGCACCCGACCTGGGCCGAGGAGGAGCTGGGGCCCTGGGCCGATGCCAAGCTGCGGGTGAGCGAGCGCTTCGCGGGCGCGGTGCGCCTGGCTGACCAGCCGCCCTGGTGGGAGGTCCTGCCGCGGGTGCGCTGTCCGGCCCTGCTGGTCACCGCCGACCCGGAGCGGGGCGCGATCGTGACCCCGGAGACCGCCGCGGAGGCCCGCCGCCTCCTGCCGTCGCTCGAGGTCGTTCACATCCCCGGCGCGGGCCACAACATCCGGCGCGAGCAGTTCGATGCCTTCCTGGCCGCGGTCCGCGCCTTCCTGGCCGCGCACTGAGCCCGGGCTCCCCGGGGGGCGCTCAGCGCTCCCCGGGAGCGCCAGCGCCCTCTGAGCCGGGCGCGGCGCTCGCCGCCCGGACCCGCGCGTCGGCGGCGTGCACCTCGGCGACCCGGGCGGCCCGGTAGCGGAGGAGCTTCTCCCGCAGGGCCGGATCGCGGGCGGCGAGGATCTCCACCGCCAGGAGGCCTGCGTTGGCGGCGTTGCCGATGGCGACCGTCGCCACCGGCACGCCCCGCGGCATCTGGACGATCGAGAGGAGGGAGTCGAGCCCGTCCAGGTGAGAAAGGGGAACTGGCACGCCGATGACCGGCAGGATGCTCGTCGCGGCGAGCATGCCCGGCAGGTGGGCGGCGCCGCCCGCGCCTGCGATGATCACGGCCAGGCCGCGCTCGTGGGCGGTCCGGCCGTACTCGGCCATCTCGAACGGGGTGCGGTGGGCCGAGATGACCCGCACCTCGTGCGGGACGCCGAACGACTGGCAGACCTCCGCCGCCGCCTTCATGACCGGCCAGTCGGATTCACTGCCCATGACGATGCCGACAAGCGGCGCTGTGCCGCCCTGCTCTGTGCTCACGCCCTCTCCCCTCCACGCATCGCTCCGCCGTCGGCGCGCCGCCTACCGCGGCACGCCGCCCCGCTCGCGGCGTGCATCGCTCTGGCGCACCGCCGCAAGCGAGCCGATCATACCCTCCGTCCAGGGGCGTTTCAAGCCGGCGCCGGCACTGCCGTCCCATCGGCACGCTGAAGCGGTCGGGAGCGATTAGACCCGCTCGAGAATGCGGTCGCCGCCAAAGATGTTCCGCATGCGGAACGGGGTCGGGGTTGTTGCAAGCTGCCATGCCCGCAGGCGCCAGCCCGGGTAGAGAAACCACGGCTCTGCCAGTCGGTAGGCCGGATCGGCGACCCAGGGGGGCGCGGGTAGCCCCTCCCGCATGCACAGCCAGTCAACCGCCGCGGCCAGGAGCGCTGCCCATCGCTGATGTTCGGGCGGGACGGCGCGTGGAGGCTCACGCACGAGATCAAGCCGCTGCGTGGGTTTCTCGCGGCGCCAATCGTCAAGGAACTGTCCGAGGGCGACCCACGGGTCCCCGCCCTGCGCGATGAAGCGAAGCGTCTCGGCGGCGGTTTGTGCTTTGTACTCACGCGTCTTCTTCATCGAACAGGTCCTCGATCAGGTATCGCACGCGGGCGGTCAGGAAGCGTTCAGGGATGTAGCGCGTCACGAGGGCCAGCGCTTCGTCGGCGGAGGCGAGGCCGAGGTGGGCCCGGAGCGCCCGCAAGTCCCGAATATCCTCTGGGCGACCCGCGACTGCCTTCATTGCAAAAATGTATGATGGATCCGGTATATACACCCGCAGACCCGGACATTCCAACCAGAGCCTT
>JADGGD010000300.1 GCA_019690095.1 Chloroflexota bacterium
CTGGAAGGAAGCGCTCCCGCCCCCGGCCCCCGGCGCGCCCCCGCCGGGCGCCGCGCCCAGGAGCTGCGAGGCGTCGACCTGCACGACCTTCGGCGTCGTCGCCCCGCTGCCCGGGGTAAGAATGGCAACGTAGAGCCCAGGCTGCGCGTTGGAGCTGAATGCCTGGACCACAGCCGCCAAGTTCCCGTCGCTCAGTCCGACGAACGGATATATGAGCCAGTTCTCGAAATGCGCTCCTTGAGCGACCGAACTGAAGTCGAAAGAAGTCTGCGACCAGCCGGTCGCCGTCTGCTGGAAGAGTGTCGCTTGCGGCTGCTGCTCATTGTAGTGCAAGGCTACCAAGTGGCCGCCGGCCAGAGCGAGCTCCCACTGGTCGCCGCCGTACGGACCGAGCTTTCCGAGGCTCGTCGCGTTGCCGTTGGAATCCACGCGGAAGGCTTCCACAAGATCAGACGGCTGCGGCTTCCTTCTCACGAGCGTTCCGTCGGGTGAGCGAAGGCCTAGCACATACGTGGTCGCCCCGTCCTTCGCCCAGCCGACTGACGATCCCTGGAATGACAGGTACTGCGTAGGCACATCGGTCCTGCTCCAACCCTTCGAGGTAAAGGCGAAGTTGACCGACTCGAACTCGTTGGGCCTCCCGGTCGGCGCCTCGAGCTGAAGGTAGAGTTCGGACCCCTGGGTCCAGAAATTGTTCAATGCATCGAGCATGCCGGGACTGACCTGCTGTAGGTCGCTCCCGACGCGCCCCGCGTAGATAACGCCATTCTCGGGTTGCGGGGTGGCCGTGGCCTGATGGACTTCCAGCGCGACCCACATCTGGTCCTTCGAGTCCCACCCGAGGACGGCGTTCCCCACGTAAAGGGGAGCAGGAGCCGGTCCGCTGGCCGCGCCGGGGACGGGTACGGCCGCGAGCGGCTGCAGGTTCCCGGCTGCGTCGACCTGCGCGATGCTCACCTGATCCCTGACCGATGAGACCACGTACAACGTGCCCTCGTGGTAGGCCAGCGTGGCAAACATCTGCTCGCTGGGCCAGACGTAAAGCGTCGAGAGCTGGTAGCCCGGCGCATCCGCCCGCGCGACTCCGCCTACACCGCCTGCGACAGAAAGGGCAAGAGCCAACGCCAGCAAGATGCGCAGTCCCAGGCCCCACCGGCCGCGACCCCTCAAGCCTCGATGCACCAGGCATACCTCCCTGTCAGGTGATCACGGGTCCCTTCTTCGTTTGCGACGGCGTTCCTCTTGATCCGACAGTAAAAGCGTCGAGCGGCTAGCAGCCTGTGCGAGTAATCCCGCCCGGGTCGGCAGGAGTTCGGCTCCTGGCGGTTAATGGAAACCATATGGAGAAGACATTCCGCCCCTACCACCCCGAGCAGGTCTACCTGCTCCCGCCGTCGCTGAACGAGTGGCTGCCGGAGGGCCATCTGGCCCGGTTCGTCTCGGACACCGTCGATCACCTCGACCTGAGCCCGTTCCTGGAGAAGTACCGAGGGCCGAAGGGCTACCCGCCCTACGACCCGCGGATGATGGTGAAGGTGCTGCTCTACGCCTACGCCACCGGCGTCCGCTCCTCGCGGAAGATCGAGCAGAAGCTCTGGGAGGACGTCGCCTTCCGGTATCTCGCGGGGAACCAGCAGCCCAGCTACCGGACCGTCGCCGAGTTCCGCCACCGCCACCGCGAAGACTTCGAGCGGCTCTTCGTCCAGGTGCTGCTGATCGCCCAGGCCGCGGGGCTGGTGAAGCTCGGCCGGGTGGCGCTGGACGGGACGAAGGTCCAGGCCAACGCCTCGATCCACTCGGCGATGAGCTACGGCCATCTCCGGAAGCGCGCCGCCGAGCTCCGGCGGCAGGTGGCCGAGATGGTGGAGGAGGCCGAGCGGGTCGACGCGGAGGAGGACGAGCGCTTCGGGCCCCAGGGACGCGGGGAGGAGCTCCCGGAGGAGCTGCGGGATGCCCGCCGGCGCCTCCGGCGGATCGAGGAGGCGATCGACGAGCTGGAGAGGCGCGCCCGGGAGGAGGCGGAGCAGAAGCGGCCGCCCGAGGAGCCGCCCGCGCCGCCGGCGGGCGGCGGAGAGGCGGAAAGCCAGCCATCGCCCAAGCCCGACGATCGGCAGCAGTACAACTTCACGGATCCGGAGTCGCGGGTGATGCGGGGCGGCAACAGCCCCAAGGGGTTCCTCCAGGCCTACAACGTCCAGGCGGTGGTCGACACGGACTCGGGCATCGTGGTGGCGGTCGAGGCGACCGACCAGGCGGCGGATTCGCCGCACCTCCCGGCCATGGTGGGGGCGATCGAGCGGAACGCGGGCCGGCTCCCGAAGGAGCTGCTGGCCGACGCGGGCTACTTCTCGGAGACGAACCTCGACGTGCTGGAGCAGGCGGGCATCTCCGCGCTCATCCCGCCGGAGAAGGTGACCCACAGCCAGTGGCGCCATCCGGGCCCTTCGCCCAGAGGCCGCATCCCCAAGGGCATGAGCCGCCGCGACCGCATGCGCAGGAGGCTGGAGACCAAGGCGGGGCGCGCGGTCTACAAGCTGCGCCAGGAGACGATCGAGCCCGTCTTCGGGCAGGTGAAGGAGCAGCAGGGCTTCCGGCGGTTCCTCCTCCGGGGTCTCCGGGGAGCCCGGGCGGAGACGTTCCTGGTCTTCCTGACGTACAACCTCCGAAAGCTCTTCTTCACCTTCCGGGGAAGGAGGCAGAAGCTGTGGCCGGCCGGAGCGGTGGCCTGAAGATGGCGCACGGAGCCGGGTCCGGGCCCTGTCGCTCGCCCAGTTACCCCTCATTCTTCGATCGGCTGCTCGGGATCGCGCAATTCTCCAATCTCTACTACCATGCCGCACAATCTACTCACTCTTTTCATGGAGTTAGTCTCTCAGGCTGCTAGCGAAGGGAGCGCACCAGCTTCTGCCAGGGAGTGGTGCGCACCCGTGCTAAGGAGAGGGGAGTGCGAGATGATTCGCCAGCTGCACGAGCAGGGCC
>JADGGD010000301.1 GCA_019690095.1 Chloroflexota bacterium
GCTCCCCCCGGGGGGGGGGGGGGGCCCCCCCCCCCCGCCACGGCGAGCGCTTTCTCGGGCGTGTATATACCGAGCGCGAGCGCGACCGGTACCGCGGCCGAATCAATGAGCTTGCCGCTCGCTTTGCCGCCAAGGAAGCGGTCTCGAAGGCGTTGGGTACCGGCATGGTGGGCGTGAGCTGGCGAGAGATCGAAGTTCTGCCGGATCCCCGCGGCAAGCCCCTGGTTCACCTTCACGGACGTGCGCGTTTGCGTGCCGAGGAGTTGGGCCTGCGGGAGTTCGCCATTAGCCTGACCCACACTGACGACCTGGCGATCGCGTTTGTTGTCGCGACCTGAGGGCCCGCTCGAGCTGGTGAACGGATTCTGGGGGGAGCGCGATGGTGCTTAAGGTCGTGTCGGTCGAGGATATGCGGCGGCTCGAGCGCGAGGCCGAGGGGATGGGACTGCCGGGCCCAGCATTGATGGAGAACGCCGGCCGGGCCGTTTCGGACGCTATCCTGCGACGCTATCCGCCGACAGCATATCCGCACGTGCTTGTCCTGGCTGGCCCCGGGAATAATGGGGGTGATGCTCTTGTCGCGGCGCGTCACCTGCACGACGCCGGGGCCCGCGTGACGGTCTATCGCGTGAACCGTCCCCCTGTGATGGATGCGAAGGTGGCCTTGCTCGAGCAGCGCGGCATCCGCCTGATCAATCAGGCGGATGACCTCGGGCTGGTCGAGCTCGGGGATGCTGTTGACGGGAGCGACCTCATCGTGGATGGTGTGCTCGGCACAGGCAGGGCGCGCCCCATCGCCGGCGCTCTGGCTGATCTCCTCGACCGGGTGAATGCCCGGCGGTCAGGGGCACCGGTTATCGCGATTGATCTGCCAACGGGTGTGGATGCGGATACCGGTGCCGCTGATCCACACGCCCTGCGTGCTGACCTCACCATCACCCTTGGCCACCCGAAGAAGGGGCTCCTGATGGGGGCTGCCGTTGACCTGACCGGTGAGCTGGCCGTTGCAGATATCGGTATCCCCCTGACGCTGAGCGACCCGCTCCCGACCGACTACGCCGACGCAACCATGATTCGGCCGCTGCTCCCGGCGCGGCCGCGCTCGGCGCACAAGGGAACATTCGGCCGCGTCCTCATCATCGCGGGTTCACGATCGTATACAGGAGCACCGGTCCTCGCCGCACTCGGTGCGGAGCGCGTCGGGGCGGGGCTGGTCACACTGGCCTGTCCGGCGAGCATCTGGGATGCGCTGGCGGTGCATACCCTCGAGACGACGTTTCTCCCCCTGCCCGATGATGGGGGCGGCGTGCTGGCTCCATCGTCCCTGGAGCCGCTGGATAATGTCCTTGAGTCATATGCGGCGGTTCTGGTAGGGCCCGGCCTGGGCCGCGCCGCTCCGACAGAGGCATTTCTCCAGGGGCTTCTGGCACGATTGCGGTCCCGATCGATGCCGGTGGTAATCGATGCAGATGCGCTCACGCTTCTTGCCGGCTGGCCGCACTGGTGGGAGCAATTGCCTGCACGGGCGATTCTAACACCGCATCCGGGGGAGATGCAGCGGCTCACCGGCGCAGAAGTGCACCCTGATCGTATCGAGCAGGCGCGGAGTTCAGCCCGGGCCTGGAAGACGGTTCTGGTCATGAAGGGAGCATATACTGTCATCGCCCTGCCGAACGGACGGGCGGTCGTTCTCCCGTTCGCGAATCCGGCCCTGGCGACAGCTGGGACGGGCGATGTACTCGCCGGGGCGATTCTTGGGCTCCTTGGGCAGGGCCTCGAGACTGACGCGGCCGCTCTGGTTGGGGGATTCCTGCACGGAGCGGCGGGCGAGATGGTGCGGGATGCCCTTGGCCCGGCCGGTGCCCTGGCCTCCGAGGTGGCGCGCAATCTGCCGGGGGCTCTCCGAAAGGTTTCTCGCGGCACCCTTGATGATCAGACGTGGTAGTTGAGGGGCGGTTGCCGCGGTGAGGATAACGATGGTAGAATCGGCTATCACCGCGGCAGAGAGAGCCGCCTGGAAAGGAGGAGTAACATCAAGGACAATATCAACTGGAGGCGCCACCGAACGGCCTGCCCGTTCTACCGCGAGGACTGGAATGTCGAAGGAGCCCTTTACCGGTGCATCTGCCTGCTTGATATGCCGCCGGTTACCCGTGAGGAGCAAGACCTCTGCATGAAGAGCCGAAACGGCTGCTGGCGCTTTAAGAAGAAAGCGGCAAAGCCGGCAGCACTGCGCGCCTCCTGACTGGACCCTGGCGCACAACTTGCGCGCATGATTCCCCGAAAGCACGACGGAACGCCGGTCTCTCACGTCTGACCCGCGCGCTCGGTGCATAAACCCGGGGAAAGAGCCGTGCGGATTGCCCTTCTGGCGCCTCTCTACGAGCGTGTCCCCCCTGCGACGTATGGGGGCACCGAGCGCGTCATTGCGAACCTGGCTGATGAGCTCGTCCGGCGCGGGCATGACGTGACCCTCTTCGCAACCGGTGACTCACAGACCCGCGCGCACCTGATTCCGGTCTGTCCGTCCCCCCTATGTCGCGAGGAGCGCCTGACCGATCCGCAGGCCTATCACGTACTGCAGCTGGGGCTTGCGTACGCCCGCGCGGGTGAGTTTGATCTCATCCACTCCCACTGCGACTTTCGTGCATTGCCGTTCGCCGCATTGACCCGAACGCCGACGCTTTCGACGAATCATAACCGTCTCGATGCGCCGGAGAACCGTGCGCTTCTGCGGGCCTACCCGGACGCGCTCGTGACCGTTCTCAGCGAGAGCCATCGGCGACAGCTCATCGGGGGACGATGTTTGGGCATCACCTACAACGGCATCGCCGTCAGCGAATTCCCCTTCTCGAATCAGGCGGGAGACTATCTCGCGTTTGTTGGTCGGCTCTCGCCGGAGAAGGGGCCGCTGGATGCGATCCAGGTGGCGGAGCGCACTGGTATTCCTCTCAAGATT
>JADGGD010000302.1 GCA_019690095.1 Chloroflexota bacterium
GGACCCGGCCAGCCGGGTCCCACGGACGTGCAGGAAGGCACGAGGGCGAGGGAGAGACGATGTCGAAGCGGGAGACACCGTATTCCCCAATTCACCCGGGATCATCGGTTCGAGATATCCTGACACGCTACCCGTCTGCCGAGGCGATCTTTGAGCGCCACGGTCTGCTGGGGTGCGGAGGCCCGAATGGCCCCCGCGAGCCAGTGGCATTCTTTGCCCGGGTTCATCGGGTAGATCCGGAGGTTTTGCTGGCCGAACTGAACGCACACGTCGCCGGTCTGGCCCGGCAGGAACCTGCACCCGCGCCAGCGCCGGAGCGTCGTCATCCCCGGCCGATCTATCCTCTCTTCCTGGTGACGAGCCTGGTGGTGGCGATCCTGGCCGGATTCACGACGGGTGTGATCGCCCTGGCCTCGGGGGCGCTGAACTGGCCGATTCCGGGGCTCGACTGGCTCGTGCTGGTCCAGACGCACGGCCGCCTCCAGCTGTACGGTTGGGCTGGCCTCTTCGTGTTCGGGGTGGCTTTCCACATCGTCCCGCGCTTTGTCGCATCACCGCTTGCCCATCCGCGGATCGTCGCGCTAACGTACGTGCTCGCGCTAGCAGGGCTGATCCTCAGCTCGCTGCAGGTGCTGGGGACCGCAGCGGTGCCCGTGCGGATCGCCTTTCTCGTCGGTCTGCTCGCCTTGCTCGGCGCCGCCGTGGGTTACACAGTGGTGATCGGGGCCACGGTCCGGGCCGCGCCACAGCGACCGGAGCTGCCGATCCGGTTCATGGAGAGCGGAGCGCTCTGGCTGGTGGTTGGAACGGCGGTGCTCATCGCGGCTGCCGCGACGAGCGTGGCCGGGGTGCCAATCCCACCGCCTCGGGAAGAGCCCGCGCTATCTGCCGTGCTCCTGGGATTCCTCCTGGTGACCGCGCTGGGGGTCTCGCTCCGGACACTGCCCGTGTTTGCCGGGCTCGCCACGACCCGCCAGGCGGCGATGCCGGTGGTCCTCGGGCTTGTCCATGGAAGCATCGCCGCGATCGTAACCGGGACAGCACTGGCCGGGTTCACCAGCCTGACGCCGGTCGGGCGGACCCTGGCGGCGCTCGGGGCCGCAGGGCTTCTGGCTGCCGTTGTCCTCTACCTCTGGGCCCTGCGCCTGTTCGAGCCGTCAGCTTTACCGGTTGCCGAGATGGGCACCGGCCACGGGTGGGCGCGCGCGATCCGGCTTGCGTATGTCTTCCTGGTGATCGGGCTGGTGATTCTCACGGCTGGCACCGCGCATGCGGCACTGGCGGGCACGGCGATCCCGTGGGGGGTGATGGGCGCGGCACGCCATGCGCTGGCCCTGGGCTTCGTCACCCTTCTGATCGTTGGAATGGCCTCCCGCGTGATCCCTGTCTTCGCGGGCAAGCCCCTCTGGCGGGCATGGATGGTGGATCTTGCGACGGCCCTCCTTGGCCTTGGCACCTTTCTCCGGGTTGTGGTCGAGGCCATCGCCCCGTACGGCGCGAGCGTTCCAACCGACCTGGCACTGGCGGCATCGGGGCCACTGGCGTTTGCTGGTCTGCTTGCCTTTGCGGTGAACTTCACTCTGACAATGGTGCGGCGCGATCCGGGCGCGCGCCTCCCGCCCTCGCCGGCCGGCACGCTGCCGCGGCGACCCCTGCGGGCGGATGATCTTCTGGCCGAAGCGCTCCGGCTGCCCGGGAGTGTGTCCCTGCTCATCGAGCTCGGGCTCACCTTCCTGGCCGATCCCGGTCACCGGGCGGTTGCCGCGCGGTCGCTGACGATCGCCCAGGCGGCGGTGCGGGGGAATCAATCCCCGGATCGTATCCTCGCGGCCCTCAATGCCCTGGTCCATTCCTCCAATTCCTCTTCCTCCACGACCAACAGCCCTTCCCAGGGGAGCGTGCTGAATCCAGATCTGACCGTGGCCGAAGTGCTCGACCAATGGCCCGCGACGCTGGATGTGTTCCTCCGGCATGGCTTTACGCCACTGGCCGACCCGGCGATGCGCCAGCGCTTCGCTCCGACGATCACTGTTCGTCAGGCGGCTGAGCGGGTTGGCGTTCCTCTTGACACTCTATACGCAGATCTCGAGCGGGCTGCCGGGGGTGCGGCCGGTGGCACCACGACAGGAGATAACCCATGACGACGCCTTCCGAACTTCCCCGACCGGTCGTGACCGCTGAGGATGTGATCCGGGAGCTTACCCAGGTGTACGATCCGGAGATTGGGATTGATATCGTCAACCTCGGTCTCGTCTATGAGGTCGCCGTGGAGGGCGATCGGGTCCTCGTGCGAATGACCTTCACAACACCGCACTGCCCGGTTGGACCCTACATTGAAGCGGATGTCCGCCAGGTGCTCTCTGCCCTTCCCATGGTCCGCCACGTTGATATCGAGATCGTCTGGGATCCTCCCTGGGACTGGACGATGATGAGTGACGAAGCAAAAGCGGCGCTAGGGATCACTGAATGAATGAACGCACTGAATGAATGAACGAAGGAATCTCCGCAGGGTTGGGCTATCTTCCTGCGGCTCATTAATGGTCTCTTCTGCGATCCGTGATAGGATAAACTAAGGAGGCTGTGGTGTCTGTCCTCAACACAATTACGCCGGACTCGACGGTTAATGAGGTAGTCGAGCGGTATCCAGAGACCCTGCCGGTCTTCGGCCGCTACGGGATTGATACCTGTTGCGGCGGCTTGAAGTCACTCCGAGAGGTGTCGGTCGCTCATCAGGTTCCCCTCGATCGCCTGCTGGGCGAGCTTCACGGAGTGATCGCGCCGGCGGCGGAGGAGATCCTTGACGTCCGCCCGGACCTCGCCGCCGGCCGCGATCCGCTCGAGCGCATCCTTGCGGCGGCCGATCGTCTCGGCCCGGGGCAGCGGCTGGTTGTCGTTGTGCACTTCGAGCCGGTCCCGCTGTATTCAGTGCTTGGTC
>JADGGD010000303.1 GCA_019690095.1 Chloroflexota bacterium
TGCCGGTACTGCTACGCGCGGCGGAGCCACGCCTTCTTCGACCTTGACCTCGGCCGTGACTTCGAAGAGGTCATCTTTGCCAAGCTGAATATCGCCGAGGTACTCCGCGCGGAGCTGCGCCGCCCATCGTGGCGCCATGAAACCATCGTGATCGGCACAGCAACCGATCCGTACCAGCCCCTTGAGGGACGCCTTCGGCTGACCCGACACTGCCTCGCGGTTCTGGCAGATGCCGCCAACCCCTGCTCGGTCACCACCAAGGGCACCCTCGTCGTGCGCGACTGCGACATTATGCAGCAGCTCGCCCGGGATACCCGTTTCATGGTCCACATCAGCCTTATCACCCTTGATCGCGACATCTGGCGGCGTGTGGAGCCAGGCACGCCACCGCCGGCCAGTCGCCTGCGCGCCCTCGAACGGCTCCGCGCGGCAGGCATTCCGGCCGGCATCTTCCTCGCCCCGATCTTGCCGGGCCTCACCGACTCCCGGGCGGCAATCCAGGCAGTCGTCCAGGCGGCAGCCGATCACGGTGCAGTGGCCGTCTGGCCGGGCGTTCTGCGCCTTGCGCCGGGCCTGCGGGAGTGGTTCATTCAGTTCCTCCGTCAGGAGTTTCCCCACCTCGCCGCCAGCTACGAGCGCGGATACCGCGGCCGGGCGGACCCGCCGCCAGCCTACCGCGAGCAGGTGCTCCAGCGCGTCGGTACGGCGATTGCCCTGACCGGCCTGGACCACCAGCCGCTGCCTGCCGATCCCCGGCCCGCCCGCGTCGGCTGGCAGTACGCCCTCCCGCTCGATACCATTGCGCCAGGCACCTGCCGCGCATAGAATATCTGACAGGCCAGCAGCCCACCGTGTCAGCCGCCGAGGGTGTGTCCGCCACACGTGCGCGGGCCCGATCCCTCCGCGGCAGGTGATCGCGGCTGAAGGTGATATCAGGCACCTCGCGGACAGCCATCCGGACAGTACTTCGGCCGGACAAGGAGCGGCGGTCAGGAGACATGCTTCCTGAGCAAGGGCGGATGACGGTTCGCCAGGATCGTCGGGATCGAGATGCCGTCCTTGCCGCCATTCCTCTCTTCAGGGGCCTCGCCGCGCGCGAACGGGCCCATCTCGCAGAATGCCTGAAGCTCCGCCGCTATCGCCGCGGGCAGACCATCTTCACCGAGGGAGAGCCCGGCCGTTACCTGGTCATTCTCCTGCGCGGTCAGGTCAAGGTCGTTCTCTCGACCGCTGAGGGTGATGAAGCGATCGTCGCATTGTTTGGCCCCGGCGATTTCTTCGGCGAGATGGCCCTGCTGGACGATCAGCCGCGCTCGGCGACCGTCATTGCCCTTGAACCTGTCGAGGCGCTCGTGCTCCACCGGCAGGACTTTCGCGCTTTCCTGCGTGAGCACGTCGATGCTGCCGAGCGCATCCTGGCGATCCTGGCTGGTCACATCCGACGACTGGACAACCAGCTCCGCCGGACTTACTTTCTTGACCTTCCCGGTCGCCTTGCCCAGAAGCTTCTCGAGCTCGGCACCGAGCGAGGGGTCCGAACGGCGGAAGGCATTCGGATCAATCTTCCCCTGACCCAGAGTGATCTGGCCGGCATGGTGGGAGCCTCGCGCCAGCGCGTCAACCGCATCCTGAACGACTGGCGCCAGCAGGGCATCATCCGGATCGATCGCCGCACTGTCACTATCCTGCGCCCGGACTACTTCCAGCGACAGCTCGTCTGAAACTCGCCAGCCGGGAAAACCGTCACCACCGGCCGAGATCAGCGCTGCTGGAGCCGGTGTCCCGGCTGGTCGCCCGGTCCTCCCACGCAGCACCGACATCGGGTCGATTTGCCGATCGTTCTCCTGTGCAGAACGCGGCAGCACGGCGGCGCGCAATCTCCAGGCGCAGTCCTTCCTCGCCGCGGGCCATGGCCCAGTGATAGTTAGAGACGAGAAACGGCCTGAGGATCCACCCGAGGCGCGCTCCGAGTGCATGCCGCACCCTCCCGCGCCACTCAGCAACCACCACGACCCGCGGACCATCCTGATCAATGATCCATCGTCCGCGTCCCTCGATATCGCCAATCGTATCAATCACCAGCTCGCGTGCCGCCGTCGCGGCAACGATCCGCTGGTGCCAGAGCTGAACCTGGGAGAACCACGCCCGCGTGCAGACGCAGACCTCCAATCCGATGCCATCCGGGCCGCCATCCTCAACGAGATCGCAGTCAAGGTACACCGCAGGCCACCAGGAGGACAAGGACGGGAGGTCAGCCAGGATCGCGTACGCCTCATCGCGCGTTCCCAGAGCCTGCCATCGACTGACGAAGTGAAACTCACTGGATCCCACGTCTCACCACACGACTGCCCTGGAGGTCGTCCTCTCAACGTGCCCTGTAGGGATCAAACCCGACTTCTGGCCGTATACCTGCCCGGCAGCCTTTCCTTCCGCACAAAGTCGCGGCCTGGCTCTCCCCGTGCCGGGTGGCAACGGTGAGAGCGGTGCACCCTTTCGCCCCTCAAGCATAGCCGCGGCCGCGTGTACCCACTGTCACCCGGGTGACACCAGAACACGCGTCGACAGCGCGAGTTATGAGTATCCGCGAAGCCTGGTGCGCCAGCAGACCCGTTCAGGCCGGATGGACATTCTCGCGCCCCGCCAGGGCGCGAACGGCCGCGGCGACGACCGCCACCGCGACGTCTGTTGGATGATCGGTAGGGATGACAAGATCAGCGTAGCGGCGTGTGGAGGCAGTATAGATGGGGTAGTTCGGCTTTACATCGCGTCGGTACCAGGCGACGACACCGTCCAGGCTGGCACCCCGTTCGGTGATGTCACGGTAAACCCGCCGCAGAACACGCTCGTCGTCGTCGACCTCGGTATAGAGGCGGAGATCGGCCCGTTCTCGACAGCGCTCGTCCCAGAGCGCAAATAACCCCTCGAC
>JADGGD010000057.1 GCA_019690095.1 Chloroflexota bacterium
GAGAGGAAAAGGAGAGCGCCGGGCGGAAATCCCCGTCCCGGCGCCCGATTTCAGGTAGGCCGTGCAGGATTCGAACCTGCGACACCCTGATTAAAAGTCAGGTGCTCTGCCAGCTGAGCTAACGGCCCGCATCCGAACGGATCGACCCCGCTCCTCCGGGTTGACCGCGTCCGGTTTTGATTGTAGCCCAAACCGACTGACATCCGCAATCAGCGACGTCGCGCTCGCGGTGGCTCTGCCAGGATGCCAGCCCAACGGCAGGCAGGCACGCCTATACCCGGTCAGACCAAGTGCCTCCGATGTTATTCGCGCGCCCCGTTGGATGGCACCCGGGAGAACAACACCTGTTCAACGTCGTTTTCAAACTGCTCGATCGTCAGCCCACTCCGCCGAGCCGCCCGATACACCGCCGCCAGGGCGAGATGGTCCGGGATGCCGAGTGCTCGCGCAATCCGGGTGAGCCGCGCTGGAACGTCCCCCTGAAGCTCGCGCTCCAGCGCCGCAACCTCTTCATGAATGCGATTGACGTAATCCTGTCCCGAGTTGAGTGTTGGCATTAACTACCCTCGTCTGTGGATTGGCCTCACGACCGTCCAGCTATCAGCCCGGGCACTCTGCCCCGCTCCTGCGGGGTACGCCCATCTAATCCTGCGATTGCGTATCCCCAATGCGGCACCTACCTGTTCGGCCGTTCCTGTGAACGGCACGGCTCTGCCGCAGCGGCATTCCGCCAGGGCCCAGGTAACCATTATACGATGCGGGGCACGGCTGCGGCAGTTCGAAGAGCCGCACTCAGGAAAGCGGTAGTTCTACCTCTCGCTGCGGCACGCCGGTGACTGCCTGCCATTCTCGCAGCCCAAACAGGGTGATCGCCATGGTCGCCACCCCAACGAGGCCAATGACCATGCTCACGCCAATCAGATCGGCGATCTCTCCCAGGAACGCCAGCGGGACGATCGCGGCAACATTCCCCATCATCAGGAGGACCGAGAAGATTCGCCCCCGGCTCTGCACCGGCGCACGCTCCATCAGAACGCTCTGACAGGGAATGGTGGACAGGGCAAAACCCACCCCGATCGCCGCTGACAACGCCATCAGCACCGGCACGATGGTCCACCCGCCGGGAGGCGAAACAATGCCTGGCAGCAGGGAGCGCGCGGCCTGCCGTGCCGGTCCGATCAGTCGCGGAATAACCGCTAGTCCGACCAGGGCCGCACTGCTGATGATCCCTCCCACGTAGGCCAGCGGCATCTCGCCCACGCGGCGGACAAGCCGATCCATGGTCACGGTCATGAGGAAGATAGCGATGCCCGCGGGCGCGAACAGGTAAACGGCATCTTCCGGCTGAATCCCAATAATCACGACAACATAGCGCGGCGCCAGCATGGCCAGGATCAGCATCAGGGTCGATGCCATGGTTACGAAGATCATCGCCCACCATGTTCGACGGTCGAACCGGATAAAGCGCCACGCCTCGAGAACCTCGCTCCGGATGACGCTGATGACGGTGTCGCGGCGAAGCGTCCCAAGCCCCCGCTCCGGGGGGACGCCGGGCGGGAGAAGAGAGGTCAGAATCCCTGCCACGACATAGATGCCCGCGACTGTGATAAAGAGCGCCGGCGCACCCAGGAACTTGATCACCCACGGGGCCAGGAGCACGATCCCGACAAGCTGGGAGATGGTGAAGGTCAAGTTGAACAGGGAGTTCGCCGTGACCAGATCACGCCGCGGCACTAGCGCCGGGATCGTTGATGCCTCGGCAGGACCGAAGAACTGGCTGATCGCAACGAACAGAAAATTGATACCGTAGACGGCGTACAGCGACCAGTGGTAGAGCAGGTAGCCAAGAACCGTTGCCGCACGCAGGAAGTTCGTCGTTACCAGAACCGCTTTCTTATTGCTCCGGTCGACTACGACCCCCGCAAACAGCCCAAAGAGGATGCCCGGGATGATCGTGGAGAGGATCGCCGCGCTCAGGTGTGCACTCGACTGGCTCACCTGCTCGACGACCACGATCATCCCGAACCAGATAGCCTGCTGCGCGGTCTGGGATACGAACTGGGCCGCCCACAGGGTCATGAACGGCCGATTGTGAAAAATCGAGCGACCGTGCGAGGAAACAGCAGTGCTAGCCATCGCCGGCCGCGCCTGGATCATGGTCTGCTTCGCCACGACTCACGAAACCCTTCATCCGCCGCTCGAGTTCGCTCCGCACCATCAGGACCCGCCGGTTACACCGCTGACACCGCAGGCCGATATCAGCACCCAGGCGCACAATCCGCCACTCATAGCTCCCGCACGGGTGCGGCTTGCGGAGACGGACCACGTCTCCAAGTCGAAACTCGACAACCATGGCGTGCGTCAACCAGTGCAAGCTCGCCGGTCACTGCCTCGCACCGCATTCACCCCGTCACTGCGGCACGCATCTGTTCGCGCAGATGCTCTGCCGCAGTCCGGGCCGCCGCGGCAAAGTCCGCTCCCCCGGATGCATAGAGGACCGCCCGTGAAACAGCAATAATCGTCGGAGCATCAGCACGATGGCTTGCCACAGCTTCTGCGAGGTCACCGCCCTGCGCGCCGATCCCCGGGACAAGGAGCGGCAAATCAGGCGCCAGCTCACGAATACGCCGCAGCTCTTGCGGCGATGTCGCCCCCACGACGAGCCCGCAGTTGCCTCGCGTATTCCAGGCGTGCACGCGCCAGACAACATACTCGTATAGGGAGCAGATCGTTCCGCTCTCGGCGACCATAATGTCCTGCAGTTCTGCTGCCCCCGGGTTCGATGTGCGGCAGAGAATGAACACCCCGCGGTCAGACCGCTCAAGAAATGGCTCCAGGGCCTCCCCTCCGAGGTAGGGGTGAACGGTCACGGCGTCGAATCCCAACACATCGAACAGCGCACGTGCGTACTGCCGGTTTGTATGGCCGACATCGCCGCGCTTGGCATCGCCAATGACCGGGATCTCCGGAGGAACCATCTCCCGCGTTCGGGCCAAACAATCCAGCCCCGGCGCGCCCAGCGCCTCGTAGAAGGCCAGGTTGGGCTTGTACGCGCACACCAGATCCACTGTCGCTTCGATGATGGCCCGATTGAAGGAGAGAATTCCATCCACGGATCGCGGGAGGCAGGCCGGCAGGGAACCAATGTCGGGGTCAAGGCCGATGCACAGGAGTGACTGCTGTGCCTGAATCGCCTTCCGGAGCTTCTCAAGAAATGTCACAGTTCGATCCTTCCGCGAGCCGGATGTGACCTCCCTGCCTCTGGGACCACGATGCCGTCGCTTCCGCACGCATCGAAAGATCCCACGCCCAGAGCCGACAGGCCGGGTCGGTCATCGGCGTGCCATGCTACCGCAAGCATACCATATCGCGCCGGACCCGGTTGGAGCGGTTGCTGGATACGGTGCTGGAGGGCCGGCATCGCGATGGTCCTGCTGTGGTACGGAGCATTTCCCCTGGCTTACGGCTTGGCCGGTTCGGCGCGCTCGAATAGATGGCCCACGAGTGCGGCGGCCGTGGCCCGCCGAATGCGTCAGGCCTCTGAGAAGGCCGGGCAGGGCCAAATTCCCGCTCTCGCCAGCACCAGGCCATTATCCGGTGCAGGCGCCGAGTGGGTCCCGGATATGAAGTACCGCACGAGGTCTCAGAGGATGCTGGAGCCCGTTCCGCTTCCCATCAAGCATATTGACGATTACCGCCCGATCGTCGGAGATGCCCGCATCGATGAGATCCTCGCGCTCGCTGCACCGTTGCGCGGCCTGCGAGTGCTCCACGTAAACGCCACCGCATTCGGTGGTGGGGTGGCCGAACTCCTCACTGCTCTGGTCCCACTCATGCGGTCGGTCGGCCTTGATGCGGAGTGGCGGTTAATGGCGGGATCACCAGAGCTCTGGGAGGTTACCAAAGCGCTGCATAACCTGCTCCAGGGAGCCGGCCTCGCCGAGACAGCCGTCCGCCTGGAGCCGTTCCTGCGTCCCCGCGGCCGTATCCGAGAGCGCCTCATCGAGGCATGCTGGACCCCAGGAATGGCCGGGGTGTGGCAGCAGTATAACCAGCTGACGGCTGAACTCTTCGAAGGACACTACGATATCGTCATCGTCCACGATCCGCAGCCAGCTGGCCTGCCGTATTTTCTCGAGGCACGCGATCCCTCGCAGAAGGCAGCAATCTGGATCTGGCGCTGCCACATCGACCTGACGCGCGCACGCCCGGATATCTGGAGCTTCCTGCGAACTTATCTGACGCCCTATGATGCAGCGATCTTCACGATGCAGGGGTACGTCAAAGCCGATACACCAGTTCCGGAGATCGCGCTGATCGCGCCTGCCATTGATCCCCTCAGTACGAAGAATGTCGATCTCGACGAGGCAACGATCCACCGGGTACTGAACCGCTTCGGGATCGACCCGACCCGACCGATCATCTGCCAGGTCTCCCGCTTTGATCCCTGGAAGGATCCCCTGGGTCTGATCGATGTCTACCGCCGGGTACGGCGGGATGTTCCCGGTCTCCAGCTCCTGCTTGTTGGAGCCATGGCGTCTGATGACCCTGAGGGTATCCGCTGGTTTGAGCTTACTGCGCGCCGGGCCGGCGAGGATCCGGACATCCACCTCCTCACGAATATGATTGGCGTCGGCAACCTCGAGGTGAACGCGTTCCAGCGGTCCTCTCGCGTCGTTCTGCAGAAATCGATTCGGGAAGGATTCGCGCTCACTGTATCGGAGGCACTCTGGAAGGGCAGGCCGGTCGTGGCAACCGCCGTGGGGGGAATTCCGCTCCAGGTCAGCTCCGGCTATTCTGGCTACCTGGTGAAGACGAACGCCGACTGTGTTGCGCGAACCCGCGAGCTCTTGCTCGATCCGGCCCTGGCCGACCGGCTCGGTGCCAACGGTCGGGAGCGGGTCCGTGAGAACTTCCTCATCACTCGCTACCTGGCAGACTATCTCCAGCTCTTCAGCCGACTGCGGACCGCGCGATCGGCGGCGGCGCCCGCCCCGGCAAGGCTGCCGGAGCAGCGCTAGCGGTCAACCCGTGCCAGCGTACGCTCCTCGCCGGTCTCGCGACCATTCCAGCTCGCATGATCGAGATGGTCGTGCGCCTCATAGAGACGCATGAGGCTCAACGCCAGCTTCTTCGGATTGTGCCGGCGCGGCTCTACCGGGTCGATGACATCGGCAAGGATAACGTTGTAGCCGCTGTTCGCCGCTTCGTCGGTCAGTGTGACCAGGCGCGTCGGTGCAGATGGGGATAGATTGACATTCAGGTTGCTGTTGACAAGAACGTACTGGAACAGGTGAGGACCCACGTGCTGCTCGAAGGCGCGAATGTGGTCCATGACGTAGAATCCGTCGGTTTCGGCCTCGGTTGCCACATTGCAGACGTACACCTTCATGGCACGCGAGCTACGGATGGAGCGCGCGATATCCTCTACGAGCAGGTTGGGGAGGACGCTGGTGAACAGGCTCCCTGGCCCAATGACGATCAGATCGGCCTCGAGAATCGCCCGGATGGCATCCGGGTAAGCGGCCGGGTGTGCAGGCTGGAGGAAGACCCGCCGCACGCGCTTGTGCTCCTTCGGAATGCTCGACTCCCCGCGCGCGACGACGCCATCCTCGAACTCGGCCCACAGGGTGACGTTCTCGAGCGTCGATGGGACGATCTGTCCACGGACAGCCAGGACTCGGCTGGACTCCCGGATAGCCCGCTCGAAGTTCCCGGTGATCGCGATCATCGCGGCGATGAACAGGTTGCCGAAGCTGTGGCCCTCGAGGGCCTGGCCTTCAGTGAACCGATACTGGAAGAGGCGGGTCATCAGCGGCTCGACATCAGCCAGGGCCACGAGGCACTGACGAAAGTCGCCGGGCGGGGGAATACCCAGCTCAGCACGGAGCCGACCCGACGAGCCCCCATCATCGGCGACTGTCACAATCGCGGTGAGATTATCGGTATATTCCTTCAGCCCCCGGAGCAGGGTTGACAGGCCTGTTCCCCCACCGATAGCAACGATCTTCGGTCCGCGCTGGCGGCGCCGGTGCTGATGAATGATCTCGAAGATGTTCTCCTGGCCGTTGGTCAGGAAGGGGGCGAGGATCGAGTGATTGAGGCGGAGGATCGCCACTGCCGAGACGATCGCCCCGACAGTGATAAAGAGAGCACCGCGGATCGGCCGCTCGATGAACTGGAGGGTCAGGTAACCGACGTACCAGGGAAATGGCTGGGTGCGGTACATCTGGACGATGAGGTAAGCGATGCCCAGGCTGATCAGGGTAATACCGACCAGCAGGAGCACAAGCCACCGCTTGATGTGCATGCCCGGGTAGAGTAGCTTCAGGTACGAGCTCACGTGTGCCTTTCCCCCTTTAGAGGTCGGTCCGCCGGCCATACATCACACCAGGAGATGCCCGATCACGAGATTCACCGCGCTGATGATCAGCGCACCAAGGAGTGCCGAGAGGAAGCCCGACACCTCCACGTTGCCCACCAGGATCGCGGCGAGCCAGAAGAGGATCGCGTTGATCACCAGCGAGAATAGCCCGAATGTCACTACCGTGAGCGGAAACGACAGGACGCGCAGGACCGGTCCGACGAACGCATCGAGCAATCCGAGGACCAGGGCAAAGAGCAGGACGTCGGCTGTTGAACCGTAGGTGATTCGGGTGGGCAGGAGCCAGGCGGCGATGAACACCGCCAGGACAATGACAACCCAGTTGGCAACGAATCGCCTCACGGGACAACCGCTTGCTCCCTTTCCTCGATAAGTTCGACGTGAACGGCCGAGGCCCCGAGAAGCTCAGTCAGCTTGCGCTCGACCTGACGGTCCCAGCGCAGGCCGAGGGATGGCCATTCCAACTCAACGCGGGGGCGCTCGCGTCCGGAGATGACCATCTCGACGATGTCGTTGCCGCCCTGATGCTCATGCAGTATAACGCTGGTCCGCTGGAAAAGTTGCAGATCGGTCTGCTCGTCGGCCGTCCGCCGCAGATGAAGGATCAGACGCCGCCGCGGCCCGGCGGTGCGCCCGGATGCGCGGGGAACAGCCGGCTCCGGTAGATCATGGCGCCCATTCCCGTTCCCCCGGCTCCCCGCGTGGCCATTTCCACTGCCATTCACCGGGATCAGGGACCGGTCGGGCTCCTCCATCTCCAGACCGGCGGGCTCGCTCGGCCCCGCGTTATCCGCGGCGGCAAGTGGCTCGACCGACTCGACAATCAATTGAAAGCGCTCTTCACGAAGGTCAATCTTCCCGGTCATGACGACCAGTGCATCAGCCGTCCACAGCTCCCGCGTCTTCTCGTAGACTCGCGGGAAGGCCACCACGTCGATGGTGCCGGTAAGATCCTCCAGCTGTGCTGAAGCCATCGGCTCCCGCTTCTTGGTGAACAATGTTCGCGGAGCAACCAGCACCCCGGCCAGTGTGTGCCGCTGGCCCACCATATCCTCGGTGACCTCGCTCACCTGGACCGTAACGACCTCCAGCAGCCGGGCCGCGTGCTGCTGGAGAGGATGGTCCGAGAAGTAGACCCCAAGGTGCTCTTTCTCCCACGCGAGACGCTCCCGCGCTGGAACCTCAGGCACCTCCGGCAGGGTGATCCCGCGAGCGGCCTGATCAGTCGGCAGCATATCAAACAGACTGACCTGACCGGCTTCGCTCGCCTGCTGGCTCTTCTGGGCTACCGTGACAATCCGATCAAGCGCAGCCAGGAGTTGCTCCCGGCGACCAAGCGAATCCATGGCTCCAGCCTTGATAAGGCTCTCCAGAACTCGCTTATTCACCCCGCGGAGATCCACCCGCTCGCAGAAATCGTCGATCGACCTGAACGGCCCGCGGGCCGACCGGGCCTCGATGATCGGCCGGACAGCCATCTCACCGACGTTTTTGATCGCGGCCAGGCCCCAGCGGATTGCTGGCCCGCGTGGTGTGCTCTCGATCGAGAACTCCACCTCGCTGGCGTTCACATCGGGCCCGAGCACCGGAATACCCAGGCGCCGTGTCTCCGTCACCGCGGTGACTGTCTTCTCGATATTGCCGGTCGCCGCACGCAGGACGGCCAGCATGTACTCGGCCGGGTAGTTCGCCTTGAGGTAGGCTGTCTGATACGCGACCATGGCGTAGCAGCAGGCGTGGGCACGATTGAACCCGTAGCCCGCGAAGGGCTCGAGGAGCTCCCAGATCCGCAGCGCCTCCTCATCGGTGAGCCCGTTCTTCCGTGCCCCCTCCAGGAAGCGAGGCTGTTCCTGCTCCATAAGTGAGCGGACTTTCTTGCCCATCGCCTTCCGGACGATGTCCGCCTGACCAAGGCTGTAGCCCGCGACCCTGCGGAGCACCTGCAGTACCTGGTCCTGGTAGGTCAGCACGCCGAAGGTATCACGGAGCGTCTCCTCGAGGAGCGGATGCGGATACTCCACCGGCTCCAGCCCGTGCTTGCGGGCGATATAGTGTGGGATGTTGCCCATCGGGCCCGGACGATAGAGCGCGATCATCGCGGCGATATCGCCGATGTTCGTCGGTCGGAGCTCCTTCAGGTACTGGGTCATGCCCCGCCCCTCGACCTGGAAAACGCCGACAGTCTCGCCGCGGCCGAGCATCTCGAAGGCCTTCTGATCGTCCAGGGGAATCTTCTGGAGGTCGATCGTGATGCCGCGGACCTGCCGAATAATCTCCAGAGTTCGCCCCAGGATCGTGAGGTTGGTGAGCCCCAGGAAATCCATCTTCAGAAGGCCGATCTTGGCGAGCGCTCCCATGGGATACTGGGTCATCACGCTGTTGTCGCCGCGGCTCGTGTACTGAAGAGGCACAATCTGATCCAGGGGATCCCGCGAGATAACTACTCCTGCGGCGTGGGTCGAGGCGTGGCGTGCGATGCCTTCGATGCTCTTGGCATCTTCGATCAGGCTGTGTACCACCTCGTCTTCGTCATAGAGACGCTTGAGCTCAGGGTTCTCAGCAAGTGCCTGATCGATGGTGATCCCCACCGGCAGTGATGGAATCAGGCGGGCTACCCGATCGACCTCCGGCAGGGGCAAACCGCGGGCGCGGCCGACGTCCCGGATCGCCGCCTTCGCACCGAGCGTTCCAAAGGTGATGATCTGCGCTACGTGATCGCGTCCGTACTTCTGGGCAACGTACTCGATCATCTCCTCGCGCCGGTCGTCGGCAAAGTCCATGTCGACGTCCGGCATCTCTTTCCGCTCGATGTTGAGAAAGCGCTCGAAGGTCAGGTTATTCGCGATCGGGTCGACATCGCTGATGCCGAGAAGGTACAGGACGAGGGCACCGGCCGCTGAGCCGCGCGGCCCGTACATGATGCCGCGGCGGCGGGCGAAGGAGACGATGTCCCAGACAATGAGAATGTAGAGCGCGAAGCCCGTCTCCCGAATCACCTCCAGCTCATATCGGAGGCGTTCCTCAATCTCCGGCGTCACGTGCGTGTAGCGACGACGCAGACCCTCGCGGCAGAGATGCTCGAGATAGGTCTCCGGGGTAAATCCCTCCGGGACATCGAACTGGGGAAGGTGGACGCGCCCGAACTCCAGTTTCAGATCACACTTCTCGGCGATCTCCAGCGACGTCCGCAGAACCTCCGGGTAGTCTGCGAAGAGGTGTGCCATCTCCTCCGGCGACTTCAGATAGTAGCTGTCGCCGGTCATGCGCATGCGCTTTGGGTCATCGAGTGTGCTGTTTGTCTGAATGCACAGCAGGAGATCCTGGGCGCGTGCATCCCGCGCCAGCACATAGTGCGCATCGTTCGTCGCAACAACCCCGAGGTCGAGTTCGCGCGCGATCGCCACCAGCTCGCGGTTGATGTCATCCAACCACGGCAGCCCGTCGTGGCGCTGGACTTCGAGGTAGTAGTTCTCGCGACCGAATACCTCGCGGTACCACGCCGCCACCTTTCGAGCACCGTCCAGATCCCCAGCCTGGATCAGGCGCGGCACCTCGCCGGAGGCACAGGCGCTCAGGCAGATCAGCCCTTCGTGATGCCGCTCCAGCAGGTCACGGTCCACCCGGGGCTTATAGTAGAAGCCCTCGAGGTGGGCACGCGTCACAAGCTGGACCAGATTGCGGTACCCAACCTCGTCCCGTGCCAGGAGCACCAGGTGGTAGGGGCTCGCATCGATCTTTGGGCGACGGTCCGTGCGACTGCCCGGCGCGACGTACACCTCACAACCAATAATTGGCCGCAGACCAGCTTCCTTCGCCGCGACATAGAAGTCGATCGCGCCGTGAAGCACGCCGTGATCCGTCAGGGCAATCGAGCGCATGCCCAGCTCGCGGACCCGCTCGACAATCTGCTCGATCCGCCCAAGGCCATCGAGGAGGGAATATTCACTGTGGACATGAAGGTGGGCGAAACCAGCCATCGGGACCCCAGATCTCAAGTCGAAGCGGAACGATTATAGCACGCGGGCAGCCGCTAGTCGGTACCCGGCCGGTGCCGCGCTGCGCCCTTCGCGCATTTCTAATCTGCCTTCGCCGGGATGCAGGATGGCCCCATGCGACCGCATACGCGGCTGCTCTGCTGGCCCCCCAGACGGTGCCGGGCTCGTACGCCCGCCGCAGGGATATCTTCCTTATGCGGGTCTCGCCGTCGAATGCCGCGGCTCCGCGCGTTCGCGAGCCCGTTCCGAGGAAGATGGTAGACCCGGAACGTCCGCGAGCCGGAGCGACAGGACGCGGCTCTCGACCCGGTTGTGGAGGGTTATGCCGTAGATCGCTGACGCGGCTTCCATGGTCCGCCGATTGTGGGTGATCACGATGAACTGTGTCCGTGTAGCCAGCGATGTCAGGACATTGCAGAACCGTCGGACGTTGCTTTCGTCGAGGGCCGCGTCAACCTCGTCCAGCACACAGAAGGGGGGAGGGAGAGCCTCGATCAGGGCAATGATGAGGGCCGCGGCCGTGAGGGCCCGCTCGCCGCCGGAGAGCTGAGCCAGTGCGGTGGCCCGCTTCCCCGGAGGCTGGGCGATGATCTCGATGCCGCCTTCCTCCTCGGCAGCGATCAACTGCGCCGATCCACCGCCAAACATCTCAACGAAGCGTCGAGAGAAGCGGTCGGCCACGACCGCGAACGTCTCGCGGAAGCGCATCCGCATCGCCGCGCGCGTCTCGTCGATCGTCTGGCGTAGGGTCTCGATGGTTCGCTCGAGGTCGCCTGCCTGCTCAGTCAAGAACGCCAGCCGCGAGCGTTCCGCCTCGTATTCGCTGATCACGCCTGCACCGTACGGGAGCGACCGGAGCCGGGTGCGTATGGCCTCGATGCGGGATCGGAGCCGTTCAGGATCGTCGACCTCGCGGAGTTCCGATATCAGCGTGCTTCCACTCGCGAGCGTGACGCAAAGGCCCGCCGCCTCGATCGCGGCGTGCTGGACATCTCCGAGCTCCAGCGCGACCTGACGGAGAAGGCTATCGATCTCTAACACTGCGCGCTCCCGGCGCTGCTCCAGGGCACGCATTCGTTCTACCGCCGCCCGCTCATCCTCTTCTGCCGCGCGGAGTTCGGCGGCACGGGCCCGCTCCGTTCCAGAAGCTTCGTCGATAGCCGCCAGAAGGGCCGACCGATGGTCATCCAGAACGGAGATCTGCTGGAGGGTCTGCGCGGACTGGCGCGACCGCTCCTCGATCTCCTGCCAGAGCTGTTCCAGCTCTCGGCTTGCGGTATTCTGGCGCTCGCAGACCCGGATCGCCTGCTCGCGGAGGCGGGTTAGACGGCTGTGGGTTTCCTGAATCATCGTGGCTGTCCGCTGCAGCTCCTGGCGGGTGGAACTGAGCGCCGCGCGTAGCTCAAAGAGCTGGCGAGCCTCATCCGCGATCGCCTTTTCGAATGCCTCTCCATCGCTTTCGGCCCGCTGAAGCCGTGCGGCGGCACTCTCCCGTGCAGCGGTCGCTGCTTCTTCTGCCTGCCGCGCCTGCTCCAGCTCCGCCTGGACCGCGGCGAGCTCGCCTGCAACGCGCGAGAGTGCCTCCTGATGCCACCGTGCCGCATCTGCCATCCGCTCCTGGCGGTGGCGTGCTGCATCGAGCGCAGCCCGGTGCTGCTGGAGCGCGTCCTCGGCCTGTCGACGCATCCCGGTGAGTTCAGCAAGCTGGCTCGCCGCGGCCTCGAGGTCGGACCGGGCTGCGGCAACCGCCGACACCCGGCGGTCCCGTTCGGCCGACAGACGGTCTACCAGCGTCCGCATCTGGCGAAGCTCACGCTGTCGGGCCAGTGTGCCCCGATTCTGGACCGCGGCCCCTCCGGTGACTGTGCCAACGGGGCGAACGATCTCGCCGTGGAGTGTAACAAGCTGCCAGGCGGGGCTGATATCTCTCAGAAGGCGCCGGGCGGCGGCGAGATCCGGGATGATCAGGGTATGTCCGAGCAGGAACTCACTGACAAGGCGAAAGCGCGGCTCAGCGACCCGGACCAGGTCAGCGGCAACGCCGAGCGGCTCAGAAGCTGTCGGCGCTGGCGGACGCCGTGGTGGTCGAAGGGTATCCAGCGGCAGGAACGTCGCACGTCCGGCGCCGGTGCGTTTGAGGAAGGCGATCGCGGCCTCAGCATCCTCCCAGCGCGCGACCACAAGATCCTGAACGTGGCTACCAAGGGCGGTCTCGATGGCTGTCTCAAGCGTATCGTCGACCTCGATGATGCCTGCCACGACACCGAGAATCCCGGTGAGTCGCTCACGTGCCTGGCCACGCGCCGCGCGAAGGACCGCCCGGACACCGGCGAAATAGCCGGCCCCGCCGCTTTCAACATCCTGGAGCGCCTCAAGCCGCGCTCGGGCCAGGCCGAGGTCGCGGTCGACTGCCGCGAGCCCGTTTTCGTGCTCCCGCAGGGTCTCGCGGAGCCGGGCAACGGTCGTCTCCCTACCACGTACCTGCTCTCGCAAATGGTGCAGGTGCTCCTCGCTGGAGCGCAGCTGGTACTGGACCCGTTCCACCTCCTGTCGGGCCGCATCCAGCGCTGTCTGAGCGTCACTCAGGCGGCGCGCGTGCTCCGCGTAGGACTGCTGCAGACGTGCCAGCTGATCCCGGAGCGAGCCATAGCGAATAGCGGCGGTGGATCGCTCTGTTTCTGCCTCACGCTGTTCCCGGCGTGCCGCCTCGATCGCTTCCCGAAGGATGGCTCGCCGCCGTTCCCAGTCATCTGCCCGATCAGAGAGCGCCGCGAGCTGCTCCGCCAGGACCTGCTGCTGGCGGTGGAGGCGCGCGCGCTCATCCTCCAGCCCGTTCAGCCGCGCCTCTTCCTTCTCGATCTCCGCGGCAAGGCGGGTACGCTCGGCGGTAGCCTCACTGATCCTCTGGGTCAGGACATCAGCCCGAAGGCGATCGGTGTGCTCTGCGTGTTCCAGCTCTGCCTGCTGTCGCTGGAGCCTTTCAAGACGGCTGCTTACCTCTGCCAGTTGCGCCGTGAGATCAGCGCGGTGTCGTGCCACCTGCTCGAGTTCCACCGCAAGGGCTGTACGGCGCGCCGCCGCCTGCTCCTGTTGCCCCCGGACGCGCGCGGCATCCCGGTCGACGTCGCCGATCTCGCGGAAGGGGTGGGCGAGCAGATGGCCGTACCAGCGGAGGAGCTCACGGATCAGCTCGGCTTGCAGACGCTCCCGTTCCCGCGCCTGACGGGCCTGGTGCTCAAGAGTACGCAGCCGGGGCGCGAGTTCGGCGACAACCGCCGCGATCCGTTGCTGGTTCTGCTCGGCCTGGAGCAGGCGCTCTCGGGCATCGGCCAGACGCCCCTGGAGGTGGCCCAGGGCAGCCGCCTGCTCAATGAGCCCGCGGCGGTCTTCCGGGCGCAGGCTTAACGCGGCGTCAATCATGCCCTGACCGACGATGGCAACGCCGTCTGCACTCAGACCGGCCTGCTCCAGAATCTCTACCAGCTCACGCAGCCGGACGCGGTCCCGATTCAGCAGATATTCGTTCTCGCCCGATCGGTAGGCCCGGCGGGAGACCATGACCTCGTCATATGGGACCGGCAGCCACCGCTCGGTATTGTCGAAGAGCAAGGAGACCTCAGCCATGCCGGCCGGAGGCCGCCCCGGCCCTCCCGCGAACAGCACATCCTCGGTACGCCGGCCCCGGAGCACGCGCAGGCTCTGCTCACCGAGCACCCATCGGACCGCGTCGGCGATGTTGCTCTTGCCGCTTCCATTGGGACCGACGATCGCGGTAATGCCGCGATCGAAGACCAGGCTTGTCCGCCCGGAGAACGACTTGAAGCCGGCGAGGGAAAGAGACCTAAGGCGCACGACCGGATGGAGGGGGGCCACCGAAGACAGATGGCCACCGGGCGAGGGCCTCGCGCGCGGCAGCCTGCTCGGCCTCTTGTTTTCTGGGGCCCTCGCCGACCCCGAGCACCTGATCGCCCACGCGGACTTCAACGACGAAGTGCGGCCGATGGCCGGGCCCGGAGGTAGAGAGGAGGTGGTAGGTCGGGCGAATGCCGAGCTGGCCCTGAGTAAGCTGTTGGAGATAGGATTTGGCGTCAGTAGGTGGTTGCTCCTGCTCCAGACGCTCAATCTCCGGCGCGAGCGTCCGCAGGACGAATGCACGGGTCGCCTCAAGCCCCTGATCGAGATAGATCGCCCCCACGATCGCCTCGTAGGCCTGGGCGAGGAGGCGCCGTCGGACGCGTCCTCCAGCTTCGATCTCACCGTGGCTGAGATAAAGCAAGTCTCCGATGCCCAGGCTCCGGGCGACGCGTCCGAGCGTCTGGGCCCGGACGATCGCCGCCCGCATCGCGGTCAGGACACCTTCCGGTGCCTGGGGAAACGACTCGTAGAGATGGTGGGAGATGATCAGGCCGACAACCGCATCGCCCAGGTACTCCAGCCGCTCATTGGATCCGAGATGGAAGTCGGGATGCTCGTTAAGGAATGAGCGGTGGACGAGGGACTGCTCCAGCAGCAGGGGCTGGTTAAGCCGGATGCCGAGGATCTGCTGTGCACGCTCGATAATATCGGTAGTCGCCATTCCTCCCATAATTACTGATTATTCATCGAATGCACGGAGGATAAGAGTGGCGTTGTGCCCGCCAAAGCCAAGCGAGTTCGAGAGGGCGACCCGGACGCGGTGGCGCCGCGCGACGTTGGGGACATAATCGAGATCGCAGTCTGGATCGGGATTCTCCAAGTTGATCGTGGGCGGCACGATCGAGTCGCGAATTGCCAGAAGACAGATGATCGCCTCCACTGCGCCCGCCGCACCGAGGAGGTGGCCGGTCATGGACTTGGTCGAGCTGACGGGAATATCCCAGGCACGCTTTCCAAAGACCGCCTTGATCGCGCTCGTCTCAGCCTTGTCATTTAAGGGGGTCGAGGTCCCGTGCGCATTGATGTAGTCGACATCATCGGGATGAAGGCCGGCCTCACGGAGCGCGGCCAGCATCGCTCGCGCCGCGCCCGCGCCCCCCTCGGCGGGTGCGGTGACGTGGCAGGCGTCAGCCGTGGCGCCGTAACCGACTACCTCGCCGTAGATATGCGCCCCCCGGGACCGGGCGTGCTCCAGCTCCTCGAGAACCAGAATGCCCGCGCCCTCACCGATGACGAAGCCGTCACGGTCACGATCAAAGGGGCGGCTCGCCTTCTCCGGCTCATCGTTACGGGTCGAGAGTGCACGCATCGAATTGAAAGTCCCGATGCCGATAGGCACAACCGGTGCCTCGGCACCACCGGCCAGCATGACTGATGCGGCCCCTCGACGCACCGTCTCGAATGCGGCGCCGATGGCGTGGGCGCCGCTTGCACACGCCGAGACGGTCCCGTAGTTGGGACCGCGCATCCCGAAGACGATCGACGCGTGCCCGGCGGCCATATTGCCGATCATCATCGTGCAGAGGAAGGGGCTTAAGCGGGATGGGCCCTTTTCAAAGTACACCTGGAACTGCTGCGAGAGGGTCTCGATGCCGCCGATGCCCGATCCCACGATGATGCCGATATCATCGGCGTTTTCCGGGGTAATGCGAAGATGGGCATCCTGGAGGGCCTCGGCGGTCGCCGCGATTGCGAAGTGGGTATAGCGGTCCATCCGCCGTGCCTCTTTTCGATCCAGGTACCGACCGGGATCGAAATCCTTCACTTCGCAGGCGATCCTGGTTTCGAATGCTGAGGCGTCGAACCGCGTGATCGGGCCGGCACCGGAACGACCCGCGAGGAGAGCCTCCCAGGTCGACGCAGCCGTATGGCCCAGGGGGGTGACCATGCCCACCCCGGTGACGACAACGCGACGATCCACCTATCCTCCTGATCAGACCTGGCCAGCCGGGCCAATAGACCCCATGATCGGTCGGTAATTATAGGGGGCCGCCCCGAGGCGTGCAACCGGCACCGCAGTCAGGCCGAACGGGACGAGATTCAGGTATAATGTGCACGGAGGTTCGAGGCGGTGTTTTCCGAGGCGACCGCAGAGCCGGTGGCTCGCCTGATCGAAGAGTTCAATCGTCTGCCGGGCATTGGGCCGAAGACGGCCCAGCGCCTGACCTATTTCCTCCTGCGAGCCCCGGCGGAGCAGAGCCGCTCTCTGGCCGAGGCACTGATCCGCCTGAAGGAGCGGACGGTTTTCTGCTCAGAGTGCTTCAACATCACTGAGGAGGATCCGTGTCCGGTCTGCCGCAATCCGGCCCGCGACCGGGCGACGATCTGCGTGGTCGAGGAGCCTCTGGATGTGCTGGCACTGGAGCGGACCCGGAGTTACCGCGGCCTCTACCACGTCCTGCACGGGGCGATCTCCCCCGTGGACGGAGTCGGCCCGGAGGATTTGCGGATTCGCGAGCTGGTCGCGCGGGTTAGCCGCGGGAACGTGCGGGAGGTTATCCTGGCGACCAACCCGAACCTCGAGGGCGAGGCAACGTCAATGTACATTCACGGCCTCCTGCGCCCGCTCGGAGTGCGGGTCACGCGGCTGGCGCGAGGGCTGCCCGTCGGCGGAGACCTCGAGTACGCCGATGAAGTCACCTTGATCCGGGCCTTCGAAGGTCGGCGCGAGATGTAGTTGACAAATGGCAGGACAGGTGGTATAGTTCACTGTGGTCACGGCACCAGTCCTCGCCGTGATTGACTAATCCCCCGACGAGACGGTCCGCGGGCGCGGTTTGCGGTCGTTGGATCCGATAGGGGGGCCGGTCTCTTGACACGCCACGTGTGGACTGAGTACACTAATATGGCGTGTCTGACCAGTCCGTCGAGTGGATTGGTCAGGTCAGTGTAGGGCACGTTACCAAGTGAAGAGTGGTAGGAAGGGCCCTCTGGCAGTCCTGGGGGAGGCTCTGGGGGTGCTGGAGGGGAGCAGAATCTGTAAGCAGAGTT